>CACIUL010000006.1 GCA_902589825.1 uncultured Verrucomicrobiota bacterium
ACAACAGTGCCGACGCTCTCATGCCCAAGTGCAAAGGGAAAGGCTTTTTCCATTCCCGGAAAATGGCCCGCAACAAGCTCGCTGTCTGTATTGTTGCAGATACAAGCAACCTCGGTTTTAACCAGTGCCTGATACTTCGTGGGAACAGGCACCGGAGTGTCAATGACAGTTACCTTATTTGGCTCAATAACGGCTACGCTCTTCATGTGTTTGTTCTTTGATTAATTCCCTGCACGTTCGCTTTCATCAACAGTGTAAATCAAAATTTCCAAATACCCGGAAAACTTTGCGAATCTCCAATTCCTGCGAGGAGTCTTATTACAGTAGTCCTTGCCATGGTCCCCCCCGATAGTTACCTCTCTCCAGCCCTTATTAGTGGGGTTTGAGGGTGGGGAGAGGTAACGCATATCGGAGCAATGTTTTGATTACGCCAGTGATGCTTGCTCTCCTTGCCAATAATACCGTCTTTCACCATCAGGAAACCAAGATTTGTTAATTGTTAACAATTAACATTGACCCCTAAATCATAAACGATTAATGACAAATCAATGAATGCTGCGCTGCAAAAACTCCGCTCAACACGCGACCGCATTACTGACACACTACGGGCTGAAATCTTATGCGGCCAATGGTCAAATGATGTTCCCGTAAGGGAACATTCACTTGCCAAACGATTTGGCGTGAGCCGGGGCCCCGTCAGGGACTCCCTGCTCCAGCTCTCGCAGGAAGGCGTCCTGGTTTATCAGGCAAACAAGGGAGTGCGCGTCAATTCTCCGCCGATTGAGGAACAGAGGCAGCTGCTGCAATCAATGCGGAGACAAATGGAGACCTTTTGTCTCCGCAAATGCATGGATCAACTGGACAAGGATGACGATGAAAACCTGCAGGAAATACTGCAGAGACTCACTCGAGCATGCAAGCTCGGGAAGATATGTGACATTGCGGACATGGATCTTGCCCTGCATCGCTACCTCGTGCGCCGTGCATCACTGGAACTTGAAGCCGTTTGGCTCGGCATCACATCACGCCTGTTGATGGATTATTCACGAATTGACCAGTTTGAGGAAATAATCTATGAGCATGCCGCTATTGTGCAGGCTGTTTCTGATCGGGATACTGAGGCTGCCCAGAAGGCGTTAATTGAAAACATCATCTGATGCGTCTCTCTGCCGCTATCGCCGCCCTTATCGCAGTTTCAATTGGTGAGACTTGCGCGTCCAAAGACGCTTCACATAACGGGGAAGCATTATTTGCATTAAAGGTCTTCCCCTTGCTGAACAGCAAGTGCTTTGCCTGCCACGGTCAGGAAAAAGAAAAGGTCAAGGCCCAACTTGTACTTACATCACGAAAAGCAATGCTGGCAGGGGGTGAAAGCAAAAAGCCCGGGTTCATACCGGGCAGCCCCATGCGTAGCCCGATATATCTCGCTGTAACGCGCAAGCACGAGCCTGACTGGTCGGCGATGCCTCCAAAACAAAATGACAGGCTAACCAAGGACCAGGTTCAGTCACTAAGTCAGTGGATCACCTTGGGCGCACCATGGCCCGATGAGCAAACGCGTGCAAAATATACCGCGCTGGAGAGGTCGAAGCCGAGGACGGCTGATGGGTTACTGATACAAACCAGCGGAGGGCTCTCAGAAGAATGGACTTATCGACGCTACCAACCAAAGGACCTCTGGGCATTCCAACCCATCAAGAAGGTGACCAAGCCCATGAATGCAGAAAATCCCATAGACGCCTTCATCCTGCACAAACTCGAGCAGTCAGGAGTCAAACCTGCACCACAGGCTCATTTCCGAACTCTGGCAAAAAGAGCTTATTACAACCTGACAGGATTGCCCCCTACCCCATTTGAAATCTACCAGTTCAGACTGCAATGGGACAAGGACCAATCCACTGCATGGAGCAACCTGATCAACAAGCTTCTAGCAAGCCCTCACTATGGAGAAAGGTGGGGGCAGCATTGGCTTGATATCGTCCGGTATTCCGATACCGGGGGATACTCCAACGATTATGAGCGCTCAAACGCATGGCGTTACAGGGACTACGTCATCAGGGCATTTAACAGCGACAAGCCCTACAGCGACTTTGTCATTGAACAAATTGCCGGTGATGAACTATGGAAAATGCAACCTGCCAAGCAACGTGATCCAGAACTGTTGATTGCATCCTCATTTCTGCGCATGGGCCCATGGGATCCCGCAATGGTAAAGGTGCCCCAGGCCAGACAAATTTATCTGGATGATGTCGTGAACGCCGTGGGGCAAACCTTTCTGAGCACAACCATGCGCTGCTTCAAGTGCCACGACCACAAATTTGATCCTCTGCCAACCCGTGATTACTACAGGATGTATGCGGCATTTGCAGGAACTCAACTGGCAGAAAGACCCGCACCTTTCCTCAAGGAAGAAAATGTTTCCGGTTTTGAAAAGGGGCGGAGCATGACGCAAAAGATGCTCGATTTTGCCACAAGCCGGTTTGAGGCCATTTATAACAAGCAGGAGTCCGCAGCCAGCGCATGGTTCACTGCGCACGGCAAGGATTACATGGACGAGAGATCCAGGAGAAACCTGCCTGACGAAGAGAAGCCTCCCCGTCATGTCGGTCTCTCTCCCGAAGAAACCGGCCGCAAGAAAGTGCGCGAACAGGACAAGTGGATCTGGAATCGCCGGATGGAACGCTATAAACCAATGGTTCAGGGTGTTTATAACGGACCGGATCCGAAATCCCTCAACGCGCGATCCATGCGCATGCCCAAGTCTACCCCGAAAGGGGCTCCCTCCCCAATCCACATACTGATGGGAGGATCACTTGAAGCACCCGGTGAAAAGGTTAGTCCCGGAGTGTTGAGCGGCATGGGCATTCCATCCTCAACTGACTCAGCCGACCCTTACAAACTGACAAAAAGCCTTCATGGGCGGCGCCTTGGACTGGCAAAGTGGATTGTCGACCCACGCAATACAATCACTGCACGGTCGATCATTAACCGCGTATGGCAACATCATTTCGGGCGAGCGCTTGCAGGTAACCCGAACAATTTTGGTGCCAAAGGCGGCAAACCCACTCACCCCGCATTACTGGACTGGCTGGCATCGGACTTCATGGAAAACGGCTGGCAATTAAAGCGCTTGCACCGCATGATAATGACTTCGTCCACATATCGGCAAAGCGGTCAGCATCCAGACATTTCAATGCTGCGCACCATGGACCCTGAAAATAAACTCTTTGCCTACAGATCACCGCGCAGGCTGACTGCAGAGGAATTGCGTGACAGCCTGCTAAAAACCACCGGCGAATTAAATCCAATGGCCGGAGGCCTGCCCGTTTATCCGGAAATAAATATGGAAGTCGCCCTTCAACCACGGATGATCCAGTTCTCAATCGCTCCGGCCTACCAGCCATCACGTCTTCCCGGGCAGCGTAATCGGAGAAGTATATATGCTTATCGCACCCGCGGACAACCGGATCCATTCCTTGAACTTTTCAACCAGCCGAACCCAAATGACTCATGTGAAGAAAGAGATTCAACGTCTGTAAGCCCACAAGCCTTAACTCTACTCAACAGTCAAATAATGACCGACAGGTCCATTGCCCTTGCAATGCGGGTTGAAAAAGAATTCGACACGCTGCACCTGCAGGTTAAGCGGGCGGTCCAACTGGCATTGGGACGTGTGCCAAGCAAGACCGAATGGGACTCGCTCAAAAAGTATGTTTTGAAGATGGAAATCTATCACGGCAAGCACCAACCCGTTCCTGTTACTTACCCGAGAAGCATTATCCGTTCATTAGTGGAGGAATTCACCGGGCAACCCTTCCAGTATAAGGAAATACTACCTGTCTTTGATGACTACGTGCCGGACAGAAGGCCGGCTGACGTAAACCCGAAAACACGGGCTCTCGCGGATTTGTGTCTCTTGCTTTTCAACTCCAATGAATTCATCTATGTTTACTGACATGAATCCATTCCACTGTGGCCGCCGCGAATACCTCTATGGACTAGGTTCATCGCTCGGGGCATTGGCAATGACCGACTTGCTCGCCGGCGAGACCATCAGTCCCCTTGCCCCCAAAAAGCCAATGCACCAGCCAAGTGCCAAGGCTGTAATCATGCTCTTTATGGAAGGCGGACCAAGCCAAGTTGACACCTTTGACCCGAAACCAAGGCTAAATGAAAGGCATAAATTGGAATCCAAGAGGTCTGCAGGACTTGCAACCGGTTTTCGCTTTTATGTAGGCAGCCCCTTCAAGTCACGCAAGGTTGGCCAATCAGGCCTGGATATGAGTGACCAGTGGATTCATCTTCCCGAGGTTGCCGATGAATTGTGCAATTACCGCGGCTGCCAAGCGGAATCGCTCAACCACCCCGAGGCACTCTTCCATATGAATACCGGCAGCCGACTCGGAAGCGACCCCGCACTGGGGGCATGGGCCAATTACGGGCTGGGCAGCACCAACCAGAACCTTCCAGGCTACATTGTCATGAGCGAGCTGGCACTGCCTCAAGGAGGATCACGAAACTGGAGCAACGGTTTTTTACCTGCCCATTTTCAAGGAACAAGGCTCAGACCGGAAGGCTCCCCCATTCTTGACCTTCACCCACCTGCCCACAAAACCAGGCAACACCAAAGGCAGGCACTTGACCAATTATCACAGCTCAATGAGCTGCATGCAAAGAAGCACCCGCACCACCGGGATTTAGCAGCAAGGATGGAGAGCTATGAGCTGGCTTACAGAATGCAGGCAGAGGTCCCGGGAGTCATGGATTTAAAAGGAGAGTCAGAGGCTACCCGTGAAGCATATGGCATGAACCAAAAACATACCGAGAAGTTTGGGACACAATGCCTAATGGCTCGGAGACTTGTTGAAAAGGGAGTTCGCTTTGTGCAGATTTTCTCAGGCGGTTGGGACAGCCATGATTACCTTGAACGCGGTCACTCCTCAAGGATCAGGAGCGTGGACAAGCCCATGACTGCACTTATCAAGGACCTAAAGCAAAGAGGCATGCTGGATGACACACTGGTGATCTGGACCGGAGAGTTTGGCCGTACACCAGACAATAACCGCCGTGGCGGTGTCTACTCCCTTGGCAGGGGACACAATATTGATGCCATGACAATGCTACTTGCCGGAGGCGGTGTTAAAAAGGGAGCTGTCGTTGGAGCGACTGATGAAATTGGAGCCACCGCCACAGAAGTGGTTCACCCAATTCGTGACCTCCACGTGACTATTCTTCACCTCCTGGGACTTGATGACAACAGTTTGACCTACTTCCATGGAGGACGATATAAGCAACTCTCACAATTTGGGGGCAAGGTTATCAGCGAACTGATCGCATGATCCATGCCAGAATCGCTTAAGAACTTAACAAGCTTCCTGCCAAACCAGCATGAGGATAGTTACAGCAATCATCAGTGCTTGCCTTCCACTTGTCGTGTCGGCGAATGCACTCAAGCCCGGGACAAATCTCGTGAAAATCAATCACGACGGACACCTAAGGGAAATGCTGGTGCGCTTGCCGGAAAACTATACACCAATGCGCTCTTATCCTGTCATCTTCGGCTTCCACGGGGCAGGTGGGCCAAAGGAAGGATATCACCGCCAACTCGAGCACCTCGTACACGGGCATGGATTCATCAGCGTCAGTCCACAGGGGATCAGTAACGCCAGGGGCATTACAGGCTGGAACGGTTTTGCAGGACATCGTATAAGCAATACTGATGATGTCGGCTTCGTGCGGAAAAGTATCGACCACCTTAAGCAACAGGCCTCCATTGACCAGGATCGAATTTATGCAACCGGAGGATCCAGCGGAGCCATATTTTGTTTCCGGCTGGCGATGGAGACAGATCTGTTTGCAGCAATCGCACCAATGAGGGGCGCCATGATAAAAAGACCGCCCGCTCCGAAGAATCGTCCAAGAATATCCATTCTCCTTGTATGCGGGGCCAATGACCCTCTCTTTAAAGGTGGCGAGCAGGCCCGCGGCGAAGTGTTCTATTCAGCCCGGGAAACAATGCAGGCATGGGCTAAAAACCATGGCCATGATCATCCCCCCAAAAAACAGGTCACGAAAGAGGGAATTCAACTGACTCACTTCGGCTCAACGGAGACTGGTCCTGAATTGGTGCTATATGCCGTTGAGGGTACAGGGCATCGTCTGGGCCGAGGACAAATGCGGAGCGCCTTGGATTTCATGGGCAAGTTTTTCCTGCGGCACTCAAAACCCGTTACTTCAAAAAAGTAGTTTCCAGCGACTGCAATAAGATCATTCCCGCACATCATGCAATTACCCTTTGCCGGCAACTCCATTGCCAAAGGAAGAATGCAACGACAAGAAAAGCGGAGATCCAACAAAAAGCGTTAATAGCAAGGCTTTCCAGTTCACTGAAAATTCTAGTCGCCGCCACCCTCATCCGTCCGCCTGTTTGAAGCCTTCCTTTTCAGCTCTCCAGCAATGTCGCGCAGGGCGCCAAGAAAGCCGCAAAGCACCCATAAGGCAACCAACGCAACCACACTGAGCCCTATAATGCCCAGCCCATTCTCCGTTGTGCTGAATGGGGCATCGAAGAGGCCTTTTATATAGTTCCACACAAATAAGAAAATCACCTATTCCGTGAATGATGAAAAGGCAAAAATCATTTCAGCTCATAATAAGGCCGATCCGCAACCTTTATTCCCGACCAGAGCCTTGCTCAACACCATCTTCACATCCTTTCACCTGATCTTCTTCTTCCTTCGCTTTCGAACGCGGCGCTATACGCGCCGTAATGTAAAGAATCACCGTAAGCAAGACTGCTGGAACCACGAGAATCAATACACCCCATAAAAGGACATCTCCGGTCAACTCATCAGACATTAATAATATGAACGGCAAATGCCCATCAACCATTCAGCACGTTATCGCGACCTCACCCAAGGCACAAGCAACTCTGGATCATGGGTAAGATAATAACGATGGGTAAAGATTTTTCATTGCGAGCCCATAACAGGCATCGGACACTTTTTCATGGACCACATTCCTGACATCAATGACCAGGCAACACTTGATGGCATACTTAACCAGGCCGTTAAATTTGAAACGCTGCAAAATCGTGGGAGCCATGACGAGGAACTGATCTACCTGCCCAACAAGCTTTCCCCCTTCTCAGGATGGAGTAAGGAAACTCACAGTAATGGACAGGTCTGCGACTTGGTCCATTATCTCGACGGTAAGCGCGACGGGCTTTCGGCTGAATGGTATGAGAACGGGCAATCATGCCGAAATTCTACATACAGGGCAAACCTCCTTCATGGGGCTTTTGAAGAATGGTACACAAGCGGCAACCTTTCCTTGAAATGCACCTATTCCGATGGCAGCAGAGATGGACTTTACGAAACCTGGTTTGAAAACGGAAACAGGCAGGAAAGGTATACTTTCAGCAATGGTCAAAAGGAGGGGCTCTGTGAAGACTGGCACGAGAACGGACAACCGGCCCTTAAGCACACGCTCATCAATGGGCAAATGGAAGGCCTGAGCCAATCCTGGTATGAGGATGGCCAGAAATGGAAATCAATTAACTATAATATGGGCCAATACCATGGTCTCTACGAGTCATGGCATCCCAACGGGAAGAGGCGATCCAGATACAATTGTCAGAACGACCAGATTGATGGAACTTTTGAGGACTGGCACCCGAATGGCAATCGCTGGAAAAAAGCAAGCTATAAGAACGGTCAATACCACGGTTTATATGAAGAGTGGAACCTCGAGGGGAAGCGTCGCACCAGGGTCAATTACAGCAACGGCTTGAAGGAAGGACTATGTGAAGGATGGCACCAATCGGGCAATCAATCATGGAAATGCACCTTTAAAAGCGGCAAGGAGCACGGACTTTGGGAGCGCTGGGACGATAAGGGCAATTACACCGCTGAGCAGTGGCAGGACGGGGCACCTGTTGAATAAGGCGGTGGAGATGACGCTTCCAACAAAAAAGCCCTCTGCCATGCATGGATATCAAATGTGGCTCGGGACGGAATCGAACCGCCGACACAAGGATTTTCAGTCCTCTGCTCTACCAACTGAGCTACCGAGCCTTATTGATGAGGATCGTGAGACTACGTGCATTCACGACCCCTGACAAGCGGGAAATCAGATATAAACCATCACATTGCAGCATTATAGAGAGCCTTAAACTCCTCCAGACCAATGCCCCTCGGATTAAATTCTGCAGTCCATTGGGATGCTGCCTCCTCAGCCATTTTGTGAATCAATTCCTCTTTAATGCCGAAACCTGAAATACCCTTGGCCATCCCCAGCATATCCAGGAACTCAAGGACACGAAGCGACAGATCACCGCGATACAGTTCGCTGTAAATCGCCCTGATTTCGGGGTCAGCTTGATTGTATTCAATCACATGAGGCATCATGACCCCTACTGCCTGCCCATGTACCACTCCGCAATGCGCAGTCAATGGATTTGCTGCTGCATGAGCCGCCCCGAGCATACTGTTCTCGATAGCAACACCGGCATAAGCAGCACCCAGTTGAACCTTCGCGCGACACGCAAGGCTGCCAGGATCCTTAACAACACCCTCAAAACCATCATTTAGCAATGCAAATGCAAGCCGGGAATAGGAACTGCTGACCGGCGTGCGCGACTTACACACTGCACTTTCGATGGCATGAGTCAGTGCATCAATTCCAGTATGCGCAGTCACGCTTGATGGCTGCGTCAGGGTTAACTCAGGGTCAAGAATCGCCACCCTTGCAGCAGCCTTTCTGTCTCCACAGGCCATTTTCATGTGCGTTTTCGCATCTGCAATCAGTGCAAAGCTCTGACACTCGCTACCTGTGCCGGCTGTTGTGGGAATAGCGACCAGCGGCAACATCTCTTTCGTGGCTTTACCGCTACCCCAGTAATCCTTCATTTTGCCACCATTGGTTAGGATAAAATTGCACCCCTTGGCAGTATCCATGCTGGAACCGCCTCCCAACCCAATAAGAATATCCACCGACTCAGACCGGGCAACCTCAACACATCGGGCGACATCCTCTGTCGTGGGATTCTCATTAACCTCAAGAAAAACAAAGGTTTCCAGCCCCGAAGCACTAAGTGAGCTCATTACCCATTCAGCATGCCCCGCGTCCGCAATCCCTGGATCAGTAACAATGAGCGCCCTGTTTCCGCCAAGTTCGCGCGACAATTCACCAACTCCGGAAACAGATCCCGGCCCAAATACAACCCGAGTCCCGGGAGCATGTGCAAAATTTATAATGTCACTGCCCACCCCCAGCCCCTCACAAAGCGCTTCAGCGGTAATATGCTCCTCTAATGACATTCCAAACAATCAGGAAACACTCCATTGCTTGACGCAATCAAGCCACCTGAATGGACCTCCTGCGGTAAAGGAATTCGAAGAGGTTGCCCTCATGCGGTTGATCCCACTCAATATGGTTGGTTGCCATTGCACCAACATTCAAACGCTCAATATGGTCGGCGGCAATGAGTGATTCAATCCATGCCTCATCACTACTTATTGCGGCAACGGCAAGGGACTTGCCAATGGAATCAAGCATCTCTGACTGGGGCATCTCAATAACACTGGCATAGGGAAAAAGAAACTCTGTATTGCCAAGGGAATGATCAATTGATTGACACCGGGTAATGGTCGGCAACATATAATGCATCGAATCCCTCAGGACATAGCGATCGCTTCCGTCCCTTTTCTCAAGGCTCACGTCACGGGCACCACCCTCCTTAAGCCCCTCCTCAATGGCACCATTGATCCACTCAGCCATTCTTGGATTGGCAAAGCCTGATAAGCTCGCCTCGGGATCATCCTGAGCCCGCACACTCATTCCCAACAAGGCATCTGCAAGCGCATCCGCGATCTCATCCGCATACCGCGGCACCACTATACAGCTGGCATTGATACACGACCTGCCCGAATTGGCACTCACCGAGCGGATCATGAGGTCGAGATGGTCTCGCCAGTTCTCAATCTCATCCTCTCCAAGAAGAATCTTGGATCGACCTGCCCCGTGCACCTCAACACTGGGGTCATTCTCATATTGGCTGACGGTATCATCTCCGCCGAAAAGCATCACCCGCCCGCACCGTCTGATAATAGCGGCGCTGCCATCATGCCCCGCAGGGTAGAAGCTGAATGCCTCAGCAGGAGCACCAGCCTTGATAAAGGCCTGTATCACACGCCAGGGTGTCCATGGCTCTTCCCGGCCGGGCTTCAAAACAACCGGCGTTTTCATCGCCAGAGCAGGAATCCAAAGAGCGTTCACTGCAGGACTGTTTGATGGAAGGATCACTCCAAGCGCATCTGTCGTCGGCACAAACGAAAGCCTCACTCCCTCATCCAAGAAATGACCCCCATCAAGGATTTCAGGCGGCAGCCCCCTTGAAAGCCCCTTGAAAATGGTTGGCACCTCGCCAAAAACGCCATGCAAGCGCTCCATATTCATACGAATCAGTGCATGGGGAAGCCCGCTTGTAGCAGCAAGGGATAACAGGTAATCATCCGGCGACTGCAGTTGCCCCTCTTGACCGACCGGGAGATCGTCGTGAAGAAATATGTCGCCGGCAGAAACGGTGATATCCAGCAGGTCGGAGGCAGAGAATTTCTGTAACGCCGCCCGCCCCCTGGTCATGTCCAGCAGATCGCGCCTGATCAAGCCGGAATTGGCCATGGTGATCCTTGCCACTTCATCACCGCCTCCGACAGCCTCTATCGACTGCACATCAAGGCTGCAATAAGGCGAACCGCTGCGAAGCAATGGGATGGTGGGAATCATAACCACAGCACAGCGCCTTCAAAAGTGCTAGTAGACACCCTCCACGACCTTTTTTTCCATGGCACCGAACGGCCGGACATCTCCAACTCCATCCCACGGGTAATCATCGATGGGCTCCCTGCGAATGGCCTCGTCACGCTCAAGGAATCGCGGCATAAAGAACTCCTTTGTCAGGGTCGTCAATTCCACCCTTCCAAATTCTCCATAGGGCATGGTGATGGCTGTGTCCTCAGGGTTCACCACGCGTAACACGGCGCGTGGTTGCGGGGCGTAATAGGTTACACTATAGGTCTCGTCAAGTGGCCTGCTGACAGCTAGCCCCATCAGGGTATTGCCGTAAGTTGGAACCAGTCTTGTCTTCCCCTCAAGAACTTCCTCCACCCAGAAACGCACAGCCTGTGGAGTCATGGTGGTCCCGCCGCAAAAAACTCCCTTGATTCCCGCCCCCGGTATCGAGATCCTCTCACCAATTGCCTCAAGCAGCTTTGGTGTGGTAAACATGCAGCCAATATCCCGATGCTTGATAATCTCTACCGCCTGGTCAATCACGTGCCTCTGGTAGCGTTCGACCTCATCAATCTGCTTGCGGATAATTAGCTTCTTCACCCAGCGCGGATCAAGATCAATATGGTAGCAACTACCTCCCCGGAATTGGGCAAGATGCTCAACGGCAAGGCGCAAGCGCCGGGGCCCTGTTGGTCCCACCATTATCCAGTTTGCACCGGGAGGAAAATGCTCATCAGCAAGTGTCCCGGAAAACATCTCATAATCGTGCTTGTAGTCGTCCCAACCGACACGCTGCTTGGGCAGACCCGTTGTGCCGCCTGTCTCAAAGACATTAAACGGGCGCCCCTTCATTCCCCTTGGGACAAAGCGTTCATTTTTCTCGTCCCGTAACCACTCATCCTGGAAATGATCAAAGCGGTGGATGTCGTCAAAGGACTTGACCTCCTTGCGCGGGTCCCAACCTGCCTGACTCTTCCAGTGAAGCCAGAACGGGCATCCGGTTTCCTCGTCAAAATGCCAGGCTAGAATCTCTTCAAGGCGTTCGTCGAGTTGAGATCGGGCTTCGTCAGATGTCATGGGAGAAAATCAGATAACTTTACAATGAAGAACAAATCTTGAAAGGCTTACTGCACACAAGAAACCCTAGAGATCAGGGAAAAACTTGTTCACGGTTTCCCGAGAGGGCTTGCTCGTAAATGAAGAAACCACCAGCATGGCAAGAACACCTGCACCGAAACTGAACGCGACCGGCATCACGCCGTTAAGAACCGTATATTCCCCTCCCCAGCCGGACTGCTGGAAGAAATAAAGCCATACCGCCATTGCTGCAATCACCGAAGCAAAGGCGCCCGCCTTGGTAGCACCTTTCCAGTAAAGGGCGGCAAAGACCAGCGGGGTCAAGCTTGCAAAGCCTGAGAAGCTCCAGACCGCCAAATCAAAGACACTCTTGTCAAACAAGACCAGAGAAAGGATATAGGTAAGCAGGACAATAGTAACAACGAACATTCTCGCGATCAGCACGATCTGCTTGTCGGAAAACCTGTCACGGCCACACCGCTCAAGGACAACATCATTGGTAAACATCGTTCCAAGACAAAGAAACTGGGAATCCAGTGACGACATGATTGCTGCCAGCACCCCGGCAGTTACCAGCCCAACGACGACGGGATCCTTGACCAGAATACCAACGGTTTTCGCCAGAACAGCCCCCCCGGATGTATCGGCGGGCAGCTTGCCTGTTGCCCAGAGGCCAATAAGCACACATGGAACCCAGACAACCATTATGCAAAGGGGATGAGCAATGACGGTAAGCCTGAAACTCTTCGCACTTCGCGCTGTCAGCCAGTGCTGGAACAAGTGCGGGAACATTCCAACGCTCAACGGGATGAGCATATAGGTGATGAACATGAGAGGCGGAACGCCCACTTCCCCCTCTTCTCCGGAGACAGTCCTCACCAGATGACTCTCCTTGGCCTGCTGTATCGCGGCACTCAGCCCTCCCAGCTTATCGCTAATCAAATAGAAGGCCAGCAATCCCATACACATGAAGACGATCGTCTGGAATGTATTTGCCCAGGCTGCAGCCCTCGATCCGCCGGCAAAGATATAGCACAATACCACGAGGCAAACGACAGCACCAGTCAACCAAGGGGGCACAGCACCATCCGTTGAAGCAAAAAAATCAGGGAACATTCCCGGAATTTCCTTGTTTGGCCCCTTTGCGCCACTCACACCCATGATGGTCTTGCTTGCACCAATGACGCCAATCAATAGGTAAGGAATCACCAGCAACACTAATATCGGAAAGAGCAGGTAGCCAAAGCCGCGGGACTCAAAACGGTCCCGGAAGAACTGAATCTGGGTGACGTATCCGTATTTCTTGCCAAACGACCAGAGTTTAATGCCAATCAGGAAAAAGCAGGCAGCATGTATCAGCCCTGACGAAGACGCCATCAATCCATAGGTGCCAACACCACGCTCAAAGGCTTTGCCAGTGGAGCCAACCAGTGCAAAAGCCGTCATCGTTGTCCCGAATACAGACATCAGGAGCATGAACGGGCCGATGCTGCGACTCGCCACGAAGTAGTCCGTGCTCGTGCCACGGAACAACCTTCGACTGAACAGCGCCAAGGTCATCAGCAACGCGAGATAGGCGCCGATAATGACAAGCGGGGTCGGAGAAGCGGCAATCAAATGCATTATGAACCCTCCTCCACCGGTTCATCATCCTGGTCCTGTTCTGCCCAGTCCACCAGCTTTGACGGCCATGCGTATTTAATAGCAAAAGCCCACAGAATAGCAGCGATTATGGAATACATCGCATGATAGAAAAGACCGATTGGCATGAATTCAAAAACCAGGGATGAATCGTCCCAGTTCCAGAAATCCTGATGCAGAACGCCAAGGATAACGGCCAGCAGTATGATGACTTTTTTTCCCGACATTATGAATGTTCAACGATAAACAAGACTTGCCCCAAGCTCCTTTACTTGGCCGCAGTCTTGCCGGCCTTGCCCTTCTTTGCAAAGGCGTAGAGATTGGTCTGACTGGCAATATAAAGCACGTCATTGGCAACGATCGGACTTGCATAAACCGGGGCGGAAAACTCGATAAGGCCGACCTCCTCAAGCTTTCTCCCATGCTTAAGTATAACAACCTCGCCGTCCTCATTGCCTATAAAAACCTTGCCGTCAGCAACCAGGGTGGATCCCCAGATGTGGCTCTTGGTGTCAAACATCCACTGCTTCTCGCCGGTCTTGAAATCAACACAATGGACCCGACCGCGATAATCCGCAGCATACACAAGCCCATCAGCAACCGAGGCCGTCGATATTCCCCTCTCTATTTCAGTGTAATCCCAGGCCAGCTTGCCAGTAACCGCATCAACGCAGGTCATGCGTCCGACACCTTCACCATGCTCGGGATCCTGCCCGATGAGGCAAATGACCTTTCCCTGATGATAAACCGGTGAAGATATATACTCGCTCGGCCCCTCAAAGGTCGCATACTTAATTTTCTTTCCATCCTTATCCACCCTGTATTCAGGAAGATTGCCATCCACGCGCCAGTTCTCAGGCAGCACCAGAAACCCTTCGTCATCCTCCTTTGCCTTCGGACTGAAGCTGTAAAGGATACCGTCACCGGCACCAAAGAAAATCGCTTCCTTCCCCCCCACCTTCGCAACCATCGGGCTCGACCAGTTGCAATGCATCACTCGCTCACCGATCTTTGATGCTTCTTCTCCCACAAGCTCGCCCGTGGCAGGGTCAAGCAGGATCAGGCAAGGAGCCTGCGGGGCGGGAATATTCAGGTGCGACCAGTCAACTCCGTTGGATGTCGTAACAGCAAGTTTGCCGTCAACCATGGTTGGGGAGGAACTTGCAATATTATGGGGAAACACACCCAGTTCCTCACGCATATCATATACCCAGATCACGTCACCGTCCTTCTCACCGGGCTCGACCACCTTGCCGCCGGTTGCCATGAACTTGGCCTCATCCTTGAACGGCCCGTCATTTCCATTACTCATGCCGGCCATGTCCAGACACACAACCTTGCACCGATTGGAAATGAAATAAGCCCTGCCCTTGTGAATCAGGGGCGAGGAACAAACACCCAGGTATTCCCAATCGGAAACCTTACCCGCACCAAGTTTTGGAATCACGAGCTGCCACAGGAAACTGCCGTCTTTCTCGTCAAAGCACATCACGATGCCACGATCACCTTGGTGATTGGGATCCCTCGGCGACTCATTATTCGTGCCAATGAGAACTTTCCCCTCAGCAACAGTCGGCGTCCCGTAGCTCTGGGACCCGATCTTTGCCACCCATTTGACGTTCTTCGTCGTAGACAGGTCGATCTCCTCTGAGCCTTTCTTCCTTTTTCCAGGGTCCATATTGGAAGGAATGGACTTGGACACCGAGGCCATGTTGTTATGGGGGGTCCCCCCCCACTCAGGCCAATCAGCACCATTGGCGACAATGGCAATTGAGGATAGAGTAAAAAATGCGGCTATCTTTTTCATTTTAAGTTACTTGCTTGGAGTGATTGAGATATTGTCGACGTATACAGGCTTCTGGCTCTGCGGGGAAAAGCCGAACAATCCGGGGGCACCCTGCGTGTGTCCCTTTGCGTGGGGAACCTCAATTGTCCAGGCTTCCGGTTCCTTCTCCCCCTTGGGCCAAACCTTGGCGCGGACTGTCGCTGTCCCCTTATCATCGACATCAACACGACTCTTCAAGGTATACCACTTCTTGTATTTTACAGGGAACGGCACTGAAACCTTCAGTCTCTCCTGATTTGAATTCACTTCCAGTTGATTGGCGTTGCCCTTGAGCACGATCAGGTAGCGCTGGTTAACCAGCCCCACATCAGACTTAATCCGCCGGTTGCCATCCGTCATCACATCAGCCTGCATGGTATAGTTCTTGAGGTCAGGGTGACCGATAAAGGTCATCGCCCGCTGGAAAAGCACCCGGTCCAGCGTCTTGCGCAAGGCCTTAGTGCCGTCAACCTCACGCACCTCCCACTTGAACCTTGCTCCAATCCAGGGCAGGGGCGGATAGGCAAATTTCTCACCGGGATCAATCTTGGAATCAATAACTGTCTTGTAAGACTCAAAGTCTTCCGCAAAGGGGATAGCGGAAAGCACCCGCCCGCGGAAGATTCCGCTGACCGTCCCGTCATTGCCCTTCCATGCCCCGGCGGAAGCCTTGGCATCTGAGCCGGCACGAATATCCCTTATCTTGGCAAACTCGGCATCCATTTCCGTCTTCACCTTTGCTGTTGGCGGAATGTATTTGGCAAACTTGGCCGTCGGGCTCTTGCCAACCACATGACCAGCCGAATCAAGTTGCTGCAGCTTGAGACTCCTGCTGGTGCCCGGCTGCAAAAGGACATCAACGGGAACAACCCTGAGTTCGCTTGCCTTGCCAGCCTTGCCAGCATCAGGAACAGGCCACTCCGGGCAGGTGATGCCATCCTGCTTAAACTTCCAGCAATACAATTGCTTGGTTGAATGGAGATACAGGCGACCATTATAGATCGTCGGAGATCCAATCAGGTTTCCGTCGAACTCAAGTGTATGAAGAATTTTCGCCCCCTCATCAGAAGGCTCAATAATATAGAACTTGCCACTGAAAATCGGCACAAACAGCTTGCCGTCACAATAAAGCGGCGAGGCGTGCAGGTTGTCATTGCCAAGCTTTTCATGCCAGAGAACCTTGCCTGTCTTGGCATTGATGCAGTTTAATTCCCCAACCTTGGAAACAAGGTAAACCCTGTCCTTCACCAAGACAGGTGAACTGGTAAAGGACACCGTGGGATTACGCCAAACCTCAGCAGAAGCGGGAAGCACCTCCTGTTGAGCCCCGAAGTCAACCTTGGCAGGCATCTTCACGGCAACCATTCTCCCCTCCTCAGTGGTATCGATATTCTCCTTGCCGTGCGGACATATGACGGTGTCGCCAAAAATAACAGGACTGGAATTTACCCCGCCAAAACTCATGTGGAAACGCCAGAGCGGCTTTCCGTTAAGGGCGTTAACGCATACAAGGTTGCCGTCTCCCGTGCCGGCGTAGAAAACACGGGTTCCGTAACGGGACTCAACAACAGGCGTTGAAAATGAGCTGTCCTTTGGCGCAATTCCGGGTTCACTGACCCAGACAATTTCTCCACTGACCTTGTCAAAGGCATAAAAACGATCACGTGCCGGTCCCTGCTTACCCCAGTAGCTGGTGATACAGTGCATAATGACAAGTTGCCCCTCCACGATAGGCGCCCCGGTGCGACCGTTGGGAAATGTCAACCTGCCAAACCGCTCCATCATGGAGTGCTCCCAGAGTATCTTGCCGTCAGGACTGAAAGCGACAAACAGGCCATTGGTGGTCTGCAAATAGACATTGCGCGTCTCAGGATCAATTGCCGCGGAACCAATGGAGTATCGGTCATAAATCGTGTCACTGATATAATCGCGAAAAGCGTGCTGCCAGATCAACTTGCCGCTTTTGGCATCAATACATGAAATGGTCTCTTCCACTTCCTGCCCTTCACCCCGGTAGCCAAAGACGTACATCTTTCCATCAGCAACCACTGGGGCTCCGCGTCCCTTCATTTTGAAAGTCCAGTCCGGCTTCTCATCAAATGACCATCCGCTGTATTTCTCGTGGCAAACACCATCACCATTTGGACCGCGCCAGGAAAACCACTGCGGGTCATGATCTGCTCCTGCGACAAATGGCACAGAAAAAGAAAAGAGGATAAAGCTGTTAATTAATGCGATCGCTCCAAATTTCGACATAGAACTACAAATTTAACGGTTAATGCGCTCAAATACGCAACGGATTCTTTTGGAAAAATCCAAAATAAAATGCGCCTGTCCCCGGCAATCTCAACCAAAACCGATTGCCACCTAGCCCCTTAAGCCTCCTGTGAGCTCTTGAGGCCTGAAAAATCAGCCATTAAAGGCCATAACAAACCAGCCTGCCGGCATTGTTGCGAACAAAGAGCTTTCCATCAGCAATGGCGGGCGAGGCCCAGCAACGTCCGCCCAGGGCCTGAAAGCGCCCCCTGTCCACAAACCCGTCCGGAGCAGCATCACAAAGCAGGACTTCCCCCTTCTCAGTCAACACCACCAATTTGTCGCCCGAGACGATGACATTGCCCCGATTTCCACCAAGCGGAACGCTCCATTGCAAACTGCCATCGTCAAAGCGCAGGCAACAAAGCCTTGCCTTATTGCTGTTGTCACCACTTACGGCATAAATATAACCACCTGAGCGAACCGGAGACTGAAACTGGCAAACGATGTCCCGCGTCTCATAGACCAGTTCCGCCCCACCTCCCGCCAGTGAAATCAATCCCGCTCCCTTTCCGTATCCGGAAGCAATGAACAAATGACCTGAATAGTAGCAGGGAGTTGCCGCGTTGATTTTATAACTTGTCTTCCAGGGAATGCGCGCAACAACCTCTCCCCCGGGCGGGGTGAGAACGACAAGCCCGTGCGCATTGAAAGAAGCAATCATTTCCCTCCCGTCATGCTTGAAGCTGACAGGTGAGGAATAGCTCACGTTGTCGGCTCCGCCAGCCCAAAGCTTTTTCCCGGTTGCAGCGTCAAGACCAACAACAGAACCACTACTCCCACCGGGTTGAACGATCAGGGTCCCTCCTGACAGAAGAGGAGCTCCGGCAAAACCATATTGAGGCAGCCTCCCCTGCAGATCCTTTGCATAATCGCGCATCCACAGTTCATTCCCGTTGGTCATGTCGATGCACCGAAGTTCGCCCTGATGGCTGAGGACATAAACCCGGCGATTGACGGGATCGATAGTCGGCGTCGCAGCAGGACCACCTTCAAACATCCGTTTGCCCTCAGGACATTTATAAGACAGGACCCATTGCTCTGAACCGTCATCGACACTCAGGCAATAAACCGTGTCCGATCCGGCACGATTGCCCACGGCTACAACGCGGTTATCGGCAACGGCAACCCCGGCCGCACCTTTTCCCAGTTCCCGGCGCCAGAGAAGTTCCGGCTCATTATCAAGCCAATCCTTTTCCAATGCATAGCCCGAATGACCATTCCGGCTGCTGCCAAGGTGGCCTAGCCACTCATCCGGGCTTCCGGGCAGAGGAGGTGTTACATTCTCCTTTTCCTCGGCTATCAGGGCCGTTCCGGACTTGAGTTTTTCGGAACAGGAGCTTACCAGCAGGCAGCAACCTGCAGCAAAAACGTGCGCCACGATTAAAATGGAGCTTCTAGATGCAAGTATGAGGCCTCCGCTTGGTATTTTCATGCCTTTACTGCAAATGGAGGCTCCTCGTCGCTATTCCCAGAAACCCCATTTGCGCATTTGCTGCAAGTGAAAGCCAAATTTCCCTGTTTTCAACAGTAAAGCCAGCCCCCTCAGCCTTGACAGCGCTTTGAATAGAAGCTATAGCAAACGGCCCTCCAATTCAGGAAAACCCTCGCACTCTATTCACCATGTCCCAGATGAACGTCATCCTTAAAGAAAAAGTGGAAAACTTAGGTGCTGAGGCCGATGTGGTTAAAGTAAAGCGCGGTTTCGCCCTAAATTACCTTATCCCTACAAACAGGGCCTATGAGGCCACAAAGGGAAACCTTCGCCACATCGAAGCCCTGACAAAAGCCAGGGCGGAAAGGGAGGCCAATGAGCTTGAGGCGGCAACCAAGCTGGCCAGCAGACTTAATAAACAACGCCTGAAATTTGAGTTGGCAACCGGCCAAGGGGGCAAGGCATTTGGCTCTGTCACCACGAAGGACATTCATGATTCCCTGCACGAAACCGACCGCCAATTCCGTGATATTGAAAGACGGCAGATCGAGCTCAAGAAGCCGATCAAGAATACTGGCGAGTTTGAGGTCGGCATCAAGCTGCACCCGGATGTCAGCGCAGTCCTGAAGTTGAAGGTGTCCGCCAAGGAAATTGCCCCCGAGCAGGAGGAGACAGCTGAGGAAGAGGCACCCCAGGAGAATCCTTAGGGCTCTCCTGAAGGTTCCCTACATCCCAACTCCCCTTGAGAGGTCGTTCTTAACGTCCCTTATCATCGTGCTTTAGATTTAAGCCCGCTTAATCCAGCCTTCACCCGGAACACGAAAACACGGGTAATTCTTGTCCTCCCAATTGGTTTTTGCTTTAAAGAATTTTCACTCTCTGCATACTTAGTGAAACCATTCTTCTTTAAATGCCAGACACCCCTGCTCCAGAGCACCCTCAGGACCCGCCAAAGCCTATTGAAGAGCCTCTGGTTGCCCTTGCCGCAGAGGACGCGCCGGAACTGCAAGGACAGGCGATGAGCAGCCAGCGCTCGACTTCAACAAACCAACCAGGGCAACGCAACCGCTCCCCTGTCGGGACCGCCCCGAATGCAAAGGAAATATCCCGCGCACTACCCCACAACTCTGATGCAGAGAAAGGCGTACTCAGCGCCATGCTCCAGTCTCAACGCGACAACATCGGAGACGCCGTCGAAAAGCTCTGCCCTGAAGCATTCTATGTCCCCGCACACGCAACCCTCTTTGAGCTGATTCTCAAGCTCTTTGACTCAGGGCAACCCATTGATGCCATTACCCTGCAGGAAGCCCTGATGCGTGAAGATCTCATGAACAAGGTTGGCGGTCCCGCTGCGGTCCTTGAGATCATGGATTTTATTCCGGACGCCAGCCATTTTGATTTCTATGTCGATCTGGTTCTCGAAAAATACCTTCTGAGGCGAATCATCAGCACCTGTACTGATTCCATAACGGCTGCATACACTCACGAGCTGGAGCCCGAGGAAATCCTCAGCCAGGTAGAGCAGGACATTCTGGATATAGGCAATGACAAAAACGCAGCCGCGGTGCAGGAAAATATGCGCACACATGTCCTCTCTGCCATTGAGACCATTGAGGAAATGTACGCGAACAGGGGGAAGGTTCAGGGAATCCCTACCGGCTTCAAGGATGTGGATAAACAACTAAACGGCATGATGCCCGGGCAAATGATCATCATTGCTGCCCGACCAAGCATGGGAAAGACATCCCTTGCCATGAACATCGCTGAACACGTTGCACTCCACGAGCAACTGCCTGTGGCCATTTTCAGCCTGGAAATGACCACTCAGGACCTGGTTCAAAGGCTGTTGTGCAGCCGGGCTGGAGTCAATGGACAGGATATTCGGGCCGGCATGCCGAAGGAGAAAGACTTCCCCAAGCTGATGCAGGCATCATCTGAGCTGGCCAACGCCAAGATGTTTATTGATGATACGCCAAGTATCAGCATCCTGGAATTACGCGCAAAAGCGCGACGACTGAGTCAAAAAGAGGAAATCAAGCTGATCATAATTGACTACCTGCAACTGATGCGCTCGACAACACGCAGGGCACAGGACAATCGCCAGCTGGAGATTTCCGAGATTTCCTCTGGAATAAAGGCCCTCGCCAAGGAGTTAGAGGTTCCGGTCATCGTGCTTGCACAGGTCAACCGAAACCCCGAGGAGCGCAAAGGCGGCAGACCGCGGCTCAGTGACCTCAGGGAATCCGGCTCACTTGAACAGGATGCGGATGTGGTGGGCCTGCTGATGCGCCCGGAACGCTACGCCGAAGAGGATGACGACCCCGATGAGCACAAGGGCGAGGCGACCTTCATTATCGCCAAGCAACGAAACGGCCCCATCGGCGATATCCCCCTGGTCTTTATCAGCGATCAGGTTCGGTTTGTCGATGCCGCCAAGGAAAGGGAGCATTGATCATCATTGTGAGCCTGATGCCATTCCTGCAAGTTGCTCACACTGTTCATCAAGCACCAAATTCAAAGGCACCTGCCCTTGGCTAAGGTGCATTTATTCACATCCTCAGCCGACAAAAGTGGACAAGCTGTGAACCGACAATCAAAAGTCGAAAATACTCCTTACCAACACCTCTGCCACTGGCTGAGCCACATATTTTTTTAGAACTTCAAACCTGACACAGAACAGGATCTTGGGAAATCCGAAATGACGCAACCCGCTCACAATGTGGCACTTGCTTTTCCTGGTCTTTTCCAAGAATGCTTTCGCATAAAAAAAATCGCGCGGACTCCTGGCTACAAAATTGACCTCACCGGCATCAAGAAATACCAAACTTTCTCGGGGTTCAATGATATGGCTCATTGAACATCAATGAGCAAAGCCGACTCACCTAAGACCTACGGCATGAAAATGCCCATGCCCGACCATTTTACCAAAGATTATACACAAGTTATTCACAACCGGTGAATCGCGCCTTCAGGAAATCCTTTCGACAACGATTCTTGATCCGTCCCGCTCAACTATTCGCACCCTTTCGCCCGCCTCAATGAACTCACCGGTGGAGACCACGTCGAGGAGTTCACTGCCCAGTCTCGCTTTTCCGGAAGGGCGCAAGTCGGTTTCAGCACTGCCACTCTCACCTACAGAGGGAAAGGTGCCGCCCGCGGCAGCCGCACTGTCTCCGGAGCCGGCGTCAGCCATATCCCCTATGCCTGTCCCCTGACCAACGTCCGCCTCAAGAATCAGTCGCCTGAACCCGGGCATGGAGGGCAGATAACGCAGCAGCAGAATCACCAGCACCCCCGCCCCAATCAAGGCAATAGTAAGGTTCATCAGTGGACCACTGAGCACTGCGCCGATCCCGGAAAGGGAGAACCCTCCGTCCCAGTCAAGGTCCAGGGGGTCAACCATGGCAAAAATCAGTGAACCGAAAATCAACGCGAATCCCGTCAAGCCAAAGATAAGCAGGCCGGGAAAAACAAAAAACTCGATGATCACAAGGACAATACCCAGCAGGAAAATCCCGAGAGATTCATACCCTGCAATATAACCGGCAACATTATGCCCGAAAAAAAACAATCCGAAGCATATTAACGCCGTAAAACCAGGGACACCGAAACCCGGAGCCTTTAACTCCATATAGGCACCGGCAATACCGAAAAGCAAAAGCCAGGGAGAGAGCTTCACGATCCAGTCAGCGACCCATTCAAACCCAAGCGGCTTTGCAATCACCAGTTCGCCTTCAAGCCCCTCCTGGGCAACAAGGTCCTCAACCGATGTTGCTGTTCCTTGGGCAAAAAGGCGACGGCCATTAATGATTTCCACTGCTTGAGAAGAATTCAAAACAAGCAGGTCATTCTCGGTATCCGGGGCAAATGCATCACGCTGCTCGAGGCCGCCTTCGCTACTGATAACAGGGAGCTCAAAGGAGAGCTCAATTTTCGTGTCAATAAAGGCCTTGGCGATATCCGGGTTGTGTCCTTTTCTCCTGGCAACGTCATCGGCGGTGGAAAGAATATCACCCATCACTTTCTTCAGCATGGTCTCGGGAATTTCCTGACCGCCACCCATGACCGGCGCAGCCGCCCCAATGGTGCTTGGTGGGTGCATGTAGATACGATCTGTTGCTATCGCAATAAGCGCACCGGCAGACATTGCCTTGGGATTCACATAAGAGTATGTGGGAACGGTGATTTGCTGCAGGTCAGCGAGCATAATCTCCTCGGTATACCAGGCGATCCCCCCGGGAGTATTCAGGTCAAAAATAATGGCAGAAGCCCTGTCGTCATCTGCCTTCTTGATCACCCTCTTCATGAACTCAAACTTCGTTTCCCGCATAAGCGATTCCATCTCAACAGGGATAACCACAATCTTGCCCTTGTAACTCTCGAGCCTGGTCTGCCCGAATTTCAAATTCTCTTGAGGATCCTCAGCAGGGAGTGTCTCATTTTCCTCCAGGTTAACCCCGGCGGATACGGGCGCTTGTCCATTCTCTTCTGACCTTAGAATACGTGTTTCCGGGGCAGTCACCTGAACGGGATCGCCAGACAATCCTGCCTCGGAAAGAAGCCCACTCAGCCCCCTCACTTCGCCGCCTTCAATTCCAGCCCTTACAGCCTGCCGGGCATCAAGCTTCAACACATCACCGGAACTGGCAAACTTGACCCCATCCAGGATCACTTCCTCCTCCGGTTCACAGATTCCCTTCACCAGCGAGCCTGGCCTGCCTTTTTGTGCAAGCAGGCCCACCAGTTCATCGGTAATGTCATAATAACGCAAATCCGTAAGGCGACGCGGCAAATCCTCTGCCGGACCACGCCAGTCAATAGCCTCTACTTCCCCGCCCAGCACAGTGTCAGGAGAGAAATAGACCTTGTCCGCACTTAAGGCGGCAATCGCACCTGCCCCACTGGCCGCACCATCCACCCACGCAATAACCGGCACCTTGGCCTTTACCAAAAGCTCAGCAAGCTTTCGTGCCTCACTGGCAAACCCCCCGGGAGAATTGATGCGCAATACAATTGCAGATGCCCCAGCCTCTGAAGCACGCGAAATGACACCACGTATATGCTCGCCCTGCTTGTTCGTCACGAAAGCGTACCGGTCAAGGTTGACAACCACCGGCCGCCCCTTCCATGAATCCGGCTCGTTGGCGCTCACCTGAGCCGAAGAGCAATTGATGGCGACAGCCAGGATGAAGGCAATAACCACGAGGCATTGACCCGGCATCGACAACTTTGAACCGGAACCTATGGACTTAATCGGAATCTCAAACAAAGAATATTGCATTAGACGGCTTCGAGTCTTTCTTTGTTAACTTAGCAGTAGACGCCGCATTAGGCAAAGGCAGTAAAATGACCAACCTAAAACACAAATGGGACTGATCCCGGAAAGCACTATCCAGGAAATACTTGCCGCCACGGACATCGTGGAGCTGATCAAGGGATATTTTCCACTTCAACGCAAAGGGCAGGATCACTGGGCGGTGTGCCCGTTCCATTCCGAAAAATCCCCTTCCTTCAAGGTCAGTCCCTCAAGGCAGGCGTATTATTGCTTTGGCTGCAATGCAAAGGGGAGCGCGATCGGGTTTGTCATGGAATACGAGAACCTTGATTACCCGGCAGCCATCAGGCGCCTTGCCGACCGAGTTTCCATAACCATTACCGAGAGCGAGGACGACCCCCGGGCACGGGAGCAGGCAAAGCAGCGGGCGCGCCTCCTCGAACTGCATCAGCAATCAGCCAACTGGTTTCACGCTTACCTTATGCAATCCGATGCAAGCGATGCTGAAAATGCGCGGCACTATCTCAAGGAACGGGGCCTCGACGCTGATATTGCAAAGCGCTGGAACATTGGCTTTGCCCCTTCCAACGGCAACCTCTTTGCTAAGTGGGCAAGGGACAGCAATTACAGCGGTAAGCTAATGGCCGTCAGCGGGCTCATGTCACTACGTGATGAAAACAATCCATCACGGGGATTGTATACACGATTCCGTGACCGGGTCATGTTCCCTCTAAACAATGACTTCGGAGAAACCGTTGCCTTCAGCGGAAGGATCACTGACCCGGAGGCAAAGACCGCCAAATATGTAAACTCCCCTGAAACCGAGCTCTTCAGCAAAAGCAAAATTTTCTTCGGGCTCGATAAAAGCAAACGTGCCATTACCAAAGCCGAGTCCGTCATTGTCTGCGAAGGACAACTGGACATGATAAGGTGCTATGAAAACGGGATTGAAAATGCTGTCGCCCCACTCGGCACTGCATTTACTGAACATCACTCCCGGGCACTGAGACGCTTTGCCGGAGACCGCGCAGAAGCCCTGCTATGCTTTGACTCGGATGCCGCCGGCTACAAGGCTTCCGTGCGCGCCTATATGTCACTCTCAGCCAGTGGAATATTTGTCAAGGCCGTGCAACTCCCCGCCGGCGAAGATCCTGACTCGCTCATCAGCTCAAAAGGTGCCCAGGCATTCCGGCAACTCATTGATAACGCCAGCCCCTTTTATCATTTCCAGATCGACCTCCTCGGTGAATCGCTCGACATCAACAACCCGCGTGACCGCGTGACTTTCGCCGACGAACTGGCTCCATCCATTTCCGTAATCAGCGACTCGGTGGCAAGGGAAGCAATGATCAACGAGGTTGCAACCCGGCTCGGAATTGCAGCTGCCGATTTTCGAACCCGTGTTGCCAATGCCGTTGGGAAGGGGCAACACATTCCGGCTGGCAAGAGCACCGATCCCAATAAAACGTCAACTAAATTGAAAGTTGATGATGCCGATGCCCGGATCTTGATACGACTGGCACTCACTCATGAGGAAACAAGGGCATGGATGCAAGAGCAACACAGTAAATACGCTGCACTGATCAACGAAATACCGAGCGCTGACCTATTAAGGGAAATTTGGGACACCCTCCCGGAATCGACAAGGTTAAATATCATTAACGCTTACCTTTCCTCGCTAACTGCTGAAAAAGAGCAGGCAATTAGGGAAATTCTTGAGGACCGCTTTGCCGACATGCAGCTTGAAGACGCGCAAAGGGCTCTGCTAAGGCTAAGGATCAAAGCCATTGAACAGGATCGTGATACAACCAAGACAAAAGCTGCCCAAACCAATCTGAGCGAAAGTCAAATTATTGATTTGACTGGCAAGGTTGAGTCTCAAAGGAAAGAATTGCTTGACCTCAAAAAAGCCCTAAAGAATATTGCACCAAACAGGGCTTAAATTGATCCGAGTTTTTGGTAATCCCCATACTAAAAACTCACAAAAAAACAGAATGCCGGGCAAAACCTCTACCTCAACAAAACGCCGCGCCACCAAGAAGGTGGTATCCAAAAAAACAAAGCGAGACGCAATCACCGGTAAAAAGGTGAAAGGCAAGTCGCCACGGAAAACAAGAGCGGAACAAAAAACCAGTTCCGGTTCTGAAAATCACACACCTGAAAGTGTTACCATTAACGGTGTGGTCATTGAGATGGAGCATGTCGCAACACTCAAGGGAATTCTTTCTTTGCCAAAACGCCGGCGCGGACGCCCTACCAAGGAAGAGGAACAGTTGCGCAGCAAGATTCTCGCAGAACACGGCATCACCGGGGATCCGCGGATCAAGCGCCCACGCGGACGCCCCAGGAAAAATGCTCCTAGCTCGATCTTTACCGAAGGTCATTCCCAGCACGACGGACAGGATCAGGCAGGAGCAAAAAGCAGCTCGCTGCATATCGACTCACCCAGGATACAGGAAAAGATACGTGAGCTCATTAAGCTGGCCAAGGAACAGGACTACCTGACATACGATGACGTCAATGAAGCTCTTCCCGCTTCTGCATCCGAGAGCACCTTGCTTGAAGATGTCATTTCAAGGCTGCAGAACATGGAGTTTGATATCATCGATGCTTCACAGGTCGATAAGGTTGGTGAGATCAGAAAACAGAAGCAGCAAAACGATGAAGAACCCCAGAAAGCTGGGACAAAGCTGGATATCCTCGATGATCCCGTCAGGATGTATTTAAAGCAAATGGGGCAAGTTCCGCTTCTTACCCGCGAAGAGGAAGTAGAGATCTCAAAACGCATTGAGACCGCTGAAAAAAACGCCCACAAGCTGCTCCACCGGTTCGGCTTTGCCAGTGAACTCTATCTCAATATCGCCGACCGCCTCATTGAGGGCAATGAACGTTTCGATCGGGTTATTTCCGACAAGGAAATCACTAGCAGGGAACGCTACATCAAGGGACTGAAGCGCCTTGTGAAAAATGTTTCAGACACCAAGGATGAGGCTGACACCACATACAGGAAGCTTCAAAAACCAAAGGTCCGTTCAAGGAAAAAACTAGAGGAATCATTCAACTCTCTGGTCGCAAAGCTGGCCAAGTCATACAGGAGATTCCATTACAAGGAAAAAGTCCTCGACGAGTTTTTGGACAAGGTCACCGACTACCATTCGAATTTTATTCGCCTTGAGCGCAAGGCAAATAAATCAAATGCCGCAAGCAATGCCCAGGAGCAATTTACTGAGTATTGCCTGAGCGCATGGCACACCCCTGATGAGCATAAGGTAAACATTAAGGAGTTGCGCAAATGGGTTAAAGCAGCGGTGCGTGCCAAGTCGGAAATGGTTGAAGCAAACCTTCGGCTTGTTATTTCAATAGCAAAGAAATACACCAACCGCGGACTGTCCTTCCTCGACCTTATCCAAGAGGGAAATATGGGATTGATGAAGGCGGTGGAAAAATTTGAATACCAGCGGGGCTACAAGTTCTCCACCTATGCCACCTGGTGGATCCGACAGGCCATTACCCGTTCAATTGCTGACCAGGCCAGGACAATCCGGATTCCTGTTCACATGATTGAAACCATCAATAAATTGATGCGGGTTCAAAAACAGCTCGTCCAGGAATATGGTCGTGAACCTTCTGAAGATGAGATCGCAGAAGAAATCCATCTCCCTGTGCAACGCGTTCGCGCCGTGCTGAAAATGGCCCAGCAGCCCATTTCGCTTCAAGCCCCTGTAGGTGAAGCCGATGACACAAGTTTTGGCGACTTTATTGAGGACATGAAGGCCGAGAACCCCATGGAGCAGACAGGGTTCACCTTATTGCGATCCAAGATCAAGGACGTGCTTGATACACTTACAGAAAGAGAAAGGGCGGTTTTAGAGCAACGTTTTGGACTCCTCGACGGTTATACTCGCACTCTTGAAGAAGTTGGACAGCAATTCGAAGTTACCAGAGAACGCATCCGACAGATAGAAGCCAAGGCTCTGCGTAAGATGCGCCACCCAACACGGTTGCGCAAGCTTGAGGGCTTCATCGAGATGTCCTACGCCTAAGGACCACAAGGGATTACCGGCTGCCGCAAACTCGAAGCGCTAAACAACCAAAGAAGATTACCTCGCCGGGTAATCCTATGGCATCGAAGCTGCGTAGAACATTCCCGCGACCGAGGCTGAAAGCAGGCTCGCCAGGCTTCCTCCTATGAGGGCCTTAATACCCAGGCTGGCAATATCAGATTTCCTCTCAGGAGCCAGCCCGCCAATACCACCAATCTGGATGCCAATCGATGCAAAATTGGCAAAGCCGCACAGGGCAAATGTTGAAAGAAATACTGATCGGCCGGTTAGTTCCCCCATCGCCTTTAATTCGCCAAGGCTGGCAAACGCTACAAATTCATTAGCGATAACCTTTACTCCGATAAGTTGACCCACCCTAAGCACCTCGTCGGATCCAACACCAATAAGCCAGGCCAGGGGAGCGAAAACAAACCCGCAAACCGCCTCAAGGGAAAGGGAATCAAAACGCCCTGCGCTCCATTTTTCCACAAGCCCGTTGATGTTACCGGCTTCTCCCGGCAGAGGCACCACGCCAAGCCATGAACCAAGCATAAAGTTTACCATTGCGATGATGGCAATAAAGGCAATGAGCATCGCTGCAACATTCAGGGCCAGCTTTAGCCCCTCAGTCGTGCCATTGGCAACGGCATCGATTGCATTGGTCCCAATTCTCTCCCGGTCCACATTCAGGTCCCGACTGACCTCACCGGTCTCAGGAACAAGCATCTTGGCAATCAGAAGCGCCGCGGGCGCATTCATCAAGGATGCACAAATCAACACTTTCCCGAAACGCTGCATTTCCTGATCATCCCCACCCCCGAGAAACATCACATAGGCACCAAACACCGATCCGGCGATTGTCGCCATGCCCCCAACCATCAGGGCCGTCAGCTCAGAGCGCGTCATCCTGGACACATACGGCTTGATGATCAATGGGGCCTCAGTCTGACCGACAAATACATTTGCCGCGGCAGCAAGGCTTTCAGCGCCGGAAAGCCTCATTAAACGACTCATGATCACCGCCAAAAACTTCACAGTCCACTGCAGAACTCCCATGTAATAGAGAAGTGAGGTAAGCGCAGAGAAAAAGATAATCATCGGGAGAGCATGGAAAGCGAACACGAAACTGCGCTGAACACCAAGATCCCCGGCAATCGATTCCGGCCGGCCAAGGAATCCGAAAACAAAATCCGACCCGTCCATCGCGAAGCCAAAAAGGGCCAGAAAGAAACTGGAGACGCCCTCAAAAACCCAGGCAACTCCCGGCACATTGCCGAGCAGAAGGGCCGCTATCACAAACTGCAGCAGCAACCCGCCGGAGACAACTCGCCAGTTGATTTGCTTTCGTTGAGCACTAAGGCAGTAGGCAATACCGAGTAAGCCTGCCACTCCCACCATTCCACGCAACACGTAGCCCGTAACTTCCATCTCAAAAAAATCTACCTTGCCGAACCTGAGCGGTCAAATGCACTTCTGCCTGCTAGGGAATCAACCCGTCAAGGATCTCGCCGCCGGTACGCAATAGTGTGCCCGGAAGTTCCCCCACCCCCTCGACGATTCCTTGCAACACCTTGCGCATAGCTGTTTCAACACCCAGTTCCTCAGCCGCCCTCATCAGGTTTTCCTTCCCGATAAGGCCTCCTTCTGCCTGTTCCGAGCCCTTTGTGAGAACAGTCATCAAGTCAATGCCCTGATCGCGTGCCCTGTCGGCCAGCAATCCAATGGCACGCAGTCCCTTTTCACCCACTCCGGCCAATTCTGCCCATAAGGCAAGGCCGCCCTTGCTGAAAAACTGATTTCGTATATCAGCAGTAAACGGATCGGCCGCTGAAGGATCAATGCGGCAAATCGCCCAACGGAATCCCTCTGGAGGCTTCTCTGCAGTCACCCCTGACTGGGCAAAGACCGTCTCGAAGGCTTTATCACGATCATGGCAGAAGACTTCCTCAATGACTGTTTTTTTGATCAGCGGCAACCACTTGATCACGTCAGGATTGATTCCAAGCATGTATATCCCGGAAGGATCCCCTTCTTGGCTCAAGACCGCCCTTCCCTTAAGGCAAGCTGTCCCCGAGGAAAGAAGAAACACATCCTCAAGTATTGTTTTCGAGCCTTCGTGCACAAAATCAACCTTGAAATCATTAAAGGAAAGGCGCCTGAAGCGACTCGATCCCAGCATCTCATCAAGCCTCTCCAGGATCGGCATCGCCTCAAAGATTCCGTCCAGCAACCTTGCCTGCCCCGACCATCGAAGAGTATCCGGGTTGGCAGCAGACATCTTCCCTGTAATATCCACATCCACCTCAACCATACCCTTCAATCTCTTGATCCAGTCCTCGGGTAAAATTTCACTGGCAGGTACGTTTCTGAATCGTGCATCCAAGTCCAATTCCGGGGAATTGCCGCTATCAAGCTTTACTTCACCATTCAGGCTCAGTCGCGCATTATCAAAAAGACTCAAGGAAGCCCGGTCAATAAGGATGCTCCCGTTACCTGCCCGGATCTCGGCACCCTGCAATTCAAGGGCAGGCATCTCCGGACTGCTGATGCGCCCTTGCTGGGCAACGACACGGTGAACCCCTGGAATCACCGTGGGCTTGATTTCAAGCCTTGTCCCCCTCCCGGAAACGCTCATCTGGTCAAGGCGCCAGTCAAAGTTCATCTCTGCAACCCCTGCCCTCTTCACGACAACCTGCTTGGGTAAAAACGAACTCAACCACCCCGCCTCGCTACCGGAGTCACCACCTCCCCCTGGATCCTGGCCTTTGTGTTTTCGCGGCTTGTCTCCACGAACCGGGTCAATCAAGACATCTAGCCTGTCGACATCAACATCTGTAATTTCCCAGACCCTGTCCCAGACCGCGCCAAAATTCACCCTGGCGCGGACACCATCCGCCCTTGCTCTCGAAAAAAATGCTCCCGACCGGCCCTTGGCGTTATATCCGTCAGTGTAAGCAGCCATCCCTGTCCACTGGAAGCTGGTAAACTCACCGTCAGCCTTGAAGACTTGAGACACCTCATCGCCGACAACAGTGCGAAACTTGTCACTGTGAAGATAGGCACGCAGGGCCAGCAATACCAAAAATCCGCCGACCACAACAAGCACGAACAATGTAACAACTGCTGCCAGCAAACGCCGGGCAAGCCTTCTTTTTGCCGTCTTTGGTTTTCTTTTTCGCCGAGGAGCCATTACAAAAATACATATGGATGAATCGCTCTGCTCTCACCCGTCCATTAAAATACCGCCACTTCGGTTCCTTTCGACTCTTTTTTCCGCCGTTGCCTAGGACTGTTTTGGGGGTTTATTATGGTGAATTGCAAGAAACACCGCCCACGTGCTCAGCCTAGATAAAATCTGCTATACCATTGACAAGGGAGATGAGGAAATCACTCTCATCAAGGACGCCAGCATCCAGGTCAATCAGGGACACTTCATGGCAATAGTTGGCCCTTCCGGTTGCGGAAAGACCACCCTTTTGAGGATCATAGCCGGGCTGAACGAGGAAAGCAGCGGCGCCATATACTGGAAAGGCAGAAATCTTGCTGAAGATGAAGACCTGTCTCCATCTGAAATCGGGTATGTCCCTCAATTCAGTATCGCCTTTGACGAACTGAGCGTTGAGGAAAGCATTGAAAGCGCAATCCGCCTGCGGGTAAGGACCAGATCATTGCAGGAGGTGGATTCCATACTCGACAATGTGATCGCCAAGGTCGGGCTTGAAGAATTAAGGGATCGGCGGGTGGAGGTTCTTTCCGGCGGGCAGAAGCGCAGACTGGGTCTTGCACTTGAGCTTGCCAGCAACCCGGTGCTCCTGCTTTGCGACGAGGTGACAAGCGGGCTTGATCCAAAATCAGAGCAGGAAATTGTCCAATTGATGCACCAGCTTTCCCAAGAACAGGATCGCATTGTCGTCAACGTGACACATAGCCTGAGCAACCTTGAGCTATACGACTCGGTTTTGGTTCTTTTTGAAGGACGGGTCGTTTATCATGGCCCTCCGGATTCCCTCACGCACTACTTCAGTACCGACAGTGCTGAGAACATCTATCCTTCGCTCGCGCAGCAAACCCCTGCACAATGGCACGACTCATGGGAGAAACACAGCGCATCATATTATAAGAAGCAGGATGCTGCGGAAATCACCGGTTCCACACCCGGGGATTCAGCCCACCATGCAACACCAATACCCGGGCGACTGGTACAACTGCATACCTTGCTGGGAAGGCGCTGGAAGATCTTCTTTCGCGACCGCACGCAAATCCTTCTGCACTTGGCCATGCTCTTTGGATTTCCGCTTCTCGTCGTTATTTTCGGGCTTGATGGGATCCCCCAACCCATGCATGGGACGGGCATCGGATCCGGCAACCTGATAGAAAAAATCGAGACCGAGATTAAGGTCGAAAAAAACAAGCTTGAAATTGGCGGACTTTTATCCGGCTTGGTCATGTTTCAGGTGATCCTGCTCACCCTGATGGGGTCAAATAACTCGGCCCGGGAAATAGCAGGTGAAAGACTGCTGTTTGAAAAGGAGAAATTCGCAGGGCTTCATGTATCCAGCTACATAGCCAGCAAGGTCTTATTCCTGTTAATCCTCGTTGCCATCCAATCCATCTGGATGGGCGTTTTTGTCGAGTTTCTCATCCCCTCCCTTCCTGGAGAACTTTTATCCAGGCTAATCACCCTGATACTTGTCAACGCCGCGATGACTTCCATCTGCCTGGGGATCTCCGGCATGATGCGCACCCCGGAGCAGTCATCCCTTTTGAGCATCTACCTTGTGGGCTTTCAATTGCCTCTTTCCGGTGCCGTGCTCGCTCTTCCGCATTGGCTGGAGCCCTTCACCCGAACCTTTATTTCAGCCTACTGGGGCTGGTCCGGCAACCTTGACCTCATGAAGGATCCAAAATTCAGCCAGGCAATCGACAAGGTGACCGAAAAGACATCTATTATCGAGACAGGTTTTTGCCTTACCGTTCTGGCACTGCACATCACTGCAGGCATTGCCGCTGCATACATTGGTGCCAAGCGACATAGATGGGACTAATAAAGAAGGAATCTGCCGGGAAGAGACATATTCTGATACACGTTTTGCAATTAATCAGAACTCACGTAAAATAAACTAACTGTAGATTTTATGGCTCGCCGAGCAAGACAGGGGCTCAGCCCCATCCAGATCACATGCATTGCCGTTGGACTTGTTGGCGTCGGATTGGTAGCCGTCCTCACTTTCAGCTCAAGCTTTTTCAGTCCTGACAATTCCCTCCGATCCGTCAGTGAACTCAACATTGGCAACTATATCACCAGCGGCAACAGCATGGGGGGGACGGTCTGGCGGGTAACCGGCACCATTGATGAAAAGCTCAGGTGGACACGGGACCGGGGGCAAGTGGTCTCCGTCTACATTGAGCAAGGATCGACCAAGGAGAGTCTCCCCATTGTGGTTCCTGAGAAATTCAAGGACATTAGCATCAACGTCGGGGACAGGTTTACCTTCAAGGTTGAAGTTGCCGAAAAACAATTCCTTGTCGCCCGCGAACTTGTTCGCTCTTAAATACATTATCAAAGCCTCCAATGATCCAGAAACATTACATCCTGCTGACCGCTTTCACGCTGTGCGCACTTTTATTGGAATGCCCGGCACAGGTCCTCACCGGACCTGATGCTGCAGGCGGAGCAACCAGTACCACTACCACCAAGCCCGGCAGCACCACAGTCGTCAATCGTCAACCCGCGCAGAAAAGCAAACCCTTCCTCGGAACGGATGTGCCGGTTTTCAACCCGGGAACTGAAATCTTCAGCTGGGACGGCCAGAACTGGAATGTGACAAACAACCGCCTGATGCGCGCGCGTTTTGAAAAATACCTGAACACGCTGGCAGACGATGCCAATGAAGATGAGGAATACCGCAAACTCATAAGGGAAATTCTCGATCAGCTCTCTCCGCACAGGGCAAGTGGCCGCCCCCTGCAGGATGCAGTCGCCCTGTTGCCGCGCGCGTCGCGCTACCGGATCGACGCAAACCTCTGTGACTCACTCTCTCAGGCCATACTGGCCGTTTATCATGGACAGAAAAACGCAGCCGCACTGACCGCAACCAATGCAGCGCTTGAACGCGAGAAAAAGGGCCTGCACTGGAATGTTGAGGTTGCCACTTCTGAAAACCTTATAGAGGAAGCTGAGAGGAAAAGAGGGGGACCTAGAGGACAGGGACAAAACGGCGGTAACCAGAGCACAGGCAAAGCTGTTTCCAATACCGGTCGGGTTGCCGGCTATTTTCAGAGATTGGCCGAAATTGAAGCGATGAAGGTTGCCAACAAGGCCAAGATCGGCATCTCAGAAATTCAGGCAAAAGTCGAATACCAGGCATTAATACTTCAGTTTGCCGTGCAAAGGAGATGGGAACACGTGATCATTGCCTCGCGTATATACAGGCGCCTTTTCCGGGACGGTGACGGCGTTATCGAGATCAAGGAGGGTTCTGATGCGGATAAAATGCTGGCCAAGGGACTCGGAGTCAGCCCCACTGTCACTTCCCTCGACATGTTTGCCAATGAGGTCATTCGCGATGTGGACGAAGGAGTCCGTGCCTTTGAGTTCCTGGTCGAGAAGGACGAACTGGAAAGCGCGTCAAAACGCCTGGCCGAGGCATTCTTCCTGGGTGAATACCTGCCGAGAATTCGCACCCTTGCCCGGGAATCGAAACAAAAGGTGCAGCGCTTCGTGCAAGACGCAGATGCCCTGCTCAGCGCCATGGAGGTCCGGGACTACAAGACAGCAGATGACATTGTCGAGAGAATGCGCAACGGAGCAAAGGACTTTAACTACTCCAAGGCCAAGGCAGGCATTGAGTTCTACACCAACATGAGCAACTCCAGTCTTGCTCAGGCCAAAATCGCCGCTCAAAAGAATGACATGGATGAATACAGCAGGCAGATGCAGATGGCGATTGAAGCCTGGCCGCTGAACCCCCAGATCAAGGAGCAGAATGAATTGTTTGCTTCCGTCGCGGATGTGCAGGTAACCACACTCAACCAGCTGGACACCCTGCTTTCACAGAACAATCACAGGGAAATCATGAAGCAGCAGGGCCGCTTCATCGCGGCCGTCCAAAGTGATCCACAGCGAAAGGAACAACTCGAGCGGGTGCTCAGTGGTGCCATGGAACTGCAGTTCACCCTGGCAAAAATTGAAGGCCTCGCTGAAAAAAATGACCCATGGGGCGCCTGGGAAATGGCAAAGGAGGCTAACTCGCGCTCAGCTGATGACATTGAACTTAACCAGTTGCTTACCTCGTTGACCCTCAAGGTAACCGACTTCGTGAAGATTCTGGATAAAGCCAAGACCCTTGAGGACAGTGGACATTCCGGGATGGGGCTGACTTATTACCTGAAAGCAAAACGCATCTATCCGAACAGTAATTTTGCTGAGGCAGGAATAAACCGGCTACTGGATGAGGTGCTTCCCAGCTCTGAAAGCCTTGCCACAACTGAATCCACCCCAGAGCAACAACAGGAGACCGGCCCTGCCCCGTTAAAATTCGACTAAGGCATTCATGCCGGTGGCATGACTTCACCCGCGGTATTCACTCATGAGATCAACCATCTCCTTAACTGCTGAGTAAAAACCGGCATGTAAGGCACGAGAAACCAGGTGATGCCCCACGTTTAGCTCCTTCAGGTGAGGAACATCAAACAATCCGGGCAGGTTATCTATTGTAATTCCATGCCCTGCATTGACCTGCAACCCCGACTGGTGAGCCAGGACGGCACAACTCCTCAAGCGCTTCAGCTCGGCATCACGAGCATCACCCGGGGGCTGGTTTGCGTAATTGCCGGTATGAAGCTCAATCATTTCCGCCCCACACCGGGCAGCCGCCTCAACCTGCTGTATTGACGGGTCAATAAACAGGCTCACCTTCACACCAACATCCTGAAACTTTCGTATCACAGGAGTCAACTCCCCGATATTTGAACAAACATCAAGCCCCCCCTCAGTGGTGATCTCCTGTCGGTTTTCAGGCACAATGCATGCAGAATACGGGGCAAGAGACAGAGCGAGGGAAACAATATCGGCACTGTTGCCGAGCTCGAAGTTAAGACGCGTTGAAATACTCTCACTCAGTTCAACTACATCCCGATCCTGCATATGTCTCCGGTCCTCACGCAGGTGAGCAGTGATCCCGCTCGCGCCACCACGCTCAGCGTCCAGCGCCGCCTGCACAACACAGGGTTCAGCAAAGAAAGAATCCGGCTGACCCGCATAGCGGGCCTGCCTCAAGGTAGCAACATGGTCAACATTGACACCAAGTTCAAGCACATCCCCTTGCACGGTTCAAGATGAGCACGAAATCGAGCCCCGTCAAATTAGCCTAGTGACGGAAGTGACGATGCCCCGTAAACACCATTGCCACATCCCGCTCATCGGCTGCTGCAATCACTTCATCATCCCTGACCGATCCACCGGGCTGAATGCAGGCAGTGGCTCCGGCCTCCGCCGCTGAAATCAACCCGTCAGGAAAGGGAAACATGGCATCACTTGCAACGGCACTGCCTTTAAGCGATAACCCTGCCTCACCCGCCTTCCAGACAGCGATGCGGCAGGCATCAACGCGCGACATCTGCCCTGCCCCGACTCCAAGAGTCCTGTCCCGGGAGCCAAACACGATGGCATTTGACTTTACGTGCTTACACACCCTCCATGTAAAGCGCATCGCCTCCATTTCTTCAGCGCTCGGCGGACGGGATGTTTTGACTTTCTCCTCAAGGCTATCCAGTCCAAGTGCTGTGGAATCCGCATCCATTACAAGCAGCCCACCCGGCGCCGACCGGACCACAGGCTCATTAATTGCCGTGCTGAAGAACGCATCCGATACGCACATCAACCGGAGATTCTTTTTCTTCTGCAGAATAGCACGCGCCTCAGCATCAAATCCAGGTGCAATGATAACGTCGGTGAATATCCCGCCGATCACGCGGGCCAGCCCCTCCGACAAAGGGCGGTTGCAAACGATTACGCCGCCAAAAGGCGCCTGCCGATCCGTCTCAAAGGCCTTTTCCCATGCATCCCGCAAGTCTTCCCCCTCGTCCGCACAGCCCACTCCACATGGATTGGTGTGCTTCAGGATGGCCACAGCAGGACGCTTAAACTCACTGATCAGTTCCGCCGCCGCCGAGATGTCAATGACGTTGGTATAGGAGAGATCCTTCCCCTGCAGCTTGGTAAAGTATTCACTGAATCTCCCATAAAGGGATGCCTCCTGGTGTGGATTCTCGCCATAGCGCAGCTCTGATGCCAGAGGCAGTGATACACTGTAAGAGCTCTCCGTTCTCTGGCACTTGTTCAGGTAACCGCTGATGGCGGCATCATATTCAGCAGTTCGCTGAAAAACCTTGATCGCCAGGGCCTCACGGGTCTTCAGGCTGGTCTCTCCGTCATTTTCCTCGATCTCGGCGGCAATCATTTCATAATCTGCAGGATCACTGATTACCGTGACAGCACTATAGTTCTTTGATGCTGCTCTCAGCATGCCGGGACCACCAATATCAATATTTTCGATAGCCTCCTCCAGCGTCACCCCCTCCCTTGCAACGGTTTGCTCAAAAGGATAGAGGTTGACTACAAGAAGGTCTATCGGCGGAATCCCATGCTTCTGCGCCTGGTTCGGGTCCTCTGGATGATCCCGACGAAACAACAAACCTCCGTGAACCTTGGGATGAATGGTCTTTAGCCTGCCATCAAACATCTCTGGCTCTCCTGTATAATCGGCAATCTCCACGACAGGAATTCCTTCAGCAGCAAGGGCTCCAGCAGTGCCTCCTGTCGACAAAATCTCAACACCAAGCTCGTGCAGTCTCTTGGCAAAGGAGACAAGACCGGTTTTATCCGAAACGGAGATAAGGGCACGTTTGATTTTCATGAATTGAATATAAGGCAAGCAGATGTATCCGCCTATGCCATATAGAGCAAGCGTAAAGCTCGCACACCGGGATTTTCCGTGATGTCATTCGCCTCAGAATATGCCATCCCAATGCCAATGATTTTCATACCCACGGAATAAAGCAACCAACCCTTTAACCATCAGTGGCTTAAAGGGTCGGCGTCATTGTTGAGACATCACGCCTGCTCAAGGGCCAAAACCACGCCAATCCCCCTGTTTATCAGGATAATCGGTTGACACATGCCTACTGTGAACCTAGTCTCCGACTCCCTTGATTCTGGGCATTCCCATCAGGGAGAAGTTAAGACGGGTCATTGAACATGAAGACTTTCTCGGCAAAAGCAAAAGACGTTGAGCGCAAGTGGTACATCATTGATGCAACCGAGCAAATCCTCGGGGATGTTGCAGTGCGTGCCGCCTCATTGTTGAGGGGCAAAGGCAAGCCCATTTTTACTCCCCATGCTGACACGGGGGACTTTGTGATCATCATTAACGCCGAGAAGGTAAAGCTTAGTGGTCGCAAAGAGGAGCAAAAGATTTACCACCGCTATTCAGGATACGTCGGTGGTCACCATGAAGACACCCCGGCAACCCTGCGTGAGCGCGCTCCTGAGCGCATCCTCGAGTTTGCCGTCAAGGGAATGATCCCGCGCAACCGTCTCGGGAGGCAAATTTTCAAGAAGCTGAAGGTCTATGCCGGTAGCGACCATCCACATCAGGCACAAGAACCGGAAGCCTACCAAGTATCCTGAACCCATACGGTTATAAAAAAGGGATTCAGCCCCACTTCCTGCAACGTTCATTATAATGAGTAAGACAGACATCATCAAATCCACGGGCCGCCGCAAGACTGCTGTTGCCAGGGTTCACATGAAGCCGGGCACGGGCCAGATAACGATCAACCAGGAACCAATGGAGGATGTCTTCCCCACATTGGCACTGCAAAACAGCCTGATCCAACCTCTCCAGATAGCCAACCAGCCGAAAAGCTGGGACCTTAATGTCATCACCAATGGCGGTGGTGTAACGGGTCAGGTCGGTGCCGTCAGGCTGGCAATAGCCCGCGCATTGCTCAAAGACAATCCCGAGTTGAGGGCAACCTTCCGTGAGGAAGGGCTGCTGACCAGGGATGCCAGGAAAAAGGAGCGTAAGAAGGCCGGACAACCGGGCGCCCGCAAGCGCTTCCAGTTCTCCAAGCGTTAATTCAATTCACCTATAAAGGTGGTTACTCGGTATTGAAAATTTCAGGGCAGGCTCCAGCCCCGAAATGATTTCAACTTGTTGAGTTTTGAGCTCACTTGGGTCAACTCTTTAGAACTTCTCAAGAAACATGTTTCGAAACTCCACCCTGCCTGGCGGAACACCTCCTCGGAGATGCCCTCTTTCCCTGCGCAAGACAATTCCCTGGGGAGTTTTCGGCCCGCCATTGACCCGGTTCTGCAGCAGTTCATTTACATGGATCTCCACCGCTCCGTCAATGACGCGTATTCTCATTGTGTTCCAATCAGCATTACGCTCATTACTCTCTTTGAATTTCATTGTCCTCCACTCGAGCGGCTTGCCGTCGTCTCTCTTCATCTCAAACTTGCCAGCCTTAGGCTGCCCGGAGATTCGGTAAAGGTCACCCGAATTGCCTGGATGCAACTGGACTTCAAGGTATCCTTCACCGCGATCTCCGGCAAAGATCCCGACCCCACTGTCCCCATTCCCATCAGGAAATCGGTATTCCAATCTTAATTCAAAATTAAGAAACCTCTCATTTGTCCGCAACTCACCTTGGCCACCGTTTGCACCGGCAGCCGCAAGAAGCACGTCGCCTTTCACCTGCCACCCATCGTCAACAACCGCCTTGCCCTGCAGAAGCTCTAGCTTCAGCCCCCCGAAAGCACTCCAACCATCAAGATTTTCTCCATTGAACACCTTCAGAATCTGTTTTTTGCCCGAGGATCCAAAATTCAATGGTGCTGAACCCGCGTTCTCCTCAATCCATGCCATCCATCTTGCAGCTGGCTCCATCCTTTCCTCCCTGTTGCCGGCGGCATAATAATCAAACCTTTGTCCTGTCAATTTACGCAATGCATCAAGGCTTCTCCAGCGCATGCCAAAATCCTCATCACACATTAACAATTTTGCGAACGGCTTTAAACATTCATGGCGCCCCAATAACGCCAGACTCCTGGCAACCTCCCACGTTACATAAGGGGAGGCATCATCGGCCACAGGAAGGATAATATCGCCCGCACCTTGCCCTGCCACCTTCACCAGTGCCTGCACTGCAGCACTTCTCACCACATCTGATTTACTCTTCAGGGCAAGCGAGAGGTCATTAATATCCGATTGGTTCGCCGTCACCTTTGCCGCCTCACCCGCCTTCTTCCATATCTCCCCCTTACCGTAATTACCTCTCGGCTCCAGCGCCTTAAAGAGAGACTCTACAAGTCCTTTCTCCTGTCCCTTGATAATTGCGTCAAGCACGGCACTCACCATATTGTCAAACCGCTCAAGGCTATTGGACTTGAGGACACGTCGAATTCGAATTGCTGCTTCCGGAGGTGCTGCGCCGGCTAGTTTCTCCAGCAACGCCCTGTCAATCACAGGCATTGTGGACAACTTCTGGGTAGCCTGTTCTCTAATGGCGAAGTCATCCGAATCAAGTTCATTAACAATCTCGTTGTAGAAATCTGCCGCGTTACCCTGGTTGCCAAGAAGCCCAAGTAGCTCGACAATCCCCTCCCGGTCATTGGAAAATCCAAAATCCTGGAGCCCTGTTCCGCGCGCATCGCCAGGCGTCAGGATTATCACCAAGGACACAATGGCAGGGAAGTAAATCAGATGGAGCGGCACGGGAAACACCTTACAGAATTTATTCAGGGGCGGCAATTCAATCATTTGCAGGGCACGGCACACCGTATTTATAAGCCGGTAATGCGCATCAGTCCAAAATACCAGTCAAGCAGGCTGGGACCAAAGAAAATCCAGGTGATTGCCCCAAGGGCGAGATAAGGCCCGAATGGAATGCGTGTCAGTGGGCTGTCCTTCCTCAGAATCTTGGCAGGCAGGGAAACGGCAGTGCCACTCACTGAGGCAATAAAGATGGTGAAGAGAACCGCCTTCCATCCTAAAAATGCTCCAATCAGGGCCATGAACTTCACATCTCCAAAACCCATCGCCTCACGGTAATAACGCATTGAAGTCGCCCTGCCGCTTAACGTCTTCCATTCTGAAATTAGAATTTCCTCCCCATCCACCTGCAACCGGTCGTGACGAATCGTCATGCACGCCGCTTTAAATGAACGCCCATTGACTTCCGCATGCTCACATTCGATCTCCACTCGCTCAGACCCCACAAAAAACAGGTCTTCGAAAGCAGTCTTTTCAGAACCGGTTTCAAGCACAGGGTTTTCCCTGCCCTCAACAACACGCCATTGGCCGTTGTCAGGGATCTTCAGGGACTTTCTGCCGAAAGCAATTTTGCCAAGCACAACCACTGAAAATATCAGCCCATAACCGGAAGCAGCTCCAATTATTGCCCAGATCAATGCCATGACCCTGGGGTTCATGCCTCCTTGACTGTAAATCTCGCAGTCCATCACAATAACCACTGCTGAAGGCACTGCCAGGGCTACCAGACACCCGACCACGATACCACCCTTGGTAAGGCAGTCCGGAATGATCTGGAAATCAAAATCAATGAATGTGGCACAAATCAGGATTGCAATAAGGATCATGACGCCAGGGACCACTGCAGGGCTTTCGACAAAGCGCAACCAGGCACACAGAAACAATACGGCAGTCAGAAATTCAATGAACCAATAACGAAAAGGAATGACCGCAGGGCACTTCCTGCATTTTCCCCGCAGCAAAATCCAGCTCAGCAGGGGGATATTATGGTAAAAAGGGATGCGATCATCGCAGGAGGGGCAAAATGATCGCCTGGGAGAATTCACTGAAATCTCCCGCGGAACCCTGTAAATGACCACATTGAGAAACGATCCGACAATTGCCCCCAGCACAAAAACTGTCACGGCAAGAAAGTTGTCTAGTCCAATGATCGGCATCTCTGCAGACAATACACCTCTCTTGCTTCTCATAAAACCCTCACTTTGCACTGTTTGGCAAAAAAGGTTCTTAGCCGCGACCTTGGGCTTTACAAATTATGGTGAACGCGTTGATTGCTGAAGTGCCAGATCCAATGACTATAGCTGGTCGTGAGTTTGACTCCCGCCTTTTACTGGGAACCGGAAAGTTTTCATCCAATGAAATCATGTCCAGTTCCCTGTCTGCGGCGGGAACTGAAATTGTCACCGTGGCCCTGCGTCGAGCCGACCTTACAGGCAAGTCCGATCCATTTGCTAACATTTTGGATTTCATTGACCCGGAAAAATACCTTCTCCTGCCAAATACCAGTGGTGCCAATACCGCCGATGAGGCCGTGCGCCTTGCACGGCTTGCGCTCGCCGCGGGGCTTCCGAACTGGATTAAACTTGAAATTCACCCTGACCCCACACATCTCCTTCCCGACCCCATTGAAACGCTTAAGGCAGCAAAAACACTTGTAGAAGAGGGATTTATTGTCCTTCCATACATCAATGCAGATCCGGTATTAGCAAAAAGGCTGCAGGACACGGGGGTGGCAACTGTAATGCCACTGGGCTCACCAATTGGAAGCAACCAGGGGCTACTGACCAGGCACCAGATTCAAATTATCATTGAGCAGGCCACTGTCCCGGTAATCGTCGACGCGGGGATTGGCACACCAAGCCAGGCCGCTGACGCCATGGAAATGGGAGCAGCCGGTGTATTGGTGAATACAGCCATCGCCATTGCGGAGAAGCCTGAGAAAATGGCTAACGCTTTCCGGTTATCTGTCATCGCCGGGCGGGAAGCAAGGCTAGCCGGACTGGCCGCCGCCCAGGAAAAAGCTGCTGCAACCAGTCCACTGACCACTTTTCTATATCAGGACAACTCATGAGGGAAGCCCTTGCAGCTTTGCTCTGTAATGCTTAATATTAAAGCATTGCAGAACAGTTCAAGGTTCTCATACCCGCCATGATGCGCCCGAAATGACTCCGCTTTTCCGCAAGCTGCTAAGTATTAATTGGTTGCTGGTCATGATACTGGCAGTTCTTTTGGTTTTTGGCGTCCATTCCATCCACGCAGCAACCGATCACCTTGGAGGCGATAACCTCGCAGGCAAATGGAATAAGCAAATCATCTCTATCGGCTTGGGGCTCATCCTTTTTTTTGCTGCTACTCTCATCGATTACCGCTGGATACGACTTGGCGCCCTGCCGATGTATATTCTTTCCATTATCCTGCTGCTGTCCACCAATCATGGAGGGGACAAGGTGGGTGCGGAAAGCTGGCTTCGAATTGGCCCCATTTCGTTCCAGCCCTCACAGCTGGCGCTTGTATCGGGAATTCTCCTGATCGCAGTTATCCTGGCAGAACTGCCGAAAATCCACAAAATTTTTGAAAGTTCATTCATTCGACTCTGTATAGCAGGCATCACTGCGGCAATCCCTTGCCTGATCATTCTTGCTGAACCAGACCTTGGATCAGCAATGGTCTGGATAGCCGTTCTCATGTTCATGCTGGTTATCGGCCGCATCTTACTGCGATACATCATCGTGATTGTTGAAGTCGGATTGATCGCACTGCCTATCCTGTATTTTTTCGGCCTGAAGGATTACCAAAAGGAGCGGATTGAGACATGGCTCAATATGCTCTATGAGCGCCCCGTTGATGAGCTTGGCGCGGCATGGGTTCCTAAACACAACCTGATCGCCATTGGCTCAGCCGGCTACAGCGGAAAAGCCATCAATTCTACGGAAGATTTCTCACTGACATCTCCGCAAAATTCCAATTCCAAGATGGTCACCAAGATGGGCTTTATCCCTAAAAACGTCGCCATCAATGACTTTATCTTCGTCACAATTGCCGAGCGATACGGCTTCCGGGGAGCCACATTCCTCATCGGCCTGTTTGCAGCAACCTTGCTCTTGCTGCTCTACATGGGGTATCGCGCCCGTGATTCACTGGGCAAGCTCATTATCGCAGGGTGCATAGCACAGCTTTTCTTCCATGTATTCATGAACATTGGAATGTGCGTCTTACTGGTGCCTATTACCGGACTGCCATTACCATTTATCAGTTATGGCGGAACCTTCGTCCTGATGATGCTTTTCATGATGGGAATGTGCCAAAGCGTATGGGTCCATCGACATCACTCGACCACGGAGCAAAGTGAACCAACCCTCCAGCAGGATGACTTGCCGCTGATGCAGGAGGCTGTAAGCCGAATATAGATTCAGTGCCGGCTAAAATGGTGGCGTTGTGCTTCGCAAATAGGCAAAGAGATCCTGCAATTCACGCTCCTGTAACCCGTCGAGAAGTCCCTCTGGCATCAGTGATACCGGCGAATAGGTAGTGGACTTGATTTGTTGCTTAGGAATTGAACGGGCCGCTCCAGACAATTCCCTTAAAAAGACGGCATTATCATTCTCCTCTGTCCGAAAGCCCGAATACACATCACCTTTCCGGGTCATTATCACCACATGTTCAAACCCCTCACGAATCTCAACGCTTGGAGAAACAATACTCATCAAGAGCGATTGCTCATCACCCCTCTGGTAACTTGTAAGATCAGGTCCAATCACACCGCCCTTACCAAACATCAGGTGACATGACCCACACCTCTGGACAAAAACCCTCTCGCCTCTCTTGGGGTTTCCGGGAGCTTCTGTAATCAGTTTCTGGAGCCGGTTGATTTCATCTTTATTGGTGCCTGCTACAGCCTTGACCGATATACCCTTAATTAACCGGTTAATTTCATCATCCCTGTAAAGTTTCATTTTCTCAGCCATGACAGGAGTTATTGCACTGCGCGGAACATCCCCTGCCGCCACAATCCGCAGGAATCCAAGGGCTGCCTTACGGTTGCCGGACAAATATTCAATCGCTGCGTCCCGTAATGAAGGTGAACCACTCTTGACGCATTGGATTAAATGCGCCGCCACACTCTCATCCGCAGGATAGCCACGCAGCGCCCCGATTGCCGCAGCCTTTACCTTGTCAGTAAATTTTCCGTCCAATACCTTCAGCAGCGCAGGCTTGGCCTGTGGCGGCAGCACCTCTCCAAGAGTTGAGATTAATTCAATACGTTCAGCCTCCTGCAACTTTGAATTTCCTAGTGAACTCAAAGCTGATTGAGCAGCACCATCAATCCGCATGCGCAGCATCAATGCAATTGAGAGCAACTCCGGGGTCTTTTTCAGTTCCACCTCCAGAGCATTCGGCAATACACCCAATTGAACCCCCTTTACAGCCTCTGCAAAACCTTTCATCAAAAGTTGTTTTGCTTTCAGGTGGGGCGCCATTTGCAAAAGACGCGCACAATACAGGAACCCTTGTTGAGTACCCTCGGCAGCAAACCGCCGCATCAAACGCTCCACTAGGTATCCATTCACAATCCCGTGCCGCCAGAAATCCGGTTCAGAAAACAGCTTCAACACATCATCAGGTGATGAGATCGCATGTTGCTCGAGGATCCACCAGACCATTAAAGGCAAATGAGGATCATCCTTAAAGTTATCCCTCCTCGAAATTTCCCCGGCTATACCAATGGCAATCTTTTTATCAGCACGGCGCGCCGCTGCAGCGAGACAACTCAACACCTCTGCTGAATTTATCTCACGCGCAAAAGCAACAAGCTGCCCTGTTGTCGACGAGTCGCGTGCAATATCAACAAATCTCTGTATGGCATAACCCCTTGCACCAGGGCTGGCAAATTCACATTCCAGCAGGTCAATACCTACAATCATTGCGAGCTCAACATCAACAGCATTACGAAGTTTCCAACCCTCCGCCTTAAGCCTGGCAACTTCATCGACAGCCATCTCAAGAATTGATCTGTCCTTCTTCATCCTGTGCCTAAATTCCTGCAGAGCCATTCGACGGAGCAAGCGTGAACCCGAACCAAGCACGGCTATCAATTCACGATCACCGATTGCAGTGACATCCACCGGCTTGGCGGCGCTTTTTTGCCTCGATTGAACCCTGTAAATACGACCCTTGTCATGATCAATATCACCCTCATGGTTCTTGTAGTGATTGACCTGGCGGTCCTGCCAATCGGCGATGAACAATGAGCCGTCCGGGCCAGGCGTAATCATGACGGGGCGAAACCACGCATTATCAGCCTGCACAACGCGCTCGATATCACGGGTCTGAAAAGTTGACCCATCCGGGAAGATCTCACTCAAGACCACATTATTATGCAATACGTCCACTCCCCATAACTTTCCCCGGTAACGGGCCGGAAGCCCCTCCTCATCATAAATGATGAATTGATGGGTAAACCGTTCAACCGCGATGTTTTTCATTGCCGGAAAATAACCATAGGCATGGGCATTGGTAAGCGCCCCGTGCTTGCCCCAGCTTTTTCGGTAATAGGCCCCATACAGATAGTGAAACCCGCGGGTGTCACCTCCATTGTGCCCCGAGTAAACCCTTCCACATGAGTCAACCTCAACGCCAAAGGCATTGCCTCCACCCTCAGCATAAATCTCGTAAATTCTTTTCTCAGGGTGATAACGCCATATGTGCTGCCCCATCGATTTAACAGCCTGATCTGGGGCATCTATTCCCGGTCTTATGATTGCCGCACTGACTGTGCTGCCTTGAGCGCCATACAACCAGCCGTCCGGTGCCATTAACAGGCTATTGGCTATAGAATGGGTATCCTCAATGCCAAACCCGCTAAGGTGCACTTCCGGAGCCCCATCCGGCTCATCATTCCCGTCCTGATCCTTGTAAAAAAGCAGATAGGGCGGGTTCGTCACCCAGATTCCCCCATCGCCATGGGCAATGCTTGTGGCAAGGTTCAGGCCATCAACAAAAACCTTGTGAAGATCATACATGCCATCACCATCGACGTCCTCGTGAAGACTGATCCTGTCCCTTCCCCGAAACTTCGAGCCTGGAGCATGGGGCGGTGGCGGCGGCATCCGGTCATATCCAACTCGCCAGACCTTATCTCGGCTCAGTTCAACCAGCCCGGCAGGGTCAGGATATTGCATATATTGCACAACCCATAAACGCCCTTTTTTGTCAAAACTCATGTGCAGCGGTTGCCGGATTAATGGATCACTGAGCACCTTGTCAATGCGAAGATCCACGGGAACCTTCATGCCGGGAGCCTCATCGAGATGAGCGGACCGCTTCCCCTCATTGACAGCAAGCACCCAGCCAATTGCATTGACCAGCATCTTGTTAAACTCATCCCTCTTGAAATCCTCGATATGCCCAAGCGAAGTATAGAAACTTCTGCCCCCCCCACCGGGTTTTATACGACCAAGCCACCGGTTGCTTCTCTTCAACTTTTTCAGCACGTCCCTCCAACAGGACCCTCGCCCCCTTTGCAAGGGGAAGGACTTTATACAAAGAGCCGCCCGTTGCAAATTCCCCCTTCCCTAGCCCCTTAAGAACAGGATGATCAGCAGCAACCGGCCTGGCAAATGTTGCCAGCTTGTTGCCGTGATGATTCTGGTAATTCCCACCAAACACATCACCATCAAAACTCTCCCATGTAAGGTGTCCTTGCGGCGGTTCCTTACCCCTGAGGGAGAATGCGTGACTGGAGGTACGGATGCCAATCACAGGCTTGCCTGACTTGATAAACCTCTCAAGGGCCGCCATCTGCTTTGCAGGTGGCGACCTACGCCTGACACTTAAAAACAAGGCATCCGTATCCTCCAGGGCAGGTTCAAGGCCGGCAAACTCATTCTCGCCATCCTCAGCAACTATAAAGTCAAAGCGATAATCCCGGATGAGTTGACCGGCAGCAAAGGCAGCAAGTGTTTGACGAGTTTGATACTCCCGTTCACCAATCATGAAGAGGAGCTTCGGCCGAGAATCCTTCTTGAAGACAAATGGCTGTCCACCAAGAATCTGGTTGCTTGTAATCGTCGCACATACATGCTCCTCAATATGAGCCACGACAAGGTCCGTGCCGGCAAAGTGACTGACCCTTGGATGCCTGGCAGGATTATACATGGCATCCGTCAAATCACGAACCAAGACAACATTCTTGCCGTTTTTTGCCAATTGCCTTAACCCGAAAGGACGACCGAGAACACACATGTTGGTGTGCACGCCAACCAGCATAATGTTCTTTATCCCCTTCTCTTCCAGGATATTCCAGCATTCTTCCCCGCTGTCAGAAATAAAATCCTTATCAGGATCAATGCCGATCACTGCAATTTGCCGGACCCAGGGAGATCCGGGATTTCTCCCCATTTCCTTGAGCTTGGCCTCCCACCGGGCATGAACATCAGGGTCATCATCCTCACCTCCATCACTATGGTCAATGGGATAGCCGGCCTGTCGCTCCTCATCGTCAATCCAGTGCATCCAGGAATTAATTCCAGGGGGAAGGTTCTTGGCTCTAGGCACCTTCTTGGCCTTCAACCTTGCAGGATGCTCACGGTAGAACTCCATGCACGAGGATGGCGAGTGTATCACCAATCCGCCTTCTGACCGTACCCTCTGCAACAAAAGGTCAATGCGTGGAGCAAGCTCTTTAACACGCATAACCGCATTGTGGCAATGGTGGGAATCCCACATGTCACAAACAATCACTGCCGTTTGCTCCCCTCGCCATTGCTCATTCTTTAGCCGGAAGCCGTCGTTTGCATGCTCCGGTCCCTTCCTCTCGCGCAATTCCACCTGTAAGGGGGCAGCCAAGCAGGCGGACAACATTAAACCGGTTATAATCAAGTAAGCCTTCATTGCATTGACACTAAGCGTTGGGCCCCACACATAAAATAAAAAAACCGGTCGCCTCTATAGGCGACCGGTTTAATAGCAATTGTAACTTGAAGGTAACAATCTAGGCAATTTCCTGCGCATGGAAATCGCTCCAGTCCTCAAGATTATTCAGGTTGATCGCATCAAGAATCGACCCGTTGTCCTCGATTCCTGCGCCATCCAGGATTCCTTTACGAGTATCATCGTCATGATTGTATCCAACAATACTGTCATTGAGCGCCTGGATGCCAGCCGCATCAAGAGAACCCCCTTTTTGATCAAGGATCCACTTCTCAAGTTGTGGATAGGTGGGCTTGCTGTCCATGAAACTGTTAAAAGCCTCTTTATCAATCCCGATGCCATCGAGAACCATCTGGTCATAACCGGCCCCAATGGCGGGATAATCATCATGAAGTTTACCGGCTTTATCCAGTGATACCTTTTGCCAAAGGCGAGGAAGATGGAGAACCCCGATCGGGCCGGCGATTCCTGAACTAATAAGTGGAATGATTTTGCTCATAGTATATTTACGTTTGTTGACACGACCTTAGACAAGCCTGCAGCCACAGGGAAGGAATTTTTTTGATTAGTTTAACGCTTTCAGTTCCACTGGTCAGTCAGGGAGCTCTACCTTCAGGTACGTGCTCCCAATCCGCCCGCCTGCTGAAACAGGGTGTGTTCTTACGTTCATCATGCGCAGCATCCACACGCCCTTATATCGCTGAACACCCTCCACCTCATAACTCTTGATCAGCCTGCGCTTAGAATCGAAGCCGTTCATTCGAACCATTGCACCACTCTCCTGAGAAACCCACACGTCAACAATGGAGTAAGGGCCAATCCCATCAGGATTCACGCATCGAATCTTCCACGCGTCCCCACCCTTTGCTTTTTCAACCTTCAAATGCTGTGGATTAGGCCAATAGAGAAACCGCATTGCAATATCCTCATAAACAATATCACTGCCCCTGATTCTCTCAGAATATTTCTCCGGGGCTATAGCAGCGGCACCATCTTTATTGCTCGGCTCAGTCAATACATACTGCCCGCTTGATAACTTCAATTGCAACACCTGGTCGATCTTCCCCCTCCTGCTGTCACCATCAAAGAAAAGAAACCTCACCCCCTCCTTGAACAATTCCATCCGTAAAGGCATCGATTTTATTCCAATCTTGCGGGGCCTGATCTCGGCATCAAAAACCTGCCTCTCCAGGGACTGGCTATACCTTACATTTTCAAGAATCACTTTGGCGGGGGGAACGCTCGCTTTGGAACCAACCTGACCTAAAGCCCCCTGCAGAGAAAGACCCGCAAAGAATAAGAAATTACAACTGAAGACACGGCACATGCTGCTTTAATGGTATGAATGCGATAATTGGACGCAAAACAATAGGCTATATTCAACCGTAATCAAAAAAGGCGATCACCAATCCACCCTTCACGATCCAATCAGTTTACAAGGCAGGCAAACCGGAAAGCGCTCACAACTCTCCAAAGCAACACCCTGCATTTACATCAGCATTAGAAAAGAAAATCCACCTGCCTCGGAATGGGAAGATTCGCGGAGAGACAAATGAGAATGACGCATGTCGACTTCTTGATGGAGGTAAACACTGGGAAAGGCGGCAATTTCATGGAAAACCGAAAAAAATAGGCTCAAAAATTTTGGCGTTATTGACTATCGCCCGGATTTTTACCAATCTGTTAAAAAATAAAGGTAAATTAATTATATTTTAACCAACAAACCAATAACCCACCATGAGCCTGCGAGAGCATCTGAGAAATGTATTGCCTGACATTCTCCCTCCCGATCCTAAAGACGCCATCAAAGGCACCGAATTAATTGAGTTGGTAAAACTCAAGCTTGAGCAGAAATACAGTGACGCAACACTGCGCTACCACTTCTCTATCATGTCTTGTGATCCCAGTTCACCTATCGCAAAGGTTGAACACGGACAGGGGTATTACTTGAGGACGAACACGCTTGCATCAATGAAGAGTGCAAGGCACATGATTTCACCGAGCCAGTCAACTTTCGGTGACGTTTTCGGATACACCACATCAAATGAGGCCTTGTTAAGGGCAAATAAGTTCAGGGCCATTGTCGCACGCTGTGAGGAAAACGAAGGGAAGCTGCCTTTCGTTCTTGAAAAGACTTTTGGAGATGAAGCACAGTATGATGACCTCTGGAAATATCCGGATGTTGTTTCCATTAACTGGCAGATTGGCCAAGCCTCTGAGCGCGGCGTTGAGTTTGATCGCGACATGCTACAGCTCCAGCGCAGCTTTGGATCGCAGCCATTTACCCTGCACAGCATGAAGATGAAGCTTGAGTTGAGGCATGACACTTTCAGGGAGGACTTCTTCCAGTGCCTAAGTAACTCACGGTGGGCGCACTTTGGCGAATTAGTCATCGCTGAACCTATTGAAGCCGCGGACATTGCCGAAAGCCTCCGCTCACTGGGCAATGAATTCGGCATCGGAATCACCAGCCTTGGACTCTCAGCCGAGACTCTTGACGAGTTACCCGAACCAGATGCCATACGTCACTTCAGCGAGCGCGAACTTGAGGGTCTGCATAAGCTTATCCGCTTCCAGCGTATTGCAGAATCACGTCCACGCAATGAACTTGGCTGGGAGCAGGTACGCTCAATCCGGTCATCCAATCCCGAAATCGAGCAGATGTTCCAGTGGCTTTCTCACAGCCTTGACAATGGGCAGGCAGAACCCTTTGACGATTTTCGCAATGCCATTCCCAAGATGACCACCCCGGTACCTCTCTAGGGTGGCGGATGGGCCTCGGTTGACAATTTCAAAGGTTGCAGCTGAATTGCGCAGCACAACCTGCGCATCATGGGTATCCGGAGGGGAATGGATTACACCTCAGAAACTGATTTTCCCTAGTGCGCCTTAGCCCTCAGAATGGCGGGCAAGATCACTGTATATTGTGCCAGCAAAGCACAATACCAAGAACAGCACCACATTTACCACGGCTTCCAATGCCACCGAAGTTTTGCACCATCGTGTCCCAAATTGACTTTTCTTGATGAACAGGGGATATTATGACCCCTCTCATTTCAAAACGCGTAACTACGCCTCACACATCATGCGCTCCACCACCATAATGACGTTTACCCTAGCGTCACTTGCCATACTCCTGCCACTTGAAGCCCAGGACAATAATCAGGCAAAGAAAACACCAACTCAGGTCACTACACGTCCGGCAAACGCAACTCCTGAATGGCTCAAGAAACTTTCCATTGAACAGCAACGAAAAATCCAGAGCCTTCTCAGGGATGCTGCAACCTACCTTAACGGCATTCGTGTCCAGGAAGCATTCGAAAAGATCATCGAAGCGGAATTGATGGCTCCGGAATACTGGGCTATCCACAACCTGAAAGGTGCAGCCTACACGAAAATCCGCGAATTTGACAAAGCAACAATTGCATTTACAAGGGCACTTGAACTTGCCCCGGGATCGTTTTCCTGCCGCTTTAACCTTATAGAAATGAAGTTCTGTAAAGGCAATTTTGTTGATGCAGAACGTGAGTTCCGCCAACTAATGGGTGAATCTACTCTCACCGATGAAAATAAGCACCTGATTCATTTCAAGTTACTCATTTGCCGCCTGAAGCAAAATGATGAGCCTGCAGCGAAGCAAATACTCAATGACTGGGATTACCTTGATGATTATCCAGGGTTTTATTTCGGTAACGCTGCCATTCATTTCAGCAAGGCTGAGGACAAGGAGGCCAGAAAATGGCTCACCGCGGCAAAGAAAATCTATAACCCCGCCCTCATCAGTCTGTATACAGACTCCCTCATTGAAAGCGGCTGGATTGAAAACTTTGAGTAATCAGAGCTTTCCGGCTCAGCGGTTCCTCTTTGCCGCAGTGTAGCCCGCCCAACAGCTTAGAAAGCCAGCTGAAAAATCCTCTGGCCTGCTATCGGCCCATTCAGCAAGGGAGGGCACCGGCATAAACATCCCCGTCTCCACCTCACTGCACGGGAACACAAAGGGCCCTCCATGCTCTGCGCGGAACAAGGTAACAAATTCCCAGCCTGTTTGCTCACATGCATCCAGATCAATGACTTTCTCTACACCGCATGCCACTCCAAGCTCCTCCTCAATTTCTCTCTCAGCGGCACTCCTGTTACTTTCACCAGCGTCAAGATGGCCAGATGCACTTGAGCCCCACAGACCGGGGGCACTGTCCTTAAGCATTGATCGCTTTTGTAAAAACAATTCTCCCAGCGCATTAAAAACAAAGACATGGACAGCACGATGCAACAAGCCGAGTGCATGGACTTCGCTTCTTGGTTTCTGGTCAATGACCATGTTGTCAGAATCAACCACGTCGAAAAGTTCAGAATCGGACTGAGGATGGTCCTTTAGCGGGTGATCATCAACCAGCCTTGCCATTGCCAGCCAGTCTTCAAGCGCGAGTTCTTCGGCCCTTGCCGTCTGCGGGATGCCCAGTTGACTGCAGACATCATCCCACTTGCAATGACCAATCGGCAAGCGCTTCCGCAGTTGTTTTCTCCTCTGGGCAAAACCACACCGGAGCAACCTGTCAAATATGACAGGACTGAATGGCTCGATGCCATTCTTGGATTTGCCGGACAGATGCAGAACAGTGGATTCAACGCCAGGCCTTGGATAGAAGGGGTCGGGAGACAGGACAAGTCGCTCTTCAATTTCCCAATTGACCCCTGTCAGAAGGGTTAAGCGCCCGTAAGCCTTGGTTCTTGGTCGCGCCAGCAAGCGATCCGCCACTTCCTTTTGTAACATCAAGACCGCCTTTGCAACCGGCGTGGGAGAATCAAGAAAACGGCGCATAATCTCACCTGCGCAGGAATAAGGCAAATTCCCAATCAGCTTGATGGGTCCATGCTGAAAAAGCGGCCTCAAGTCAAACTTTGTGGCATCTGAATGAAAAACTGTAACCGTTTCATCATCCGCATAAATTTCCCTTAGAAAAGAGGCCAGCTCCGAATCAAACTCAATGAGAATCAACCTCTTCACCATGCCAGCCAAATGCTGCGTCAGCGCACCTAAACCTGGACCAATCTCAACAACCACATCATTCTTGTCCGGTGACAAGGCCATTACTATTGCCTCTGCAACAGCACTGTCCGTCAGGAAGTTCTGGCCCATTGATTTCTGGGGGCAAACACCTATCCGGGCAAGCAGGGTCCTGACGTGAGAATTTCCCGAGGAATCAGGCGTGGCTTTTATCTCCTTCATTGCGAAACAGCTATTCCCGCAATATAACAGCTAAAAGACAATTCGAAAGATCTCGAACCCCGCTTGGAAAGAATAACCTGATGACCCTTGCGACGAAAATTACGCTGTCTCGCATCCTGATGACACCATTCTTCGTCATAACGGCCATCTCTTACAGTCATGGATTAAGTCATTCTGAGCCAAGTGAAATCTTACGCTGGACCGCAATGGGAATCTTCACAGTGGCTGCACTCACTGACGTTCTTGATGGATTTATCGCCAGACGATTCAACCAATGCAGTCGACTTGGCACCTTCCTTGATCCACTGGCTGACAAGGTATTCATGCTGTCCGTCATTATAACTCTGAGCTTTACAAGCTGGGGGGAAACCCTGCCAGCATGGTATGCCGCCCTTATTATTGCCAGGGACATGATCGAGATATCCGGCGCCATTGTAATAGGGCTCATCGCACAGGACATCAAGGTTATCCACCATTGGAGCGGAAAAATCGCGATGTTTCTACAAATAGCAGTTGTCGCGGGGGTGTTTTTCTCCTTTATCGCAGCTCTACTGGAGTTTCTGGTGATTATTAGCGCATTACTGACATTTATAGCGACCGTGCTTTACATTCGCGCAGGCCTGCGTCAATTGCCAGAGCAATAAAATGCCTGGACGTTACGCAACTAGAACCATCGCAATCGTAGGTCGACCCAATGTGGGCAAATCAGCACTATTTAACCGACTGGCCGGCAGACGGATTTCTATCGTGCATGATCAGCCTGGCGTAACCAGGGACAGAATTACCGCCGAATGCAATCTCACCAAGACACCTTTTTCAATTATAGACACTGGAGGAATAGGCACACAGCCAGATGACACCTTCAGCCAGGAAATTGAGCAGGAAGCCGACATTGCCATAGAGGCGGCTAAAATCATACTCTTCGTCGTCGACGCGCAGGAAGGCCTTACGCCTGTGGATCATCACCTTGCAGATTACCTGCGCAAAACAGACCGCCCTGTATATTTAATCGCCAACAAGGTAGATGAGGACTCACACTCAATCCTTGCCGATGAGTTTTCGGAACTCGGAATAAACCCCGCTTTTTCGGTCAGCGCAGCCCATAACCATGGAATCACTCAACTGGCAGAACATATTGATTCCCAGTTACCTGATCCCGAACACCCTGAAATCCAGGCTCAGGATCCCATCAAGATTGCGCTGGTCGGCCGCCCCAATGTCGGCAAGTCATCTCTGCTTAATGCACTCCTTGAGGATGATCGTACAATCGTTAGCGACGTTGCGGGCACAACAAGGGATGCTGTCGATGTCCCCCTTACTCACGGGGACATTAACTACGTCTTTATTGACACAGCCGGTATCCGACCGCGAAACAAGCAGGACAATTCCATCGAGATCTTTAGCGCGATGCGCGCAAAATCCAGCATCCGCCGGGCAGATCTTTGCGCACTGGTTGTCGATGCCTCACAGGGAATAACCGCACAGGACAGAAAAATCGCAGGACTCCTGGCCGATTACGACCAGCCATGCCTGATAATGGCAAATAAATTTGACCTCTTCCACCCCGACGCACAAAAATCGGATCGTATCGCCGCCATGATGGATGAGGTCCGTGAAGGACTGTTCTTTATCCAGCATGCCCCTATTATCGCCGCCTCTGCAAAAACGGGTGAGTCCGTAAGGCGCCTGTTTTTCGGCGTTGAACAAATACGTAAGGCGGCCTGGAAGGGATTGAACACAGGACTGCTTAACCGCATCATGCAACAGGCACTTGTTGCCCACCCGCCACCTTCCGGCAAAAACAACAAGCGCTTCAAGTTGCTTTACGCCACAATGGCCCAGCATTCCGGCGCGCAGAGACCAATCCCCTCAGCCGAGTTCATCCTCTTCTGCAACAAGCGCAGCCTGCTGCCACAATCCTATGAACGCTACCTGGAAAACAGCATTCGCAAAAACTGCGAATACACCGGAATACCTATACGGTTTACGTTCAGGGAGAGGCCTCCCAGAAATCAGGGCAAGAGATAATATTTCCGCTGCCAGCCCTTCTACCCTGCAGCGTGATACCTTTGATAGGCCTTAAAAATAAATACCAGCAAAAGGCCAGCCAGCGCCACCATCCATATCCGGACCCCCTGAAAAAAACCAACCTTTTCCCTCACTGCCAATCTTATAGTTGCCGGAGGAGATGACTCACCCTGCTGGTTCAAGGTAAAAACACTAAATTGAAAAATTCGACCCGGAGAAATTCCCAGAATCTCTGCCCTCACATCACTCCCTTTCTTCGTAAGGGTCAGGTGCTCTGGCCCGATCTTTACCCAGGTAGGAACAGGCAATCCCGTTTCCTCATCCTTTAACCTCACCAAGGCATCAAGTTCATAATCCCAGTCACTTCCGGCTGGTGCACGCCAGCCAATCAATAAGGAACTGCTTCTTTGTTCAATAATTCGGATTGCCTTCACTGCAGGCACCGCCGGACTGGATCTTCTTTTATTTTTCCCGTAAGCCAAATCACTAAAACGCACACCTCCCAAGCCTGGATCCCTCTGCACTTTTTTTTCACGCCACTCAGGAGGAGGAACCAAATCCTCTTTAGCAATCCCCTTAGGCAGCAGCACATCGCCACGGAGCTTTACCACCAATGGATCGCCCGCATAATCAATTCGCAGCAGATCTTCCACCATGCCCACCTTGTCAGCACGCAATTCAACACGAACCATTAATGACTGACCGGGCCCAAGCTTATGGGGATTGTCCTTCACGGAAATAAAAAACGGAGGGTTGGTAATCATGGACACATTGGCGGATTGCCCGCCGACATTGCTCAGCTGAATATTTTGCATCAACCCACGAGGACGCACATCCGGATCCTCACTCAATAAGCCTTCAAAGAAAAGCTCTTTGCCCTGAGGTATCCCAACAACAACAACCCTTGAGGGCGACGCCTTTGCAACAACCTTGACCTCCTTGCGAAATCTCTTCTCCTCAATAATTATAGTTCCATCAAACCTGTCGGCGTCATGGGAAGGAATATTCAAGTCGATAAACTTTGCAGACTGAGCAGCAATCTCATAGTCCGTTTCATCGGCATTCAATCCGCGAGGAAGGCGCAAATTAATGATGACGCCAGCCTCGAAAGGGTTATTAATACGCAAGCGTGCACTCCTTGCGTGACTATCATCATCAAACTCAAGCGTGATCTTGTCCTGCACTTGAAATGGGGGCTTCACTTCATAGGTCAGGTTTACTTGCCTGGTAAGATTGTTACCCTTTAACCGCAGGAGCTCCCTACCCTGCCCGGAATTTTCGCGGCCAAGAAACCGTATCAGCAGCGCCTTCCTGGCCTGAGCCGGGATCTCAAGCTCAACCTTCCGTTTTTCCCCAATCATGAAACCTTCAGGCAGAAGAACTTCGCCAAAAAATCCACCATCACCCTTATTTTCTAATAGCAGTTCCCTGTCCATTGCCCCGCCCATCACCACTTCACCGAAATCAACTGTTTCCGGAACTTCAAGCACCGCCACCCGGCCCACAATTTTCAAACGCACCTCAACCGCAGCGGAAAAATTGCCCTTATCGTCACGAACTCGAAACTCAAAGTGATCCTCAACAACTCCTGCCTTAAGGGGATCATTGGTGCTGTAAGTGGCATCCCCAGTTTGAGGATCCAAATCCAGCTTGCCGTGGGCAGGTTCATCAAAAAGGGAATACTCCAGTTTTCCACGTTCACCCTTGTTACCCTTCGATAACTTAATCAGATTCTTCTCGCCTCTGTAGACATTTTCTTCAAAGCCAATCAGCAATGGACCAACCCCGTCAGGAACCCGTATTCCTCCGGGCACTTGTGCATTAGCAACAGCAACATTCATGCATATTGCTGTCATTAAGAATGCACCCAATTTCATACTGATCACTACACTATTGGCAATACTGCAGCACCTACTGAATCAAACAGGACTGCCACATAAGCAATTCATAACACTAATGGCAACGTCCGAGGCGGTCAAAAGGGCATTCAGACAAGTCATTAAGGCAGGCATTTACCTCAAATTATCTAAAGATACCCCTGTATCCGCCTTCGAAGCAGATCAATGGCAACTGACGAGGCCCTTTCCTTAAAATAAAGCCGTTCAGCCTTAAAGCGATAATGAAACGCCACCGCTTTCTTTCCCCTGCTTGCCAGTCCAATCCAAACCGTGCCAACCGGCTTGGTTTCACTTCCCCCTCCCGGCCCTGCAATGCCCGTAACAGAAAGGCAGTGATCGCTACCGGATCGCTCCAGACAACCTTCAACCATTGCCATGGCAACACGCTCACTGACGGCACCACTATCCTCAATCATTGAAAGGGGCACCCCCAGCAAACTGCATTTTTCCTCATTCGAATATGTCACCAGTCCAACGTTAAAGATTCGGGAAGCGCCAGGGACATTTGTAATACGGCTGGCAATAAGCCCGCCGGTACAGGATTCAGCTGTAGCAACACTCTCTCCGGAATGAACAAGCGACTTGACTGCAACTTCCTCAATTGCAGCCTCTCCCTCTGCAACAAAATCCTCAGGGGACGCATCCCGGATCATCCCGCCAAGGACACAGGCATTGTCTCCGGTTGAGATACATCGCACAATAACGCCTCCTGCCTTAAGGCAATAGCCAATCTCAAAATCACCGGGCACAGCGTTGAGGGATTCTTCAACTCTGCCAGCAAGCTCAGATTCACCCAACCCCATGAAAAAATAATTACGGCAAACCGGAACATTTGCCCCCTCATTTCCCAGGATCGCATGCAACCGGGGAATAACCTGATCCTCGAACATCGGGTAAAGCTCACGGGGAGGACCGGGGAGAAGAAATATATGAACAAGCTCGTCATCAGGGCCCGCAGTCAAATACAAGCCTGGCGCAGTCCCTTTATCGTTCTCAAGAACCTCTGCTCCCTCTGGCACCATCGCCTGCCTGCGATTAGACGGGCGCATCGTTATAGCTGAATCACTAAAACGGCGGGAAATGGCATCAATCACCGCAGCATCCTCAGTCATTTTCAGGCCTAGGCACTCTGCAGTCATTTCACGACTTAAATCATCCGGGGTGGGACCAAGTCCTCCAGTCACCAAAATGATCCTTGAGCGGTCAATGGCCTCGGTGAGAATTCCTTTAATTACTACTCCGTCAGGAACCGTGCTTTGCCGGGAAATCCTCAGCCCAAGGCCAAGGAGCCTCTCACCCATATACCCCACATGGGTGTTTACAACCTGACCAAGCAACAACTCGGTTCCGGTATTAATAACCTCCACTTGCATCAGGATCAGCTCTATGTCGCGGAGATGAAATCAGTTTCTAGTTGGTTCGCATCGGACCACAAATCCTCAAGCGCATAGTGCTCACGCTGCTCCCTGTGCAACACATGGACAATCACGTCCACATAGTCGAGCACCAACCACTGGCTCTCTGGAACACCTTCCCTCCCCCTGACCTCAACTCCATGATCCATGGAAAGACCTTCATCAACCTCGCGGCAGATCGCCTTTAAGTGGGGGGTCGAAGTACCAGTGCACAAGACAAAAAAATCAGCCACCGTGGAAATGCCGGTCAGGTCCAGCACCACGACATTTTCCGCCTGCTTTTCGTCAGCAAGACGGGCTGCAGCAAGTGCCAGCTCACGGCCTTCAATAATTTTTTTTTCCTCCATTGACTACAATGATCCTCATTCCCACTGAACTCCTAATCAAACAAAACTTTCAACCCTCAATACTTGTTGCACAGCGGAGAAATGAATTCATTTGAGTTCAAGCGTGAAATTCTGTATCTAGATACTCAGCTATGGAAAAGCACCTCGGCCAGCTAATCCTCACGGGCATACCGGGAACATCACTGGACCCGGAAACAGCGAAGTTAATAAAGGCGATCAATCCTGGCGGCTACATCCTCTTTGGAAGAAACATTCAGTCTGCAACTCAACTGCGCCAACTCATCGATGATCTCAGGGCAGCAAGCAATACTGAGCCGATCATCACGATTGACCAGGAAGGCGGTCGCGTTTCCCGCCTTCGCCTAATCGGAAACGAACCGCCAAGCGCCCAGCAACTTCGCGACAAGGGATCTGTTGAATTAATAAGCAGGCACGGAGAGCTGACAGGAAAACTTCTCCGCCTTTTTGGCTTCAACCTGGACCTGTGCCCCGTCCTTGATTTTTCTCCTGATGACAATGCTGACAACTCCCTGAAGGGACGCTGTTACGGTTCAACGGTTGCCAAAGTCATCGAGAATGCTTCTGCATTCAACGCCACCTTGCGAAAGGAGGGCATTCTTTCCTGCGGCAAACATTTTCCAGGGTATACATATGCACTGTGTGACGCACATGAGGAACTTCCCATTGTTGATCGAACCCGGTCTGAATGGTTGGAGAATGAAGCAGTTCCCTTCCAGTCCCTGCTCCCGGAACTGGACAGCATCATGGTATGCCATACCCACTATCCGTTCATGGATCCTGATCGCCCGCGATGGCCCGCGTCACTCTCATCCAATGCAATAACCGAGGTATTGCGCAAAGAACTTGGGTTTAAAAATGGCCTTGTTATTACTGACGACCTTGATATGGGAGCGATCCTCAAAGAAGTTTCATTTGAAGAAACAATCAGTAATGCAATGCATGCAGGAAATGACATGGTGATGATCTGCCACCGCATGGAAATGGTCCAGCAGGCCTACAATACCCTTGAAACACTGACACGCTCGGCGGTAACGCCTGCCCTTGAAAGGATAGCAACCGCAAAGAAAAGGCTTTGCAAGCCCTCACCATTCAGCATAGAGGAATTTAACGCCCTTGACTCTATGGTCTGGGACCTTCGGGTGGACACCCTCGGGGAAGAGGAGGCATCCAAGCGCAGCCCGGAAGACGGTAAACGCAGCCCGGTTGAAACATACTGAACACTGCTATATGTGTAATCATCTCACCCCTCATTAGAAACGATGCTCCCTGAACTCGAACAACTCCTTGTCATCCAGGACAGGGATCAGAAAATCCTGACACTCAAGTCTGACCTTGAGAGACTTCCTCGCGAAGAGGAGAACGCCAAGCTGCGACTTGTCGGAGATCGCACGTCAAAAGAAAAGATCGAGCAGGAAATCAAGGAAAACGAAGTTGCCATCAAATCACTGGAACTGGACATTGCAACACGCAGTGACACCATTTCAAAACTCAAGGTCCAACAGTTTGAGACCCGAAAGAATGACGAATACCAGGCAATCAACCACGAGATTGAACGTTACCAGAAAGACATCTCAAGCCTCGAGGACTCAGAGATAGAACTCATGGAAAAAGGAGAGAACCTGTCATCTGATCTTAAGAAAGCCGAGGACACCCTGCAAAGCACACAGGACATTGTTGACAAGGAAATTAAAATCATCCACGAACGACGGACTCATTGCCAGGGCCAACTGGATGAAACAACAAAGGAAAGACAATCGATTTCCACATCAATTCATCCTGACCTGCTCAATGAGTTTGAGCGGATATTCTCCAGCAAAAAGGGTGACGCCATCACTGAGCTCGACAAGGGTATATGCACCGGGTGCCACATGAAGGTAACCCCTGCGACGGCAGCAGCCGTCAGGGCATCAAAGAACATCGCGCATTGCGACCAGTGCGGAAGAATGCTTTACAGTTGATTGCAGCTGGAAAATGATCGCCAAAAATGGCGACATGAAAAGGGATTCCGCGGGGAAATTAAGCGGGGCCTTTCCTTGCAAAATCCCTGCCCTTCAACTCCTCTATCGCTGCACTCACCTCCGCCTCATCCATATCATTCACCTCAACCTTGCGTCCAATTTCGGGAACCAGGGTTATCGTCAATTGTCCACCAAGGTGCTCGCGAAATTCCTCAAGCCCTTTCAAAACATTCAGACTATCCTTACCTCCTGAACACAGGCTGTCATCAAACACATTGAATCCCACCTGCTCTATCAGGCAGAGAATCCGTTCGCAGTCATCCCCGGAAATCAATCCAATCCTTTTTGAATAAACCAGGTCAACAGCCATTCCGACTGCAACAGCCTCCCCGTGCCCCAAAGAAAACCCGGTTATTTGTTCAAGCTTATGTGCTGCCCAGTGACCGAAATCCAGCGGCCTTGCCGAGCCCAGCTCATATGGATCACCGGATGTCGATATATGATCCACATGCAATCCAGCACTTTTCCGGATAACCATCTCAAGGGCATCACTTTCAAGGTTGCGCAATTGCATCGCATTACGCTCAATCTCCTCAAAGAACAGACGATCCCTAATCAAAGCAACCTTGATGGCCTCTATGATTCCAGCCCTGCGTGCAGGAGCTGAAAGGGAATCAAGGAAGAGCAAATCATTAACAACCGCAAACGGGACCGCAAAACTGCCCACCCAGTTCTTCTTGCCAAAAAAATTCACCCCATTCTTTACTCCAACACCTCCATCACCCTGACTAAGACTGGTTGTAGGCATCCTCACCAAGCGCACACCCCGGTGCGCAGTCGATGCCGCGAACCCGACAAGGTCAAGGAAGGCACCGCCCCCTATGGCAAGAACAAAGGAATGCCGGTCAATTTTGCAACGGTTGATCTCAGCCCATATTTCCGGAACCAGCGACCAGTCATTCTTGCAAGGCTCCCCGCCCGGTAGCACAACTGGAGAAGCTGCCAACTCCAACTCGCCATCTTTAGCACTGAACCACCTGGTAATGTCCCGCAAAAGATTCTGGTTGCCGCCGACCACTCCACCATCAACAAAAACAATGACACGATGCGTCATCGAGTCTCCAGCCCTGGCCAATATATCGCTCAATGCCGCATTCCCAGTGGAGAATGCACCACGTGTAAACACGACACGATGCGCGAATTCTAGGTGAATAGGGCGTTCTATCATAAAATGCGGGACTTGGTTAAAAATGTCCGCACCCCGGACAATATAACGTGTGAACTATCAAACGTTAAGCTCTGAATAGAAAAAAACACCCGGAAGTTACCATCAAGTTGCCGATATACGCTTTTGCAGCAGTAAAACAGGCGGCAACATCACTATCATGGTTGCACCAAGCCAGGGAAAGGCTGCAGAAACAGCCACAGCATCAATTAAAAGCATCCCACCTATCAGGAGGGCAACCGCCTTGGAGACTCGCCCTTCCTCATCCCCTTTCATGAGCAGGATACAATATGCCGTCCAGCCCGCCCAGGTTATGAGCGCAATCAAGAGCATCATATGGGATTCCGCTCGAAGGAAATAGGCCCACGCCGCAGCAATAAGAGGCACAGTAAGCATACTCATACCAAAATGGCCGGTCCCCTTATCCTTGACCTCTCCGCGTGCAGCAAGGGTAATCCCCACTGTATAGATTCCCAGTGCTATTGCCCACATGAATACCAATTCCGTAAACCATCCGCCATGCTCAGGGGCAGAGGCAGCAACCAGGTAAAGCAGAAGCCTGCAGGCGCCCATCAGGAAAACACTGCCGGTCCAACGCTTGTGCAGGACATTATAGCCGACAATCATGAATCCCAGCAAAAGCGTGCACCCTGGAGACGCCCCGGCGAGGATCATGAGTATGAAACCTCCCCCAAGGAAAGCAATAGCCAGAGCCCATGCAACACTTAGAGTAATTTCACCAGAGGGCAAAGGCCTGTCCGGCCTGTGCTCAGCATCAAACTTGAAATCAACGGCATCGTTCATAATCATGCCTGCCGAATAAGCCAGTGATGCACCAATGATGAGCAGAAGAAGAAGGAGAACATCACTCACTCCTGTTCCTGCAGGCAAAGCTGCGATCCCTCCTCCGAGGACCCAACCCGCGATACAGTTAGACCATACCGTTGGCAGGTTGGAAACCCTGGAAAGCTTTAATACGACATTAACCCTTGGAAGCATCCTTATGCCAGTCCCCGTTCCGAGAGACGCTTGAAAACCCATTCATATTCACGGCGCAGTTGCTCGACAACGTTCCCGCACTGCAACTCCTCAGGCAGCACTTCCCAGGTGTAAGTCTCCATTTCCAGATGGCTGCATATGGAAGGGTCATCCCTTAACATGTCTAGGACCCCTTCAATATGATCCCTGGTGTCAGACAGTCCGCCTGCGGGCTGACTGTAGAGGGGAATATGGAAATGAACCCGCCACTCATCCGTATCCCCTTCCTGTTGACGGCTGACTGCATCAATCGCATCAGGCAGGTCACGAAACCGGGTAAGGCTGCCATCCTTATGCCTGACCACTACCTGATGCAGGTAAACGTCCTCCTGAAAGTCCTCAAGGGCATTCATCCCCTTCTGGTCAGCCGTCAGCTTCAACGCGGAACTCAAGTGCAACTTGCTGATCCGTATCCCGGCATCCAGAAGGTTACCAACCGCATCGTTTGGTTTTTCATACTCAACGGCAAGGTGGCAGGTGTCATAATTAACTCCCAGCACACGATCAAATCTCGTGCCGTGGCGCTGCCTGAACCTGTCAAAAAAAGCAACCGTCTCTGTGCTTGTCTCAAACCATCCAAGTGGTTCAGGTTCTAGCCCAAGGTGAAGATCCTTTCCCGTTTTTTCGGCAAGGGACAGAATATGCTCCGAGCAATCTGCCAGGTTGTCGATAATGGCATCACCCTGCGCCTTTTCATCAGTGATGAACTCCTTGAAACTGCCGGGCAGCGTGCTGACACTCCCCTGGACTCCTTCAGGAACCAACTCGGCTATAATGTTAAAAAGGCACTTGGTATACTCGAGCCTGTCCTTACTGGTCCAGTCAGGCATATAGACCTGTTCCTTGACGCGCTTGCCATGGAAATTCCCGTAAGGGAAACCGTTAATGGTAAAGACATAGCAATTGTTTTGTTCCAACCATCGACGAAATTCAGAAAGCTTCCCGCTCACCGGGTCGGAAAGCTCCCTTGCCGCACTTTCTCCAAGCCGCAACCCGATTGCATAAGGGCTCCCGGGAGAAACTTCAGCCTTCACGGCAAGGACATACTCTTCGAGTGTTGAGAACGTCTCCTGCCAACCCTCACCCCTGTGGATGTTTGTGCAATAAGCCAGGTGAAGGCTGTGATTAAGTTCCATGAGCCGATGATTTTATGATCCGGTCGCAGTAAATAAACCCGCTTCACCGGAATTTCTATTTCAATCCAAAGCGCTCACTTTGCCCCATGAACTGGGCGGGGTTGGAGTAAATAATCCTGTCAATGAACGTATCGTCATAGCCTCTGCGGCGCATCTCTAGGGCCGCCTTTGGCACAGACAAGGGATCGCTGACCCCCCAGTCACAGGCACTGTTCATCCACACCCTCTCAGTCCCATACATCTCAAGCATATCAATTGCCCGATTGGGTGTAACCTTTGATTCAGGATACAAAGTCATTCCTGCCCAGAACCCCTGATCCAGGACAAGGGCGCGGTATGTTCCTCGACGTGATCGATAATCACCCTGCCGGGATTAATCTTGGAGTGATTAAGAAGGGCGTCAATTATCAGCTTGGTGCCTTTCAGTTTATCTTCAAGATGCGGCGTATGAACGAGGATCAACTGGTCATGATCCTCGGCGATCTGAATATGCTCCTCCAGAATCATTAACTCGTTGCGACTGTTCTTGTTCAAGCCAATCTCACCGATCCCCAGCACATTGGGACTCTTGAGGAATTCCGGAATCAGCGCCATTACCTCGCGAGCCAACCCGGGATCCTCAGCTTCCTTGGGATTAATACAAAGCCAGCAGTAATGCTCGATGCAAAACTTGGCAGCGCGCTTCGGCTCATACTCCGTGATCTGCCGGAAATAATCATAGAACCCCTGCGCTGATGCCCGGTCATATCCAGCCCAGAATGCCGGTTCATTAACCGCCTTGCACCCGGCGCAGGCAAGAGCCATGTAATCATCAGTTGTCCGGCTCACCATGTGAGCATGTGGCTCAATATATCGCATACTGTCCCTGTTAAAATAATCAGTCAGTCTCGGGAGGCGCACCAAATGCCCCCTGTATTTCGGCTGCCTCAATCGGCTCCTCAGTGTGGTCACTCAGCGCATCAAGAACCCGTGATGCTCTCCCCGGCTCCTTCGAGTCAAGCTCGGCAAATGCCTCGCGAAGTGCCTTAACCCGGTAATCATCCGCCTGACCATGACGGTCAAGACGATCTAGGAAAGCCGCGATATCAATCAGCTTGATGCGAGCATCCAGAAAGCCTAAGTCAACAAGATTGGAATCGTTACCTGACACGTTTATCAGTCTAATGCTTAGTTGGAAGGCATCAAGTCCTGCAAGGAAATCTATTTCTTCAGGGTAATAAGATATTCAACAAGGTTAACGAGCTCATCCCGGCTCATTGTTGACACGAGGGTTGCAGGCATCAGTGAAACCGGCAAGGCATCCCTACCCTTAATCTCACTGGCCTTGACCGTTACCAGGGCACCTCCCGGCACCTTGACGCCGACTTCCCGTTCTCCATCACTGGCCACGTAGCCAATCAGCTTGCGCCCATCTTCAACCTCAATAGAAACTCCCTCGTAGCCAAAGCTTATCGCCTCATTGGGATCAATGATCGCGGTATAGAGCGCTTCACGCGCAAGCTTATCGCCGATCTCGGTCAAGGCAGGACCAAAATCAATCCCCTTCTCACCAACCTTATGGCAGGTAAAGCAGGCTCGCATATAAACCAGTTGCCCTTTCTCAGGGTCTCCGCTCAGCTTCACAAGGTCGGCAAGGGGTGGCAGTGACTCTCCTCCAAGGGAAGCTGGAGACGGCAGCACCTTGGCAACCCGGGCACGGATCGCCGGGTCCACCGAAGAGGAAAGGGCCATCGATACTCCCGGCTTTAATTTATCAGGTAGACTTCCTTCCTCCGCCAGTTCCAGCAGGCGCAACTGGCCTGCGGGACTCCCCGTCAAGGCCTTTGCAGAGGCTCTGGACTCAACCGGATCCCTGCCCGTTAACAGGCTCACCAAGGAAGCCACAGGCCTTGGATCATTTACCGTTCCCAGTGACATCAGGAGGCGTGAACGCCTTGGTCCGGCATCTGCCAATGCCGTTTTTATTGCCGGTTCCCCGCCAATGGAAACCAGAAGGCCCGCAGCCCGCGGGTTCGCCTTGTCCCCTGAGGCCAGCTTTGCCAAGGATGAAAGTTCAGTTTCAACCCGAAACTTCTCAACCAGTTGGAAATACTCCTCACTCCCGGGAGTCCTTGCAAGATAACGGCCAATGGCAGCCTTGACCTTCTCTGAAGCAGACTGGTAATTGAAGTTCTCCAGCTTGAGAACCGTCTCAACAATCAACTTGTCGCGGGCTTCATCGGCAAGCAGAGGTGCTGGCGCCAATAAAGCGGCAAGAAAGATGCCCATGCAGAATCGCATACCGGCTCAATCAAGAAGTATGCTTTGCAATGCGGCATCCTTTTCAGCCCCGCTATGAAAATCAAATGCCCTCATGTAACGCGGCTTATCGGAGTCGGTTGTTGCAGGGTCCTTGATGATCTTGGCAAGCAGCGCCGGCGTATCCTTGCTGCGGGAACGCCAGATAATGTCGCGCCCCCCGGGAGTATTCCACTTTCCGCCAGCTGCCTTCCAGGCATCAAGGCATGCATTCCAATTCCTTTCAGCCGCGATCCCAAGTGCCTCCAGATACCAGCGATCCTTGCCGACGTGCTGTAAGGCCAGCTTGGCCCACAGTGAAGCAACCTTGTCATCGTCCTCCTCGCGCAACGCGATGGCACACTCACGGCGGACCTGCGGGTTCTTGTCACCAGCCAGTTCACTGACAAGCTCGAGGACACCCTCTCCAAGTTGACGCGCCAGGCGAATGGAAACGATTCGCAAGTCCGCCTCCGGATCCTTCTTCAGCCGGGCAACCACAGCATTGCCAGCTCCCGGCATTTTTCCAAGGCACCAGCCGGCACGTGCACGCTCAACCGCATCGCTTGATTTCATCATTGCTTCCAGCGCCGGGGTCGCCTTAGCCTTGCCCATTGAGTGCAAGGCGGTCCAAGCAAGGTAACGCGCCTCCAGATTCGGGCTCTTCAGGGCCTCAACTGCTCCCTTTGCCGTCTTGAAATCGTAAACCGGAACCTTGTACCCCTTGTGCCCATCAGGAGTCAGTCTGAAAATACGCCCACGCTCAAGGTCACGCATTCCATGTCCCCCTACCCCGGGATCATACCAGTCCGCAATCAGAAGTGATCCATCAGGGGCGGTTGCCACATCACTCGGCCTGTACCAGCGGTCACCTCCTCCGCTGAGAAGCGGTAACATCTCAGCAGTGTATCCGGCACCGGAGTTCTTGCGGGGATAAGCACGGCAAACATTTGGCCCCGCATCACAATGAATGACCTGATTGCGCAGGGAGGGAAAGAGCGAACCCTCATACACAATAATCCCGGTGGGCGAACCGGCTCCGGTCAGCAGTAGATTGGGCACCACCCCGGGGTCATTAAGGTGCCAGTGACGTCGAGGGATTTCCTTTTCGATATTCGTGCGCTTATCACGCCAACCCTTTCCGGTCATTTCACTTCGGTAACCGTAGTTGCCAAACTCCATGACAAAATTGATCCGCACACCCCGGTTTCCATCGTCATCATTGTCGGACTGCCAGATTGATCCAAACGAGTCAACTGACGCCTCCCAGTTATTACGGAAGTTCCAACCCAGCGTCTCAACCTCACTTCCGTCCATGTTACAACGGAACACCATTCCCTGCTGGTAAGGATTGCGGTTTGCATTCACCTCATTGCCTGCCTTGTCAATGATCACTTTTCCATCAGCAGTCTTTAACCCGCGGGACGTATTACCGAAATTAAAATACAGCTTACCATCCGGTCCGAAGCAGAAGGCGTGAATACCATGATCATGCTGCTTGCCGCCCACCACGTTAAAGAGGACTTTCTTATCATCAGCCTTGTCATCTCCGTTTGAATCTGTAAACAGGAGAACTTGTTCCCCGGCTGAAACAATTACCTTGTTACCAAGCACACAGACGCCATGAGGGGAATCAATATCCCGGCCCTGGTAGAAAACCTTGCTGCTTTCAGCCACTCCATCACCATCGGTATCCTCAAGGATCAGGATCCGGTCGCCCTCGGCACGCTTACCGTTATGCCTGCGATAATTAACAATCTCAGCCATCCACACCCGCCCACGGTGATCAATATCAATGCTTGAGGGACTAAGGATCATCGGCTCGGAAGCGAAAAGCTCAGCCTGCATTCCCTGGGCAACATCCAGAACCGCCAGCGAGTCTGCCGGATCACGACCTCCGGCGCCACCTCCGCCACTCTTGCGGGCAGCAAGCTTTGGCTTTTCGGCATAAACCAGAAAACGGACAGTAGGACTCTGCCCGTTCTGGTCAGTTCCTCCGTTATCCAACCCGCCACGCGCCTTGAACTGCGTGGTTCCTCCGGGAAGATCAAACTCGAGAACCGAGTTGGCATGCACGCCGATGCCGTAGGCAACGGGCTTACCATTGATCTTGAGGTCTCCGCCGCCGGCATTCTTTCCATTACGGACCTGCCCCCAGTCCGCACTTGCTGACTTCCACTTGTGATCGGTGAGCTTCTTGTCCTGTCCCCCTACGACGATGCGCGGCTCAGCCCAGTCAGCCCAGTCCGCACCATAACCATCACCACCGTCATCAACCACGAGGTACAGCTTCTTGGCGCCCTTAAGCTCCACGGCAATATCCACTGCATGTCCCGGGGTGCTGCGTGAAATCACCTTGCTGGCAAACAGGGGCTTCGGACCAGGCTTGGCCACGACATACTTGATGTTACTTTCGACACTGGCCGCTTTCTTTTTGGCACCCGGCTTGGGATAATCCTGATTGGCATCCAGCTCGGCTTCATCAGGCCGGTGGGTCACGAGGCCTTTCTCGGGAATTTCCAGCCCGGCAGACCAGGCAACGGCATTAAGCACAAGCTTCCGATAGCCGTCATCACCAAAGTTCTTGTGGAAGTGTCCTCCGGTAAAGCCCACACCCCGGCCGCCGTCCTCCCTGACAACCGACCAGCAGAGCGTCTCACTCCGGCCTGAAGCTTCAACAATGTGTTTCTTCGGTCCGCGGGGCCAGGAGGATTTTCCTGATCGGGCAACATCATCAGGCACGGCATCAAGAATGCTTGTCACCCCCTTGCGGCTCTCACGGAAGCGCATGTTGAAATACCACTCATCCTTGAGTGAGAACTCAGAGACACCACGCGTAACCGGGTGTTTTGAGTTCAATTTGGACTTGGCAACCCAGTGCGGGTTGATCGACCAGCCGGTTTCATAGTAACCGCCAATCCACTGCTGCAGGGCCTTGCCCGACATACCGGCAGGAACCTCAACAGCATAATGCATACACATCAGGCCACACCCCCGGTCCATTTCCTTCTTTACCTGGTTCAACCTGCGGTTGATCGGGTGACGTCCACCTCCATCCATAAAGAGCACAATGGCGTCCGCTCCCTTGAACGCCTCAGGGTCCTTTGGCCATCCGTTGCGATGCACCACAACATCCACCTTCTTGCCAAGGGCCTCTTTCAGGTGTGCCTGCATCAGGAGGCATCCGGCATTGAACTCATGGGCTCCCCAACCATGGCTCCTGTGTCCGGCGACGAGCACGATTTTAGCGCTGTCCTTCGCATTGGAATCGGAAACGAACCCAATGACGAGCATCATGATAAGAAGTTTGATAACGTGTTTCATTGTCTTTTTGTCTTTGGTTGAAATTCTCTACCTTAAAAAGCAGTTCTAGGATTGCACCTGCCCGGTTTGCCTGCGGCCAAAAGGATTGAAAAAGGCAATAACCCCGAGAGCGATAACGGAAAACTCAATCCCATAGACCAGATAAAGCCAGAACATGATACCATCAGTAAAGCCATAACTGTGCAGGCCGGTCTCGAGCTGGTTGACATGCCACCACGAGAAGACCGTGATGATGCCAACAAACACAGCCAGCATACTGATGCCAAGGTCCTTAATGAGGCCACCCATCCTCGCATGAAGCATCACCAGGATACCAATACAGATCATCAGTGCCCCGTTCTCCTTGGGGTCCCAGCCCCAGAACCTTCCCCAGCTGTCATTGGCCCAGACTCCTCCAAGCACCGTTCCCACCAGGGCAAACACCAGGCCAAAGCAGGAAACCCCGTAAACCATTCTTGTTACCGATTTCAGGAAGTCTCGGTTCTTGACTCCAAAAAGTGCAGCAAAAATGTAGACATGCCCGATGGCGCCGGCAAGCAGGGCCGCAGCATAACCAATATTGATTGCAATGACATGGGTGCCGAGCCAGAAGTTGGAGCGCAGCACGGCCTCCAGCACCTTGAGGGTATCCCTCGCCTCCTTGATCTCAAAGCGCATGGCAAGGAACATCCCCCCCACTCCGAGCAACGTTGACACTGCCAGGGCAATGCGCTTGCGGTCAAACCATTCAATAAACAGGCAAAGCAGGATTGCTGAGGCGGTAATGAACGGAATCGTCTCGTAGAGTGTCGATATCGGGGGCCTGCCCAGCATAAAACTGCGCAAAATAATGCCGAAAATAAGGGCAACGGTTGCAACGACTGTCATTGCCCAAACACCAATGCCGGCAAACCGGGCGAACGCGCTGCCGGGTGCAAGCCAGGTGAATGCAATCAGCAGGAAGGCCAGGAAATAGAAACCCAGCGCCCAGTGAAAAAGCCCTGCCCTGTTGTTGAACATTTCCAGTTTCACCTTGCCATACTCCCCTCGCGCCTCGGCCTCTGAAACAATGTTTGTATGCAGGACGTTCAACTCACTCAGAAAGACCTGAGAATTAACCTCCTCAGTCTCGGAATCAACCGCCCCGGCGAGCCTCTCAAGGGCCTTGATTTTCGGCATGGCCCAGCTCGTAAAGAGGGCCTTGTCCAAATCTGAAAGCTCATCAACCCTGAAGGTAAGCTGTTCAATGATGTAACCGGGCTTCACCCACTCTTCATCATCACGTGAGAGAGGAGGAAACATTGCCAGGCTTGTCATGTTGGAGTTATCCTTAATCCCGGCCGTCATTGTGTCCCGCTCAAGGATGCGAAAAACTGTGTTTAACTCAGCCACGAAGGCCTCACCACCTTCAGGTCGGCGTGCCACCTCGCGAACCTTGTCAAAGACCTCCAAAAAGTAGCTGACCTTGGTCTTTCCCGTACCGGTTTTCTTGAATTCGGGAGAAACCTCGCCGAGTTCAACGCCCAGACCATCACGGGCAAAGTTGAGGGTGTTGACCAGCCACTCGAACTCGTTCATGTTGGTCTTCAGTGAAAGAATTCCCGCCTTCACGGGATCACGCCTCAGGGCCTTGGCCTCCTGCTCACGCTCCGGGTCATCCAGGATCTTCGAATAGGAGTTGGTCAACTCCGACAGGCGTCTCAGCACCTTTGGCATCCCATCCCCATCCTTTTCAGACTCAAACTGTTCATACGAATAACGCTCACGGGGAGATTTATTCGGGGTTAACCCGAGGTTGACCAGGACATCCGGGTTATTAACCTTGAAGACCGGGATTCTCTTGGCGAGTTTGGGCCTGAACAGGCAATCAAGCATCCACTCAGTGGCTGAAACCTTGACCTCCTCCTTGCCCACTTTTACCCGCAGGCTCTTGGCGTTATTCATGCGCAAGAGCTTGTAGCGAGCCACCGTCTCAATAGGCTTGAGTCTTCCTTCCTCGAGCACAGGCAAAGACCCAAATAATTCCACGATTCCCGCATCCCATCGTTCGTATTTTGCCAGTCCTTTTGACTCATACGAATCTTCACCTTCAGACAACCCACAAAGTAAAAATGAACTGAACCCAACCAGAAGAGAGCACAGCCACTTCCTGGCACTGGAGAAATTTGATGATCTCAACCTCATTGCGCCACCTCCTTTTTCTTCCGGGATCGAGCTGAACGCCGCAGGTGGGCAAAGAGCTTCTGTAAAAAGTGCACGACCATCCCGAATGAGATCACGTATGTTCCATATTTGGGCCACTGGTCAGCAGGGTTGCGGGACACCGCGAGGCTGGTGTAAAGCCGGTCCCCCGGCTTGGCATCGGGAGGCCCCCAACTTGCCTGATACAAGGTATAACCTGCGTAGCGCATCGGCTTATTCATGCTGATATGATACTTGTCTGTTGTCTCGCCATCATCCACGCGGTAAACATCACTGGCGTATTCCCGGGCCCGTGCAGTACCCGGGTGATCCTCCTTGGTAAACTTGATCAGCTCAATGCCAAAGGGCAGCGAATACCGTCTGCGGGTCAGGTCAATGGACCATGTCTGCCCACCCGCCTCAACGGTAAGGGGCCGCGGAGCAAACGGATTTGCCCCCACAAGGATTGAGTGCGCCAGCACCTTGCCCGATACCTCCTTAACCTTGATGTAGGTCGCCGGCACATTGGCCTCTCTGGTCTTTGATTCCTTCTGCGGAACAACCGCAAGGCCATCAATAAACTCACCGGCATCAGGATATTTCCCCCTGTCCTTCTCAAGCGGAACCCCTGTCAACTGCCCCTTACTGTTGGTGACATTGCGTGAATAGCTGTAGATCTCAAATTCAAAGGGCATCCCTTGATGAAAGAAGGTGCGACGCGCCCCCTTCTCCCAGAGCGGCTTCAGGTCTTCTTCCCCAATGACCAGAGCCGCCTTCCTCTTGCCGTCTGCATCATGACGCGCCACCTCGATACTCCAGTCCGTCAGGTTGTAGATCTCATCCGCACGGTCACCCTCGTAAAGCATCATGCTGCCCTCCTCTGTGAAGTGGAAAGCCACAAACCCGGCAAACAGGATGTAAAGGATACCTCCATGGGCAATCAACATACCGGGGCGTTTCCAGGACTTCCGGGCCCGGATAATGGCACCCAGCAACAGGTTGAGGAACAGCAGGACACTGACAAGGTAAACCCCGGGCAGGACTATCGGAACCGGCCCGATCTTATCTTTGAGGAAAAAGGACTCAAAATACTTTTCCGAGGCATCATAGAGACCCACCTCAACCTGGGCCATCGTGCCAAGGTAAGTCAGCACGAGCAGGATGCTCAGCAGGATGACCGCCAGCGTATAGCCGGAAAGGAAGTTATAGATCCTCAGCCAGAGAGGTTTGGGTGCTTTCGCCATTACTTACTGCCTTGCACGCTTCATCCTCAGTGAAGCACAGAATGCGTTAAAGTTCTCAAGCTCGGATTCCACGAGGGCCTTGGGTCCTGTCATCTTGACAAAGAAGGCCACCTTGATGTCCCCCATGTCCATCTCCGGCATGATAAGGCCGAGCATCTTGTAGCCGGGAAGGGATTCAATAGCCCCCATCGGCTTGAACTCACCCTCCAGTTCAATGAATTTACCGTTTCCAAATAGAAAACGCCTGTCAGGCAACGCCGCCAGAGCCGCCTCATCCACCGGATCCAAACCCATTTGTCCGCGCCAGCGATTCAGGTTGAGCAACAGTCCTCCACCACCGCGCAGCATGGTGAAATAGCACTGCCCTTCCGCAGACTCTCCAAAGCTAAAGTTGGCCATGCGCATGGCACTACCCGGAACCACCTGCCAGCCATCCGGCACGTCCCAGGCAAAGGGAACATCAGAGGCGCCCGCATTGGCCTCCTCCTGGGATTTGCCCGACACCCGCTCCATTAAATCAAGGCCCAGTTCCACATCGGGGGCAAGCTTGCCCATCTTTCGCACGGTCTTTATTTCCTTGCGGTCATTAACGGGCTTGCAGGCAGCAAGAACGGCAAGGAGTAAAACAAGGAAGGCTCTGGCAACTGGCACTAGCATTGAAAAATTAAACCTTAAGGAAAGGCATTGCTGAGATAGCGCACGGCATGGCACTTGGCAACGAATCCCGGCAACAATTCACTCCCCTGGAGAGGGAAATATCACCTGAATTGCAGGGTTAATTCGTATCATCTAACAAAAAAGGGTTGTTATTACCTTCACCCGGGTTTCCGGCCGGGAACCTGCCATCCGTATCCGGACTACCCCAAACCAGCCATCCGATCAGGAAACCAAACAGCAAGCCAATTGCCACGCCTACTGCCAGATAACCCCAGGCACCTCTCTCTTCCACTATCTCCTCAGCAGGATCACCTGCCAAATTGCCCTCGCCGACATTGTCGTTGCCGGCATCCTTCTCTCCGGCATCCTTCTCTCCGGCTTCCTTCTCTCCGGCTTCCTTCTCTCCGCCTTCCTTCTCTCCGACTTCCTTCTCTCCGACATCCTTCTCTCCGGCATCCTTCTCTCCGGTTTCCTTCTCTCCGGCTTCATCGCCGGCACCTTGATTCACTGTCTCCTTGCCACTCCTCTCATCTTTTCCATCCTTGCCTACGGAAAGAATTTCCCCCTTCCCTTCACCGTCCGAGGGAATAATAAAACGGGTTTCACACTCCGGACACAACGCCTTCTGGCCGGTCTGGTTATCGGAAACCTCAAATGCAAGCTCGCATGTGGGGCAGTTAATTCGCATAGGCTTTATCAAGGAAAAAGGCACCGGTTCCGACTACACTCAAGGCATTTTTCAGGAGCGGGAACCGACTTGGAACCAGGTCAGTTTTTCCCGCCTTCCGATCGTGGCCACTCTCCACGCAACCAATCCACAATCAGTTCCACATCCTGCCGGCTAAGCTCTCCCGGTTTCTCGGCGCCATCCTTCAGGGTCATTCCCAGGAAACTCGGCATTCTGTCATTTTTGACACCATAAAAATCGGCATGTGAGGGATTTCCCACAAACCGGATCATCCAGTCCCTGGACATATACCCCGTGAGGCTGGGCCCCTTGCCTTCATCCTCTCCCTGAATCCCGTGGCAATCAGCACACTCGAGGTCCTCAAACATCAGGTCAAAGCCTGAGTCGATAAACTCCTTGCCCCCCTTCGGCTCGATATAACCATGAACCTTCGCCTCGGAAGCAAGTGCGGCGGACACCGCCTCGATATCCTCAGGCAGCAATTCGATGTCCTCAAGGTGATCCGCCATCTTGCCATCCTTGAAGGCAGTATTCCCGAAGTATTCCGCGCTGATGTAGCGCTTATGGTCAAGCAACCCGGCGATCCATTTGTGACTCCCGACCCCCTTGAGGTCGGGAGCACTGGGATCCTGCACCTTGCCACCGATACCATCTTCGCCGCCATGGGGATGACAGGATGCGCAATTGGCCGCAAACAGCTTGGGTCCCCGGATCTTCGGGTCTTTATAGAGCAGGGTCAGAGCGCCCTCAGGCGGAATGCCCCCATTAATCGAGATCAATTCGTTAAGCCTCTCTGCCTCCGCATGGGCATTGGCCACCCCGAGTTTATACTCCGGATCGTTGGCATCGTGATTGAAGCCCATCGCAGTGAGCACGGCAAATCCACCAATCAGGGAATAGAGCATCACCACGTTCACCCAGTGCCCGACCTTTGATGTGCCGATAAGCGGCATCATGAATACGGCACTCACAAGGATGGAGGGAACAATAATGGCACCGATCACCAACCCGAGGGCTCCCTCAAACACGGAAAACTTCAACATCTGGAAGAGCGACATGAAATACCAGTCCGGACGTGCCGCATTGTAGGGCTGGGAAGGATCAGCAGGAGCCGTTAACTCTGTGCCTTTCCAGAAGACAAAAAACAGGACAGCTGCCATCACCGCCACACAGGCAATCGCATCCTTGAGTATCTGGTCAGGCCAGAACATGCCATCACGCCTGGGCCGCCTTGCCGAATCATCATCCTTGCCGCGAATAAAGAGAAACGCGATGCGCAGAACAATCGCGGCACATACGCCGGCAACCGACCAGGGCACCCATGCCTTGGCACTGTCCTTGAAAATAAAGGCCATCACGGTCAATGCGCCGAAGACAACACCGAGCAGGCACCAGTAATAAAGAGCCCCTGCGCGCGTTGCGGGCTTTGCCTCGGTAATTCCGTGCCTCCTGAAAAGATAGATATGCACCACAATAAGGGCGACGAGCGCACCGGGCAGAACCCCGGCATGCAGCGCAAAGAAACGGGTTAATGTGTGGTGCCCGTAATCGGAGCCCCCGACAATCACCTTCTGCAGGTCTTCACCGATAAGCGGCACAACCCCCGCAAGGTTGGTGGCCACCTTGGTGGCCCAGAATCCCTTCTGGTCCCAGGGAAGCAGGTATCCGGTAAGGGAAATTGCCAGCGTCAGGAACAGCAGGATAACCCCGAACCAGAAATTGAATTCACGCGGCGCGCGGTAGGCGCTGTCTATGACCACCTGGACAAGGTGCAGCAATAGCAGGATAACCATGATCTGAGCTGTCCAGTGATGGATGCCGCGCAACAACCATCCAAAGCTCATCTCGTTCTGTATATAGTAAACACTCTCCCAGGCGGAGGTTGCACTCGGGCTGTACCCCATCCAGAGAAACACCCCGGTGATAAATTGCACCATGATGGCGAAGGTCAGGGTGCTACCCCAAACATAACGCCAACGCGCTCCCCCGGGAACCCTCTCAAAAAGCGCCTCACGGGTAAGCTTGGCAATCCCGGTTCGATCATCAATCCAGTTAAAGAAACCCTTCATCAGATCGCTTTCTTGTCCTCAATTCCTGCCGCGAAATTCTGGAAAGTCACCCAGACTTCTCCCTCTTTAAGCTTTTCCTGGTCCACCTCGAGGGAATCAAGTCCCCTTGGACTGACACATACTTCACCGCGGGAACCGTCAAGGAGGAAAGTGCTCTCATGGCAAGGGCAATAAAAAACCTCGTCCCTTGCCCTGAAGCCGACACTGCACCCGGCGTGCGGGCAGCTTGAGTTGAACGCCTGCACACCCCCATCCTCGAGCTTGCGCAGAAACACCGAACCCAGTGGTTTCGCAGGATACTTGGTCCAGGCATCGCTGCGCTCGGCAACCACTTGATAAAGCTTGGGGGAACCATCGGCTGGCAGATCCTCGACTGCGGCAAGCCGTATTCGGACCCCTCCCTGCCCCTCGCCAAGTAAAGGCGAAAACAACGTGGCCACACCGGCACCAACCGGTATGGATACAATGGCCCCGCCAGCAAAAACACTGACTGCCTTGGCCATAAACTCCCGGCGCTGGGGATCTAAAGGCTCTTCTTCATTTGTTTGCTCGGTCATTTAACTGGATGTTTTATCGACACAAATAATATAGATTGTCTATTGCCTGCCTACAATATGAGAATTTAAGCAGGCAATCCTGCCACAACTCGTTTATAGCGTTATATTAAACAATATGCATTGCCGTACCACTTCCAGGCGCCATTTCATGAAAAGGGCAGCCATTGGCGCAGCCAGCCTCAGTCCGGCCCTTTCCCTGAAGGGCCACACAAAACCGACCACCGCCAAGCAATCAGGCAGCAACCCCATCGGCGTTTCCACCTATTCTTACTGGGGTTTCAGGCGGGAAAAATTCCGCCCGATCGAGAAATGCATTGATCTGGCAGCAAGCCAGGGCTTTGACGGGGTGGAAATCCTCCAGGTCCAAATGCACGACTTCAGCCCTGCGTATCTCCAGAAGCTCAAGCGCCACGCCTTCATCAACGGCATCGACCTCATGGGGCTATCCACCCACCAGGATTTTGTCGATCCCGACCCGTATAAGCGCCGGCACAACATTGAGCAGACCATTTTTTACATCCGGCAGGCACACGCGCTTGGGATCCCTACCATCCGCATCAATACCGGCCGCTGGGGAACCTCAAAAAACTTCGATGAACTGATGGCCAATCGCGGCATCGAGCCGGTCCTCGAGGGACATACCGAGGAACAGGGCTTTCAGTGGGTCATTGACTCGATTGGCAAACTTGTTACTGAAGCGCAATCGGCCGGGGTCATCCTCGGACTGGAGAACCACTGGGGCCTTGGCCTCACCCCCGAAGGAGTCATGCGCATCGTCGATGCCATCAACTCTCCATGGCTTAAAGTCACCCTCGACACGGGCAACTTTCTGGAAGATCCCTACAAGCGCCTTGAAAAGCTGGCAAATCACACCGTTCTCCTGCAGGCAAAAACCTATTATGGAGGCGGGCGCTGGTATACGCTCAAGCTTGATTATGACAGGATTGCGCAAATAATGCGCAAGGCCAACTACCGGGGTTGGATCTCCCTGGAATTTGAAGGCAAGGAAGACCCAGTTTCCGGATGTGATAAAAGCATAAAATTACTGCGTAAAGCATTCGCATAAAGTTAATTACAATAATACGGCTAATACAATGAAGGCAATTTTCCTTACTCTCATCGGCATCACGGCAATCGTGACATCCAGCGCGGAGCCCATTCGCGTCGCCTGCGTTGGCGACAGCATCACATTCGGTGCCGGGATCAGGGACAGGCAGAACAAAAGCTATCCCGCCCAGCTCTCCGTAATGCTCGGGGATTCCCATGTGGTGAAAAACTTCGGCAACAGCGGCTCAACCCTGCTCAAGAAAGGCGACAAGCCCTACTGGAAACAACGCGAATTTGCCGCCGCAGTGGCCTTTGAGCCTCATGTCGTCATCATCAAGCTCGGCACCAACGACACCAAGCCCCAGAACTGGAAGCATGGATCCGATTTTGCCTCTGACTACAAGGACATGATCACCACCTTCCGCTCACTGAAGTCCAAGCCCCAGGTTTACGTCTGCCTTCCTGTTCCCGTGTTCAAGACCCGCTGGGGAATCACTGACAAGATCATTAACGAGAACGTCATTCCCGCCACAAAAGCCATTGCCAAGCAAACAGGCGCCAAGCTCATCGACCTGAATACCCCCCTGAAAGGCAAGGCTGCACTTGTTCCGGACAGCGTCCATCCCAACGCAGGCGGAGCCAGGATTATGGCGGAAACCATTGCCCAAATCCTGAAGGCTGACAAGACCAGCCAGTGAACCCACACCACCATCGACCGGTCCCCATGAAGAAAACATTTCTCCCATGCATGGCTGCACTGGTTGCATGCCTGCTTAGTGCCCACGCCCAGAGCTCACGCCGCCCCATCAGTGGCGGGGGAAGCTTTGGCGGAGCCGGACTGGTCAAGCCAGCACCCCCGAAAAAGACTATCACAAGGACCATCACCTACCTGGCCCTGACCAAGGAACGCCAATGGATCAACACGACAGGCAAGTCCATTTTGGCAACCCTTGTCGCCTTTGACCCCGGCGACAAGGCCAAGTCCGTTCCCCCAACCATCATTAAGGGAGGAAAGATCCGCTTGCTTAAGGAGAAAAAGGTTTTCCTTCTCCCCTTGGACACACTTTCGCCAAAGCACCGCAGTGAAGTCCTGTCTATCAACAGCCAGGTCGGCGGTATTTATGAAAAAAACCCTGCCACCCGGGGACTGCCAGGCGCACCACCCATACCGCCAGCTCCTGAAAACAGGGTATCGACCATCCCTACTCCAAATGCCCCTCCGGCAAAGGCTATCAAGGATCTCAATCCTCCTCCCCGCCCTCTCTCAGCCACTGAAATCAGGCACCACACTGCGCAACTGGGCGCACCCCCAAAAAGCGCTCCCACTGGCTGCCCCACCATGCTCGCAAGCATCAAAAACGGCGAGGTCACATCCATCCCCCAATCAAAAATCAAGCACTGGGGCCCCGTGAGAGCCCATTTGTGGAAGGGCAAGCCATACTGGACTGTCACCGTCACCTACCCTGATGCCTCCGGGTTCGGATCCCTGGACACCCAGGCCATGGCGTTGATGAGTGGAAACCGCGTCATCAAGTGGCTTTACAGCAAATCCGGAGAGGAAGTGCCTTGAGCACGCTGCAAATGCCGCTTGCCGCCTTCGCAACCCGACAGAATCCCATTAACCTGCTAAAAACCCGCCCAAGAGGCAGAAAAGTTCTCGCATCCGGCCCCCAGTTGCATAGAGAATCCTTATCATTCATACCATCAATACACGAATCATGAAAATTCCAGCTCTTCCCTTTATCCTAAATCTCAGCTTATTCCTTTCCTTCGCCTTGTTCTCAGGGTGCAAGAAATCAACACTTGAGACAACTTCAGGAAAAACCAAACTGGCATTCGTAACCAACGCCTCAGCGGATTTCTGGGCTTATGCAGAAGCAGGAATCGCTCAAGCAGAAAAGGAGTTTGATGACATTGAGGTGGAGTTCAAGGTCGGCGACGGCACACCCGCCAAACAACGTGAGCTGGTGGAGGCTCTGCTGGTAAGGGGAGTCAAGGGGATTGCGATCAGCCCATGCAGTCCGAAAGGGCAAAAAGACATGCTCAACGAATGGGCACAGAAGGCATCTCTAATCACTGTTGACAGTGATGCTGCCGATACCGGTCGGAAGTTCTACCTTGGTACGGACAACGTCGCCGCAGGACGACAAGCAGGTGAACTGCTCAAGGAAGCCCTCCCTGAGGGGGGCAAGGTCATGGCTTTTGTCGGGCTAGGCGACCAGGCCAATGCGGTCGAGCGCTACCAGGGCCTGAAGGAGGCTGTTGCCGGCACCAAGATTGAGATCCTCGACCTTCGCACCGACGAGGTGGACTTTGGAAAAGCCCGGCGCAACGCCGAGGACACACTGACCAAGTATCCTGATATTGCAGGCATGGTCGGACTTTGGTCCTACAACGGCCCGCTGATCCTTGAAGCAGTCAAGGACAAGGGTGTCCTCGATAAAGTGAAAATCATCGCTTTTGACGAAGATCCACGAACCCTTAAAGCCATAGATCAAGGAGAAATTTTTGCGACCGTCGCTCAAAAGCCCTATGAATTCGGTTATCAATCGGTGAAGGCGCTACGTGATCTCATTGTCGAGAATAAAACTGCACAGGACCTCGGCGTTCCTGAAACAAAGCAGAAATTTATTGAGACAATCATTATCCGCAAGGGAGAGGGAGAAGCATACCTTGAAAAGTGCAATGCTTGGAAAGCATCCACGAAAAAGTAAAATCCACCTTTTCCAGGCACTCCAAAAAGGGGCTGCCCGACAAATTACCTGCCTTGCCAGAACCGACACAAATCTCTTCCCCTGCACTTCGCATGCGGGGGATCCATAAGCGATTCCCGGGCGTGCACGCGCTTAGTGACGTGGACCTTGAAATCGCTGCAGGCGAAGTGGTGGCCATTATCGGCGAAAACGGGGCCGGCAAGTCAACCCTGATGAACATCCTTGGAGGGGTGCATCAGCCAAACTCGGGGACGATCGAGATTTCCGGAACCGCCACAAAAATAAGGTCGGTCTCCGAAGCCGATGCCCACGGCATTGGCTTTGTGCACCAGGAACTCAACGTCCTCGACAACCTCGATGTCGGCGCAAACGTGTTCCTTGGCCGCGAACCCCGCCGCTTCGGCTTGATTAATCGCCGCAAAATTGCCGCAGACACCACCCCCCTGCTGGCTAGACTGGGCCTTGAAATTCCCCCGGAAACCCCGCTTTCTGAGCTCTCCATTGGCCAGCAGCAAATGATCGAGATTGCCAAGGCTCTCTCAAAACAGGCAAGGATCATCATCATGGATGAACCGACTTCAAGCCTGACCCTCACCGAGACAGAGCGACTCCTTGAAGTCATCAACGACCTTCGCGAGGAAGGCATCTCGGTCATTTACATCTCCCACCGACTGGGTGAGGTCAGGCAGTGTGCTGATCGTGTGGTCGTCCTTCGTGACGGCAAGAATGCCGGTGAATTGCAACGCGGGGAAATAGAGCATGATGCCATGGTCAGCCTGATGGTGGGTCGTGAACTAAAACGCAGTGCGCACGAGAGGAATGAGCAGGAAGCCCTCACAGACGGACTCAGTATCATCAATCTGCGCACCACCACCTACCCGGACTGTGAAGTGAATTTCCAGGTGAAGGGGGGCGAAATCCTCGGCATGGCAGGTCTGGTCGGGGCAGGTCGCTCGGAATTGGCACAAACCGTCTTTGGTGTCGATCCAGCCATGGGCGGTTCAATTACCCTGGAAGGTCTTCCGATTCAACTCGGTTCAGCCCGGGAGTCGATCCGCTCCGGCATCTACCTTGCCCCGGAAGATCGCAAGAAGACCGGTCTCATCCTTGAGTTTGACATCAGCCAGAACATCTCCCTTGCCTCCCTGAAGGACCATTGCTCCAGGCTCGCCATCATCAACCGCTCTTCCGAACGCAATGAAGCCCAGCGCCAGGTGGATGCGCTGAAAATCAAGACCCCATCAACAGCCACCACCGCCATGAACCTGAGTGGCGGCAACCAGCAGAAAGTCGTGCTCGGCAAGTGGTTGTCCATGAGCCCGAAAGTGATTATCTTCGATGAACCGACGCGCGGCATTGATGTTGGGGCCAAGGCCGAGATTTACAAGTTGATGCGCGCCCTTGCCGATGAAGGTGTCGCCATTTGGATGATTTCAAGCGACATGGAGGAAGTGCTGGGCATCAGCGACCGCATCGTCGTCATGCACGAGGGACGCATTACCGGCGAACTGGAACACGTCGAATTCAGTGAGGAAGCCGTCATGCACCTTGCCGTTGGCGGCAGGCAGGTAAATGCCGCATGAATCATCGGACTTTTGATTACTCATGATACGCCAATTCGTCCAGCTTACAAAACAGCATCGCCGTGAAACCGGAATGCTTGGACTGTTGTTGGTCCTGATTCTAATTACTACCTTCCGCACAACAGATGAAGGTGTTGACGGCCTGTTCAACAGTCGGTTCCTGACAGCGGACAATATCAAGAACGTAACGCGACAAATCGGCATCTACGGCATCTTCAGCATCGGCGTTGGAATCGTGATTATTACGGCTGGCATCGACCTGTCCGTTGGCTCATTGATGGCCCTTCTCGGGGTCATCTTCCTTTACCTTGTGACACCCGCTGAAACCAGACCTGGGCATGCAAAGTACAGTGAGACAGAATTTGAACTTCAACCCTGGTTGGTACACCATATCCCTGAGGTTTCATGGCCCACTGCGGTATTGGTGATCCTGATAATTGGTACCCTGATTGGCCTAATGCAGGGCATGCTGGTGGGTAAATTGAAACTGCAGGCCTTTGTCGTTACCCTCTGCGGCCTGCTCTCCTACCGCGGTATCTCCAGGTTTTTGGCAAACGACACCACGGTCAACGTCGGCGACACACAGCAGGACCTCACACTGGCCAAGACCCTTGGAGATGGCAGCCTCGGGGACGTGCTCTTTGGCAAATTGAACAAGGGAATCCTGCACAGTGTCCCGATGACCTTTGTCTACCTTGTTGCCATTGCCATTATCGCCCACATCATCCTCCATCGCTCGGTATTTGGCCGCTATATCTTTGCTGCCGGCCGCAATGAGCTGGCCACCAAGTATTCGGGTATCAATACCGGATTGGTTATCGCTTTTGCATACCTCATTGCCGGCTTCTGCACGGCCTTTGCCGCGATTCCCCAATGCATTTATTCCGGCTCAGTCCAGCCCAGCACACACGGGGCGTTTTTTGAGCTCTACGCCATTGCTGCTGCCGTTCTTGGAGGCTGCAGCCTGCGGGGCGGCGAGGGTTCCATCCTTGGCATCCTTATTGGCACAACGATCCTCATTGTGTTGAGAAACATGGTCAATCTCCTTGGCTATCCCACCGCCCTGAGTGACGCCATTACCGGCGGTGTCATCTTTGTCGGCGTCCTCTTTGACCAACACGGTGCGTCGATCATTAACCGGTTCGTTGGACACATTAACCGGCTCTTCGGGAAAAAGAATAAAGCCGCTTAATCCAAGCGCCTCCTACCAGGGCGAGTTGCCCCCGTTGACACATAGCGTCTGCCCGGTGATGAATCCGGATTCCTCCGACGCAAAATAGGCGACCGCTTCACCCACATCCTCCGGAATTCCCCAGCGCTTCATTGGAATCGCTTCCAGGTAGGCGTCCTTGTCCTCCTGCGGGTCATCCACATGCCTCTCGGTGGGAATCCAGCCCGGGTTGACCGTGTTCACCGTGATGCCAAATGGCGCCATCTCCCTCGACATGCTCCTCGTCCAGCCAATCTGTCCTCCCTTGGCCGCAACATAGGCACTGAAGGGACTGACAGACATTTGATACACCTCACTGCCGATATTGATAATGCGCCCCCAGGCACGCTCTTTCATCCCGGGCAAAACAGCGCGTGCCAGCAGGTAGGGACTCTTGACAAAGAAGTCGAGCATCTGCTGGTAGAATGCCCAGTCATACTCCTCGATCGGCTTGAGCGGTTGATCCGGTGTGGCATTGGGAACCACGATATCAATGGGGCCGAGTTGCTCCTCGGCCTGCTGTACCATCGAGGTAATCTCATCTTCATTGATGGCACTGCCCCTCAGCAGAATACCCTCGCAACCAAGCGCCTTGAATTCCGCGAAGGCACGCTCGCCACGTTCCGTGTCATTGGCGTAATTCATCACGACCTTGGCACCGCCAAGGCCAAGCACCTTCGCAATGCCAAACCCAAGCCCGGTGGTGCTCCCGGTAATCAATGCAACGCGTCCCTTGAAGTTTTGTGCCATAACTCTTTACCGATGAACTCAGCCAAAAGAAATCTCAAGGGATCAATTCGCTCATTTATTCTATTGTAAAAATTTATTATTTCACGAATTACCATAATCAATGAGTTGACTCTCTAAACCTTTACGAATTTCTGGAACAGCTTAACAAATCTTCATTTCCATTTGCCGCCTACGGCTTGAGAAAACGTCGCTTGCCGCTAAGATCACCTCCATCCTTCCAAAAGGGGCAGCCCAAGGCTGCCCGGTCCACTCAATGACTCCTCCTGAAATTCTCGATTACTCCCTGGGCGAGCTCATTGGTGAAGGGTCAACCGGCCTGGTGTGGAGTGCAAGCCACCAGGGAAAGGATGGGTTTGCGGTCAAGACCTTCAAGGGATTGGCGATTAACAGGCAACTGCTATCTGATGCCCTTGTCCGCATATATAACGGCCCACAACACCCCGGCATTGCCAAGATCTGTGATTTCGACATGGCCAGCCCGCAGGCATACGTCACAACCGAGTTGCTTGCCGAGGAAGTCAGGCTGGCAAACGGGCAAACGTTGCTCAGGACAAACAGCATGGAGTCCTTATGCGGCAATATTGACTCCGACAAGGCGTGGGCAATCGCCATCCTTATGGCAGATGCCATGGCATTCCTGCATCGTAACCGCATCGCCCATTGCAACCTCAAGCCATCCAATGTGCTGTTTGAAAACATGGAACCGACACGGCCTCAGCTGGTGGATTTCACCCAGGGCATGCTGGGGGGCATTGAGCAAATTGAACCGGGGGATTCCCTCTTCTATTCATCACCTGAACAACTGCGCAACCCTGATCACTTTATCGAGGGATCCGCGCAGAGCTGGGATGTCTACAGCTTCGGCGCGACAGTATACCGGCTCATCACCGGTAACTTCCCGCGGCTCAACAAAGACATCGTTGCTTTCCTGAAAAGGAACAAGAGCGAACTGAGCATTCGCGCCAGGATCGACCGGCAGCAACTGGCCAACTCACTGGAAAATGAAACAGAAATCTCATGGGATGCCCCGCAAAATTCAAGGCTGGAGGGAAACTACCGGAAAATCATCGAGAAATGTCTCAAACTCAATCCCAGGGAACGCTATGTCGACATGCGGGAAGTGTTTGAAACATTCCGATCCTGCAGGATCAAGAGCAACCATGCTGCAACAATTGCCCGACTCGAGGGCAAGGTAGAGAAACTAAACACCAAAACCCGGAACTCAAGAAAGCGCTCAGTCCTCCTGGCGGCAGGAATTGCCGCCGCCATCACGGCATGCGCCATTGATATTTTCTTCCGCATCCAGTCAGCGCCTCTTCCCCCGAACCCGGTTGATCCAGCCCCCGCTTCGGCACAAGCCCCTGAGATAACCACTCCCGCCCTGCAGCCATCCCCCATTGAGACCAAGCCCGCCATCACTGAAGGAGACCTTGCAGAGGCATTAGCCGCAATCAAAACGCAACTGGCCGACACCTCCGACAATTTTCAGCACTCCCAGGCTGCCCTTGATGCGCTCTTCTCGATGATTTCAGCCAGAGACGGCGAAGGCAATGCCCTTTACAGCATCCCCAACGGCACCCTGGGCACTTTGCTCAACTACTATGACGACTTTGCTGGGCGGCATTCCGGAGATATCGAATTGAGGGCACCCGTGGCATCCGCATTGAACAACGGCGGAGAACTGAGCCTGCTTCTCGGCGATTACCCTGCAGCCATCGAGAAGCTCGACAAGGCACTAAACCTGCTGGGCAATGTGGAAACAGGAGGAGACGAGGAAGGAAGCAACCGCGCTCAGAAGGCGCGCATCCACCTTAACCTTTCCCAGGCCAAGGCCGCACAGGGGCTTGCACAAGCCGCGTGCGCCGAGGCCCTGCATGCAAAAACAATCCACCAGCAACTCTCCGGGGAAAACCCAGAATCCATCGCCCGCACGCGTTTACTTGCGGCTAGCTCATTACAGCTGGCCAGGAAACTTGTGGCCGCCAACCAACCCGATAAGGCCCTCCCCCATGCCGAGGAGTGCTCGGCATTGATCGGCAAGCTGGAGGAGGAAAACGCCGCCAATGAGGCGGATCTTTCCCTGCTTGCTTCAGCCGCCTTTGCAACCGGCCGCATCCATCGCCTGCGGAAACAAAACGAGGACGCCATCAAGTTTCAAATCAATGCCATTGACCGCTATCTCGAACTTGTCAGCTCCAGGCCAGAGGTAACAGATTACCGGTTTCAGCTGGCTCGTGCCTATGGCGAGGCAGCTGACCTTGCTGCGCTGCTTGCAGAGACGGCCGAGTCAACGGAAGCCAACTCCGAGTCCTCAAGCATTCTCAGGGAACTGGCAGAAGCCAATCCGGAATCCGCTCCTTACAGATTTGAACTGGCGCGCCGGTTAAGAATGAACGCCCAACTGTTGAGGGCGGCAGGCTCAGCCCAGTCCGCCCTGAACGAACAACAAGACGCCATCATCCTCCTTGAGGACCTTGCCCGCAAGCATCCGCATATCCCGGTGTACCGATTCGAGCTTGCCAACCTCAGGGGGGACCAGGCTGACATTCATGGATCCAGCGGCAAACACACAGAGGCCATGCAGACAGGGAAGCAGGCAGTGGACCTGATGCAGGCACTGCTGACCGGCGACCTTGATGTTGAAGCAGGCAAGGCAAAGCGCCCCAAATACCGGCGCACCCTAGCCGGACTTTATGCCAGGCTTGGTTACCACGCCCAGAATGCCGGTGATGTCAGCGAAGCTAGACACTGTATTGAGAAATCACGCCGGCATTACCAGGGACTTCTGGAGGCAAACCCGGAAGATGCGCATGCAATTGAGGGCAACAAGTGGGCCGAGGAAAGCCTGAAGATTTTACCAAATCCTGCCGACGACGACCCCGCTCAAAGTGATCCCCCGAATAAAAGCGACGCGACTCCTGAAAAAACGCAGCCCACTGAAAGTCAGGATGAAGCCTGAAGAGAATCAACCCTTTCGGGCGGCAATAAAGGAACGCACACAGGCCACCACGTAAAACAGGCAGATTGCTGCCATGATTAACTGGGCCAGCGGGGCAGTTCCCAGCCCTTCTTTCAAGGCCTTTGGAATACCCATTCCCAATCCGCCGAGGACCCCAAGGACTGCGAAGAGAACGGCAATGTGTGCCACCATCATGCGCCGCTTCTCGTTTTGGGCAAGTAATCCACACACAAATATGGGCAATCCAAAAAACAGGGCCGGGATAAGGGATGTCCATTTCTTCCAATCCATACCAGCGTTAATGAAGAAACCGATTCCCAGCGCAATCAGCGCCAGCCCCGTGATGATTGAAATCTTGGTAATCTTGGTCATGAAGTAAACCACATACAGGAATTGTCACCCAAGGTCAACCCGGAGCCGATTTCAAACCTCCTCTCTCATGCACCAATCCGGGAAAGTGGCATTTCTCCTTATAGGATGCATATTGACTGCCAACCGACTTGACTCTCCAGACTGCATGAAGATGATCGCCCCAACCATTGCCCGCCGAAAGTTTCTCTCTACAATCTCCTGGTCCTCATTGAGGTTGTCCGCGGGGAGATGACCGGATAAAACAACACTCCCACTGCCTCAGGGTCACGATGGACAACTTCCTGAAAAAATGGGCCTCCTGCCCTCGCCTGCTTCTTGCATTGAGCCTGCTCACACCTGCATTCTTCCCCGGGGCACTCAACGCCAAGCCCCCGCCTGAGCTCACCAACCTGATCAATCTTTACGAGAGGCAGAAACGGGCACTGGAAATCACAGCCATTATCGGCAATCTCAGGAAACTCAGGGAACTGGAGGAAACACTTAACAAGGCGGACTACAAGGAGGACGGCAAACTTGTCCGTGCCGTCATTGATGAACGTCAACGCAGGATGAACACCCTGGTAAGGGCGGCAGCCACTGCCCCCCTTCCTGTTGTCAGCAAGGTGCCCAAGGGCAAAAGACCCACAATCTACCTGAAGGCCCCACAGGCAAAATTAAGCGGCAGCTTACAAAAGTCATTCCGCCAGATCAGCAACTGGAGCTCAACCAACTGCTCGGCAAACTGGTCACTGACGGGCATTATTCCCGGCCGTTACCATATCCAGGTCAGTTATGTCCCGGTAAGCGGAGGCGGAGGTGAGATCCAGGTGCGTGAGCTTGACCAGCTTATCAGGACAAGGGTGCCCGCGGCATCGCGGGAAAAGCGCTTCAAGCGTTCAATCAGGGTCGGCACGTTAAACTTGAGGCAATCCATTAACCTTGAAATCAGGCCAACGGAGAGCAACGGCCGCGGAATATTCGTTCTTACAGAAGTGCAACTTATACCCGCCGGATGAACACCTCCATGCAAACCGGAATAAAGGTCACGGGAATTTCTATTCTTGCCCTTCTTCACTTTTCCCACCCTGCCCTTGCAAGAGAAAAACCTCTCGCCCTTCAGCAACTGGAAACAGCTTTCGAGAAGGAAGTAACAGAAAAAACCCGGGAGCTGCATGAGCCCTATCAAACCGCACTCAACAAGCTCTACAGCCAAAAACTCAAGTCCGGCAAACTCGAGGAGGCATTAGCCGTCAAGAAGGAACTGGAACGCATCCAGCGCATTATCTCTCCTCCAGGCACCAAGCCCGAACCTGGAAAGGTGGTAACCGTGAGAGACGGCACCTATCTTCTGCTTGCAGAAAATGCCGTCCTGAAGGGAAAAATTCAATATGACCAATCCTCCGGAAAATTGATCGGGTGGGAGAAGCCGGGCAGCGCAACATGGGACCTTGCCAAACTGCCCCCGGGATCATACCACGCCACGCTCTACTATCATGCGGGTCCATTTGCCGGAGGAACAATCGAGCTTACTGCCGGCAAATCCTCCGAGGCCTACACCATCACGGGATCAGGAAAATGGAAAGACCAAAAGAAGCTGAAGCTGAGTGACCTGACCATTAGCGGGGACGGCGACTCTTTTATATTGTCTGTGCTGAACGCACGCACACAGGGCATTATGGAACTGGGAAGCATCACTCTCACGCCCAAGGACAAGGCTCCCAAATAAGCCGTAACCCCGGCCATTTACCTTACAGTATCTACTGCGTCGGCAGTGCTTTCACCCGCCACAACCGGACTCGACCGCCTGATGGGTTAATCACAAGCTCCCGGGTGGGTTGCCCGGCGGTCCAGCGACTGCCCTCAATGACCTGCCAGGTCTCGCCATCGGCGGAAGTCTCAATTTCGTAGGTCACACCAGGCACAGTCTGCAATCGCAACTGATAGGCTCCGGGATTGGCTGCAGACGGGCGGCTGATTGACTGCAGATAAAATGCCGACCCCGCATCGCGAGGATCGGTTAATGTGATTGACTCCTGCAGGTTACTTAGTCCATCACCGTCTGGATCCTCTCCTGAATCATCAACTCCGACAATCAGACCATGAGCAAGCTCAAAGGAATCAGACATTCCATCTCCATCTGAATCAATGGCTCCCTCACTTGGGCTGGCCACTTCAATTTTGGCCACTTGAAGTATTCGCGCTGTGCTGACAAGCACTTCCGCATCAAAGATCAGGTCACTGCTCGCTGCACTTCCCTGGTGCAGCTCGGCAGCAAGGACGTTTTCCCCCTCCTGCAGCAAGGAAGCATCAAAAATAAACTCAAAATACTCCTCTTCGCCGCTGCCATTGACCGTAGCCAGGGCCAGGTCGGAAAAACCGGCCCCTGTAGCGAGGTTATCCCGGAGAATTTCAATTCCATTAAGGTATAAAGCAACACCGTCATCACGCCTTACCCTAACCTTTGCAGCAACCACATCGGAGACACCGAAGCACTCAAATTTGCGCCGGAAATACGAGGTGACGTGTCTGTCATCACTGTTTCCTCCATCATCAATGACCGTCACAATGGAATCATCCCCATAGCCAAGCGGAGCTTGCCCTGAGGCCCAGCCGGAGTCATCAAACTGTATTTCCCGCCATGACCCTGCCTGATTACTGCCGTCATCCAGATATTGCCACGTGCCACCCCGTGGATCAGCAGCAGAAAACGGCGGAACGCTGGCCCTGATGCGCATGTCAAAACTCAGATCGGAACTGTTTGCCGTGCTCTGGTGCACTTCAACGGCAATCACATTGCGCCCCTCAACAAGGGATGCCACAGGGATGGCAATAACCACTTCTTCCTGCGCCTCATCAACAGCAGATGTGGCAAACTGGTCATGGGAAGCATCGGCAACAAGGTTGCTGTCGCGAAAAACCTCATCCCCGTTCAAGTAAACTGCCGCCGCATCATCGCGGACAAGCTGGATCACAAGTGACGTGATTGAGGAAGGGGCGCCAACGGTCAACTCCCGCCTGAAATAGGTGGTCGCGTGCTTGTTGTTTGCATCGCCGCCGAAGCTCAAGACGGTTTGCTCATCACCGTTACCATAGCCCAGTTTGCCTCTGCCGGAAGACCACGAGGAATCGTCAAAATCCGGGGCTCTCCATTGCGTTCCCTGGTTACTTCCATCATCAAGGAATTTCCATTCCGAACCGGAAAAAAGGATATCACGGGCAACATTGCCATCCGTGTTGGATACTGAGTAAATGAAAGAGTCAATACCCGTGAAGCCGGCGTTTGAACGGTAGGAAAAAGAGCCGTCAGCAAGAATATCCAGGGTGCCGTTTTCAACCGGAACCACCACCTCCGCCTCAATCGCGTCACCATCAGGATCACTGTCATTGGCCAGGACACCACCGGCCAGCACACGCTTGAGCTCAAGGTCGAATGAAATATCACTGCTTGTTGCACCGGCCTGATGAACCTCCACTGCAAGGACGTTGTTGCCCGCGACAAGCAGGGCAGGATTGACATCGAAGGCAAAGAACGCAGACTCATCATCATTGTTGACCACCGAGCTGGCCAGTGTATCAAACCCTGCGTTATCCGGAAGATTATCACGGGCAATTTCCTTGCCATTAAGGTAAACCGCCACGCCGTCATCCCTTTGAACCCTTACCGTCATTGTTGAGGAACTCCCCGGGTCAGCAACATTGAACTGGTGACGGAAATACGTTGTAATGTGCTTGTTGTCAGCATCTCCACCAAAGCTGACCTGGGTCACTTCATCACCATCACCGTAACCGAGCTCTGCATTGCCCTCTGACCATGAGGAGTCATCAAACTGCGCCTCTCTCCATTCCACTTCGGGGTTACTCCCGTCATCCAGGTATTTCCAGCTTGCGCCGGCAGCCACCAGTGTCTCTTCCCCTGCAGAATCAACCGGCACAGTGAGCTTGCCCCCGTAGGCCACATAGCTGTCCGGACGCAATACGGGAGCATCATTGGTGGGATCCACTTCAATGATAACCGCAACCGGTTCACTCTGTATGAGCTCCGGCACGGGAGCAGTGGCAACGATGCGCCCACTGATTGTGGCAGTGACGGCATTGCCGCTTAAGTCAAAATCCCCGGTAAAAGCCACCGGCAGATCCAGGGTAAGGACACCGTTGGATTCACTGATCGTCCCTCCCAGCTCGATATCGTTGATCTCTGTATCAAAGCTCTGCTCACCATCAGGCACCCCAATATCGACAATTCCTGATGTATCAAGCGAAACGGTTCCACGAAGACCGAAATCATTGCCGGTCTGGGTAAAGGCGCCGGCAGCATCGGCAGTAACAGGCTCACCCGGTCTGCTCATGTCGAGTTGAAGATCCCCTCCCTCTGCGGAAACATCAACGGTTGCAAGGAAGCGAATACCATAACTCAACTCGACGTCATCATCGAGGACAAGCAACGCATCCTGAATGTGAACAAGCTCAAAAGGAGCACCCGGCGGCGATAAAACCACCTGAATATTACCGGTTAGCGCCGAATCATCATCCCGGGTCTGGTCGATCACGCCGGCAATCAGCCTGGCTGAAAAGTCCACACTGGAACGGGCTCTATCGACAATGAAATTCACTCCTTCGGGAACACTCTGCACCGCGTAGGTAAATGAATCCTCGCCGCTGAAGTCGGGATCAGGAATATAGGTAAATGAGCCGTCAGCATTCAAGTCCAGCGCACCGTGGGCTGGCTGGCTGACCTCAACGGCGGCAATCTGGCCACCATCATTATCATCATTGAAAAGCAAGCCGAAGTCAGCCCCAATTTGCAGGACCTCATCTTCAAGCGTGTCGTATTCATCCGGATTGGCAACAGGCTCCCCTGTCAGCTGCGTGGCATGGGTAAGGATGAGAGCAAAAAAGGCAACAAACTGAAAACGAAGTATATATGACATCATGGCACGATCGTATAGAGACTACCATAACAGTCAGTTTCCCTGAATCCAAGGGAACAATCACATTACAGCATGCATATGCATGCTGTTGGAAATCAACGAATTGTGATTTCGGCTAAGACTTGGAAAGCTCGGTGAGTTTCTTCAATACCTCGTTGCGGTCATTGGACAGCATTTCGCCCGCTGTATTCAGCAAGACGAGGTTTGGTATAAATCCTGTCTCTCCGAGGGAAGTCAGTTTCTCAACAGAATCTTTCTCGGCAATCTTGATGGCAGGCCATGTCATTGAACTGCCCTTCACGTAATTCTCATTCCCTGCCTTGTTCCTGTCGTAACCAACAAGCACAATCTGAAACTTCTTTTTATCTCCTAGCTTAATATTCTCTTCATTAATCGAAGCCAACTGCTTCGTTACTGCCTTGCACCCTCCTCACCAGGAAGCAGAGTGATAAAGCACATAATACTCAGGATTGCCGGTAAGCTCAGCGTCAGCAATATCCCCCCCCTTTAACCCGATGAGTTTTCCCTTAAGGGCAGCGGCAACCTTGTCTTCTCCGGCTCCAACAGAGGCCTCCGCTTCCTTGGCCGGTTCTGCTTCCTTGGCCGGTTCTGCTTCCTTGGCCGGTTCTGCTTCCTTGGCAGGTTCTGCCTCCTTGGCCGGTTCCGCTTCCTTGGTCGGTTCTGCTTCCTTGGCCGGTTCCGCTTCCTTCACGCCACCAGTCTTGGCACTATCTCCCTTGTCACATCCGGCAATTGACATTGCCACCATCGCACCCACCAAGACGAGACAGGCCTTCATCAGATTGTTGTTGATCATTTTCTTCATGATTTCTTGATATATCATATTACAAAAAACGTTGATACTCAACCACCAGAATTAAAGAAAGGCAAAAGGCTCTTTGGCAGAAGTTTTATAGAATTCTCTTAAGCTGAATGGAATCCTGGGCGAACTCCTCACCGAGCACATCACTGAGGACGACAACAGAGTCGCCGGAATCCACAAGCTTTCGCCCCTTCAAATCATCAAGTGCCTCCGATACAATGGATTCAGGAGTCCCTGAAAAAGCCGAGAGGAATGCCGTCACTCCACGACTGAGGCACAAGTGCCGAATCACCTGTTCATCTGCAGTAAACGCATATACCGAGGCGGACTCGGGTCGAAGATTGGCGACATAATCAGCCATGACTCCGCGCTTGGTGAATACCGCAATCACGCACCCGGGGATAGAGTCTGCAAGCGCCACGGCCGCCTTCACCGTCTTCTGCTTATGCGACTTGATATCCGCATGCTTTGCAAACCCCGCTCCTCCGACTTCATTCCTGGCGGTTATCCTGTCCAGTATCTCAATGCACTTGACTGGATGATTGCCAACACTGGTCTCTCCACTGAGCATCACGGCGTCAGCCTGCTCATATACCGCATTGGCAACGTCACTGACCTCAGCCCTCGTCGGGAGAGGATTTTCAATCATTGATTCAAGCATGTGCGTTGCAACAATCACCCTCCTTCCCAGCTTAATGGATTTCTGAACTATCCTCCGCTGAACCAGCGGCAACTCCTCCACATGAACCTCGATCCCAAGGTCGCCCCTGGCAACCATCACGGCATCAGAGGCAACGATGATCTCATCCAGGTTGCGCATTGCCTCCTGGTCCTCAATCTTTGCAACCACCTGTGCCGTTGATCCTGCTGACTTCAGCAGGTCTCTAAGCTCTTCAATATGCGCCGCCTCCCTTGCAAAACTCAAGGCGACAAAATCGGCCTCAACCTCAAAAGCCAACTGCACACATTTTTTATCGGCATTTGTAAGGCCGGGGAGCCTGACATACACGCCTGGCAGGTTGATATGCCGCCTGGAGCCTATTCGTCCGGGGGTAACAACCTCACAGACAAGTTTGTTCCCATCCTTTTTGCCAACGACCTTTAACTGGATGACCCCGTTATCAACCATGACCGGATCCCCCACGCTAAGGTCATCAACCAAGCCTGCGTAATTGACATAAATGGAACCTTCCCCTGCCTCCTGGGGGTTGCCCGTCACCAACTCCACGGTTGCGCCCTCATTAAGCTCAAGGGGTTGGTCCAGGTCGCCGGTCCTGATAGAAGGCCCCTGCAAATCAAGCAGAATAGCGACAGCCTTCCCTGTTTCCCTGGATGAATCCCGGATCACGGTAACCACTTCCCTCACCCAATCATGCTTGGCATGGGTCATGTTCAGCCGGAAAATATTCACTCCGGCACTCAGCATGCGGGCAATCACCTCGCTTGAATCGGTGGCAGGCCCCAGCGTTGCAATAATCTTTGTTCTCCTCATGAAATGATTGATATCAACAAGTCACTCAACCCGGCTCTCCTCAAGCCGCTTGCGATAAGCCTCGCGTGCATGGGCATAGGCAGCAAGGGCATCTTCCATTTCGCCCGCGGCAATAAACCGTTGCTTTTGTTTCCAGCATTGGTCAACAGAATCAAGACACCATTTCGCACTGCGCCTTGATGCCCTCACGGGAGCTCCTTCGACAATAACCCAGACAGGATTGGTATGGGATGAGCCAAATATCCGAGCCGCGACCCATGAGCTGCGATCAACCTTGAGGGAAAACTCCATACGCCTTGTTTTCCCATCGGCACGCACCCGTTTACGCTCAACAGGCAACCCGTTAACGAGCAGTTCCACGTCAACCTCACGGGAATCACCAACACGTGCACGCTCAATGTGCCAGTAAGGCTTATGGGTCAGAGGTCTCTGGGCAATGCTTCTGTCCGCTTCCTCGTCAAGAAGTGCCGCTACATCAAGGGTTACAGGAACAACACCCGCAGCGCCCAGTTTCACCTCACTGTTTTTCGTTCCGACTTCAACTCCTCCAACTGTAAAGTCCATGAGGTGGCTGCGCCCATCCCCGGTATAGTTCCGGCCCAGCCTTATCCCCTGACACCACTTGTTATAGGTAAGCTTCCCCTCAAGCTTGACGTAACTGCGACCAAGGCCCACACGCTCACCGTAGATGCATGGAAAGTCGGTCTCCCCGCTGATTCGGGTCCTGTAGCCGACGTTCAGTGTGTGATACCAGATATTCAGCTCCCAGTGGATCGGAGTGTCCACCGTGGAAATGAAATCAACGGCAGGAACGGGCTTCCCGTCGGGCCCGGGCACCATATGTGTCACGTCCACAATGTATTCATTGGCACCTATCCCATCAAAAGGAGGAATCTCAAAATTAGGCAACTCATTGCTCTTGGTGGCAAGCCCCCAACCGGAATGAGCAGGACCAACGACGGCCCCCTGCTTCTTTGCCCACCGCAACGTATTCAGGCAAAGGGTCGGCCAGTGATCCTTTGATTTTCCTCCCGGGTACATCTGGTGCTTGAGGCGCAGCAGACAAAGGTGGCCTGACTGGTGTGATCCAAACCCGGAAACCTCGATGTCATAACGAAGAATGTAGGGGTAGCGGGAGACCTTATCCTCTTTGCCGGTAAAAAATTGTTTCTGGTAATCAAAGCAGGGCCCCCAAGTCAGGTTAGAACCCACCTTAAGGTCCTCTCCAAGGCAATGCCGCATCATGTCAGGCGCATGGACTCCCTGCGTCGGGTTGCTGTAATGCGCACAACCTGCAGCATGAATATGGTGATCACCCGACCACCACCCACGGGCAGCAGGGTCAACCCAGCGCTCCAGCTTGAAGCGGACCTTGGCTGGAACTTTGCCGACGGTGATTCGACGCCGCTGGCCATAATACTCAGGCCCCCTGGTACAGGCCACGAGATACTCTCCGGGAGGCAACTTGATGAACTCGCCGGACGAGCGGTAAACCTGTGGATGAAAGTGGAAATCCGGGGCCAGGCGCTTCGCCTGAGAAGGGTAAACCCGCCCCGCCATGTCACGTATTTCAAATGCCGCCGTTGTGGGCTTATCGTTCTCGTCAGCAACCTCAAAGGTTAACTTCTGGGTGGGCAGGCAATTGAAATTTAACAATAACTCACTCCTGAAGCCGAGGTCCTGCGTCCCCTGTCCCACGTCGAACTGAATGATCGCCGCACGCCTGCCGGCATCGCGGGAATAAAGCTGAATAATGCGGTAATCCACAGAGGCTCCGCTCAATGTTGCCGCCAAAGGCCGCCCACGAAAAACCGCCAACTCAAGCCATCTATCAACAACCTGCTTCTCAGGGGCATTGGCAAGGGGCAAAGCCTGCGGACTGCTTACGCTAAGGGGCGCCGTTACCCCGGCTTCATTGTTCACCTTGACCAGGAACGAACTCCACCCGCCCTCGACAAGTTCACTTTCTGCCTTCCCCTTGGTTACCTTGACCCTAGACTCAGGGTTGATCGTCACTTCCATCAGGCAGAGCGGGTCCAGGATACGCTCTACTTTCTCAATAGAATCGGCCTGCTTTAATTGAACGGCCGCCCCTTCTGGCAGTGGGCGTCCAAGGACCTCAAGCGCCTCCGCAATCCTTTGCCCTCCCAGGAGCACGGCCTGGGTGTCATCAGCTGCCACAACGGGTCCAAGCAATAACGGAAGCAATATCAACCTAGCGAACATGAGGGCACCCTACACCTCATCCACTGGATGATCACGCTGGAAAACACTCCCCTTTAACTATCCACATTGCGTTGAACAATTATGGACCCACCCACCATTTAACAATGGGCCTG
>CACIUL010000007.1 GCA_902589825.1 uncultured Verrucomicrobiota bacterium
ACCGCGCGGAAGGAAAAGGAGAGGGTGACCGCATCCTTGGGGAAATGGAAAAGGAGCTCAAGCGCATTGAGTCCGAAGCCTACAAGCAGGTGGAAACCATCAAGGGAAATGCCGACGCCGAGGCAACTGCCACCTATGCTGCCGCCTACAACAAGAGCCAGGAAGCGGTGGAATTCTATGAATTTACCAAGACCATGGAGCTTTACCGCACCACCCTTTCCTCCGACACCTCGGTGATCCTCTCAACCAAGAGTGACCTGTTCCGATTCCTGAAGGGGCATGGTGGAGAACAGGCAGACCAGTAAAAGATAAGCACTCCGACCATGGCTGCGCCGCAAAGCACGCATCACCCAGCCCGGTTGACCGCAGTCCATAAAGTCCTCAGCTCCCTTCTGCTCAGCGCACTGTGTATCGCCGTCAACGGCTGTAAGAGTGAGGGATCCCCGGGTGATGGCTTTGACTTTCGGCTCGGCCACTGGACCGTGGAGATCACCAGCCGGCAAACGGGAAAGGAACCGGCAACTATTCGGCAGGAAATGATTGGCCGGTGGCGGGAGAAGGGAAAGTCGGTGGAAACCATCACCGAATTTTCTGCATCCGATGGCAAAGTTCTTCTGCTCAAGCGCATGGTGGTGACCTTCGATGAGAATCGATCCTGTTATGTCGACACCAGCGAGCTCTCCAATGGTGCCAAGCTCGTTCACCATACCACCTGGAATGAGGCCAATAGCGCATTTGCCATGAAACAAATTTCCCCGGAACCCGCCAAGGGAAGCCAAAGCATCTTCACGGCAACGCGGGTGGACAAGGACAACTTTACCCTCGCATCGGAAAGAAAATCTTTTGGGATAACGGTGGGATCGGCAACCGGCAAGAAAACCCGCACAGGCAAGGCTGATGATGCACGCTTTGAGGACCTTGAGAAAAAGTTCGAGTCATGGCTTGTAAAGGCACAGGCAGCACAAAAAAGATAACAGCCGGGTAAGCCTGTCGGCTGCAGCAACACCACAGCCGGCACGTTTTTCTATTCCACACGGGTAATAATCCGGGCTAATCTCACAGGTGATGCCTGAAAAACCAAGCCCGCCTACTCCATCCAACCTCATTCTTCGCCATGAGGAACAAGCAGCAAGGGAAGCCAGCGCCTGCGGATACCGTTATCGCCTGCTGAGCCGGGGGGATGATGATGTCGCCGCCTGGGCCCATGCCGTTGATATTGACGGCGCCCGCCCCCATTACCACAAGCGCGCCACTGAGCTCTACTATGTGCTGGAAGGCGAGGGCACAGTGCTTCTAGACGGCAGGGAACATGAGGTGCACAAGGGCAGCATGATCCATATTCCCCCCGGAGTGGTGCACAGTGCCGCCGGAAAAATGCGGGTACTGGTTGTCGGAATTCCTGATATTGACGATTCCGATGTTTTCTATGTCGATGATCATTAATATAAGCAGGCGCCATTGTGCCCGGCCTTTTTCAAGCCTATTAAAAACCATGATGCAAAGCAAATCCCAAGGTCAGCCTACCGGGTATCAAGCCCGGGCCTCCGTTATCCTGTCTATCCTGCTTTTAGCCATTGGCCCAGATTCACGCAATGCCAATGCAGAAGTCGACAAGGATGCCCTGCCGCCTGTAGAGAAGGGCTTCGGCATCAATTTTTTTGTCAGGGAACCGCACATTATCAATCCCTCTTCCCTTTGTTTTGACCGGAAAGGGCGGCTTTATGTCGGGGCCGGCCCGCAATACCGCCACCCGAAGGAGGACTCACCAACCGACTACATCAAGATCCTGATCGATGCAGATGACGATGGGGTCGCCGAGACGGTAAAGACATTCGCCGAGGGCCTCAACTGTGTCCAGGCAATGGCCTGGAAGGGCAATGAACTATGGGTGGCCAACGCACCGGAACTCACGGTATTGCGTGATACCGACGGGGATGATATTGCCGACGAGTACCAGGTCATCTATACGGGGCTCAACAACCTGCGCCACAGTGTGCACGGCCTTAACTGGGGACCCGACGGCTGGCTTTATTTCACCATGGGCAACACCTGGGTAAAGCCGAACGCGCCAAAGCCAATCCTTGACCTGCAGGGCATCAAGTCAGACGACAAGACGCAATACCCATTGACTAAGGTCTACACAAAGGACACCTACCCGAAAAGCTACCACCCGATGAACAAGCGGGAAATGGAGGGTGGCATTTTCCGCTGTCGCCCCGGCGGGCACGGTCTTGAGCTCTTCGCCCGCGGTATGCGCAATCCCTGGGACATGTGCATGGACAGCGGCTTCAACTGGCTTGCCACCGATAATGACCCCGGACGTCCGGGCGAGCGAATCTTCATGCCGATCCGCCACGGCCACTACTCGATGCGCCACCCGTGGAAATTTGACTGGATGGGAAAACACATCGCTATCGCGCCTTCCTCGGATCTTTTCCCGAGCGTGAGCGGTTCCGGGACCGGTGTTGCCTTCTACAGCTCAAACCACTTCCCGGAACAATACCGCAACCACTACCTGATCGCTGACTGGACCAACAACTGCATTTTCCTCTATAACCCGAAATGGGTCGGTGCATTACAGGTACCGGCAGAGGCCAAGCGCAAGATTGTCGATGGTGGCGCCACCCGTGGAGGCGACCTGGGCTACAAGGGAGCCAAGGGGCGCTCGCTTTTCCGCCCGACTGATATTGAGATCGGTCCCGATGGCGCCCTGTATATCGCCGGCTGGGGATCCGTCTACGGCACCGAGTATGTGCCCAAGGAAAAGTGGACAGCTGCGGAGAATGCGAAATACCAGGGACGGGTATTTCGCCTTATTCACAAGGAATCGCCGCTAATCCCGCGGAAAACGTGGGATACGGCAAAACGGGCCAAGGACATCAGGGACTGGAGCCTCGCGGAACTGGTTGAAGACCTCGGTTCCAACCTCCACGTCTGGCGGGTTCACGCCCAGGATGAGCTCATCCGCCGGGGCGAGACAGAACGCAACAACCTGTTGGCAACAATCCGGTCCGGCACCCTCAGCGAGACCCAGGCGACCTGGGCGATGTGGGCAATCGGCCACATTGACAAGGCCCGTGGACAGGACCACGGGCAGGTAGAGCAATTTGCCAGTGGCCAATGGCAGGCCACGAAGCAAGCCGGTCGCCTCCCGCCTGCAAATTACAGGCTAAACGTCCGTATCCAGGCCACGCGCATCCTTGGCGAGAATGGTGTCGCCTCCGCGATCCCGCTGCTCATCAAGCTGCTCACTGATCAGGAACCGCGCATCAGGTTGGCGGCAATGGGCTCACTGGACCGTATTGGCTGGGCAAACAACAGTGGCGCAATCCTCGACGCCGTGGCCTATGAGACTGACCGGGTGGCTTACTATACCAACTGGCAGGTCATGCGCCGTCAACTGCCTGAGGACAAGCGCCGGGACTTGCTGGAGGACGGGCGCCCCGGCATCCGCCGTATGGCCGCACTGGGCCTTATGGAGGAAGGAGATCGCGACTTGCAGCAACGGGCGAATGAATTCCTCAATGGAGCGGTTGCTGACAACGGCAATCCCCTGAAAAGCCTGACCCTGTCCGCCGACAAGGAACATTTCCGCCAATCCAGCCTTGTGCGGTTTGCCGCGGCAACACCCGGCACCATCCGCTATACCCTTGATGGATCCGAGCCCTCGGCAAAATCCACTCAGGTAAAGGGGGAGCTCAAGATATCTGAAAGTGCCACGCTCAAGGCAGCTCTGTTCAAGGGAGAGCGCCGTCTCTCGGAAGTCGAAACACTGGTGCTGCATAAAATCAGTGACTCCGAGTGGCAGGATCGCCTCTTTGTGCGCGGCATCCGCGGCAAGGGCGCAGCAAAATCCTATCGCGCGCAACTTGACAGCCTGCAGCGGGGAACCCTCGTCTATGCGGATCGCAACTACACCTTTACCCGGATTCCCGAGGCCCTGGAAGGTGCCACGCATATCCGAACCCACAATGATGACAAGGCCAATACGCAGAGGGAATTTCTCCGCTTCGAGATTAACTTGCCCGCCACGCTCTACCTTGCCTATGACGGCCGCACCAAGCCAGCCAAGGCTCTCGTGGACGGCATGGAAAAAACCTCCATGGCCATCATCATGAGCAACGGCGAATCCTTCCCGGTCTACCGTCGCAACGTCCCGGCCGGGGAGGTGGTGATCGGCGGCAACAAGCTTGATGGCGCCGATGGCGAGTCCATGTATCAGGTCTTCCTCACCAAGACCGGCCTGCGGAAGACCAATATCGCTGCCGCCACCAATGCCATGCCAAAGGCCGACCCCGGACACGGAAAAGAACTTTTCTTCGGACGTGGCACCTGCTTTGCCTGTCACCAGGTCCAGGGCAAAGGGGTGGTTCTCGGCCCTGACCTGGTGGGAATCAACAAGCGCCAGGACCTAGGCTACATCATCAAGTCCATCCTTGAGCCGGATGCCTACATCGTTGAGGGATTCCAGCAGACCAGCCTCAGGTTAAAGGACGGTCGCGAGCTTTTCGGCATGATTCAGGAGGAAACAGCGCAGGTCCTGAAGATCTATCTTCCCAATGGCGAGCGCGTGGTGGTAAAGGCCGGGGAAATCATCAAACGGGCCGATGCCAAACACTCCGGCATGCCCTCCAGTTTTGCCTATACCTTGAGCCCGCAGGACGTAGCAGACCTTTCAGCCTGGATCATGACGCTCAAATGACCAGCAAGCTCACCATACTGGCCGTATTATGCAGCCTTCAGGCCATTGCCGCTCCGGCGTGGGCACAGCAAATTGCGCCAAAGAAAAGACCCAATATCCTGATGCTTGTCGCCGACGACATGAACTGGGACACGCCGGGATGCTTCGGCGGTGCCGCACCCGGCATCACCCCGCACATTGACCTCCTGGCGGAGCAGGGTATGCGCTTTCAACATGCCTATGTCAATGTCTCTATCTGCACACCATCGCGCAGTGTCATGCTTACCGGCCGGTATGCACAAAACAACGGGGCGGAAGGATTCCAGCGTATCAGGCCCGGGACACCAAACCTGCCGTCATTGCTCAACCAGGCCGGGTATCTATGCGGCATCATCGGCAAGCCACTGCGGCAGCAGGAGTTGTTTCGCTGGTCGGTAACCTACCGCTGGCAGGGTACCGGGGATGAAAACCGCTGGGGTCGTGACCCGGCAATCTTCCGGAGCTTTGCCAAGAAGTTTTTCGCCATGGCGCGCAACTCAAACCAGCCGTTTTTCCTGATGGCCAACTCACATGACCCGCACCGCCCCTTTGGTGGAGGCAGGGCGACCAAGCCCCCCAACGAGCGGGCACCCGCCACGCGTACCTTCAGTGCCGACGAGGTGAAGATCCCCGCATTCCTGCCGGATTTGCCCGGGGTACGCAATGAATTGGCAGCATACTGCACCTCGGTGCGCCGGCTTGATGACATGGTGCGCGAGGTACTGGAAGTGCTTAAACTCGCCGATTTTGAGGAGGATACCATCGTGATCTTTCTCGCCGATCACGGCATGCCCTTTCCGGGGGCAAAGTTCAATTGTTATGTCGACAGTGTTCGATCGCCTTTCATTATCCGCTGGCCGGGAAAGGTAAGGCCCGGGTCGGTCGATGCCGCACACATGGTAACCACGCTGGACCTCATGCCGACGCTGCTGGAAATCGCCGGGGTGCCCGCACCAAAATCCGACGGGCGTTCCTTCGTGCCACTCCTGCTCGGAGAAAAACAACCAGATCGAAATGCAGTGTTCACGCAGTTCTTCCATATCCACGGGCGGGACGCCCTGCCAATGCGCTCGGTCCTGACCAGGGAAGCGGCATATGTATTCAACCCATGGAGCAATGGTAAGCGCCGCTTCGACCGGCTCGGGGGGGAAACCTTCAGTGCCATGCAACAGGCAGCCAAGACAGACCCGGAAATGGCCGCCCGGGTGCGCCACCTTGAGTTGCGCACCGTGGAAGAGTTCTTTGACCTGCGCAGTGACCCCGGCTGCCTGAAAAACCTGATCGGAACAGATGCCGGAGAGCAACCCCTGGTCAGTGAGCTGCGCACGAGGTTGCGCCAATGGATGGTACAGGTCAATGACCCGGCCCTCGCTGCCTTTGATGCGCGTGATAATCCGGCCGCCCTTGAGGCTTTTATCCAGTCCTATCGTGAAGAGGCCCAGAAAGAAGTTGAGGCTCTCAAGCCCTACGAGAAAGCCCAGAACTTCCGTTTTTAATCCCTGGCAGTGGCCAGGGAAACTCCTTCCCCATTACTTGGCCGCCACACTCAGCTTGTGGCGAAGTGGCTGCACGCAAGCACGTGCCTGCTCCTGGTATTTCTCCTGCTTGATGCCAAGTTTGCCATAAACACCGGCAAGTAACTCGTCGAGCTCGTCATCCTTGCCAACAACGTTGCGGATCTGGCGGAAATTGGTGACGATGCGCTTGATCATGTTGGTCTCATACTGCTGTTTTTGCTGCACGATCCGGTCCAGCCTCTGGAAAGGCTCCACAAATGGGTTGTCGATAAACTCTGCGGCGAGGTTGATGCCCTGCTCGAGCTGCGCACGGGGAAAGGTCTTCTTTGCCTCTCCCCATGTGACCTCTGCCTGCTCTGACTCGAGGTTCTTTACCACCAGCATGAAGCGGTTTAGATCTTCATTGAAGGGCAGGAAAGGCAGGATGCTGCGTGTGCCGTTCGGGTCCTTCTCCGCCCCGGAAAAACAAAACGGATAACGGGAGCTCTCAACCTCAACCGTCCCCGGCTCCGAAGCAATGACCCGGTGCCCCCCGGAGGCACTCGCCTTAGCCTTCATGTCCACGGTAATGGTTCCGATGTTGCCATCAACACCAAGCCCCTTGAGAAAGCTGTAGGCCATGACCAGGTGACCATTGGCGGCAGGGTGCACGCCATCCCCGCCACAGACGTGATACCCAGCACCGTTTGCCGCCTTGGCATCAGCCATCACCTTCATCATCATGGGATGCAGGTTGCCAAAGACAAAGCCCCGCTCCTTGGCCAACCTGCCGGCAATGGCACTGAGCTTGCCCAGATTATCATTGTAGACCTTGTCCTCATCAGGCCTGTCACGCCGCCAGCTGTCAAGGTCGACCGGCCCGGGGCCGCCCACTACCATGCGGGCACCAATTTCCTTCATCCGGTCCTGGATCCTCCGGGTGCCCTGCTCATAGTTCCTGCCGATGGCATCATTGTATGCCCGGTAACTGCCGTCATTCATTCCGAAGGCCGTGGTTACCACAGTCGGTTTCCAGGGAATCAGGTCATTATCCATCCGGTGCGCAAATCCGGGAGCACGCTCCCCGCTCCATCCGAACTGGAAAATCTTAAGCTCCAGCTCCGGTGTGCATGCCAGAAGATAATTCTCAATGAAGCGGCTGTATTGTTTCTGCTCAGTGATTGAGTCCCCCACGATCGCCAGGCGATCCCCCTTTTTGAGGAGCAACTCAGCAGCCCCTGATGAGAAGGTCAAAAGGAGTTGGGTCGCAATGATTACTGAGATTTGCCAAAAACTGGAAAAGCGTTTGATGGTCATGGAATTTAATATTGGAATTTGAGGTTTTTAACTGCCGGGTTCAATTACTTTGATGGATATCGCAGGCCATTCATCAACCTATTAAAGGTTTGCCCAAAGCCTTGCGGTAATGATTCAGGGCCTTTTTGTGCTCACATTTCAAGCCCTCCAAAAAAGACAGCACTGCCTGTGCGGACTTCTTGTCCTTAGGAACTGGAAGTGCGGCAATGCGATCAAACATTTTGTTTTTTACTGTTTGCTTGTAAAGGCCCTCAACCGGGCATCCAGACTTGCCCTTGGTCGATGCCAAGGCATCAACAAACCGGTTCCAGAAACGGATCTGCCCCAGGGGAGAGCTTGCTGTTTTCTGGGCAGTGTCGACAATGAGGAAATGGTATGGGTTTATTGCAATGCTGCTTTCCAGCAGCTTCATGCCCTCACCGGCACGCTGCTCACGGGCAAGGAGATTGAACACCGAGTGAGCAATTGTCGCATCCATGTAGGAATAGACGCCGTGATTCACTCCCCAGGCCAAGCTCTGGTGATAAACCATGGGCTTGCGGTTGTGAAAAGCAATCTCGTAGCCGTTTTTGCGTCCAGTACGTTTAAAGGTAGGCTCGAAAGGCCAGGGAGTGAAAGGCCCAGTCTTTTCGTCTCCCCCGGTGGCATACTGGCCTCCCTTGCAACTGAAGGTGTTTTTGCCAGCGTCATGCAGGAAATAGACAACCGCACAATGTCCCGGCTGTGTGGCCTGGGAGGATGGCACCCCAATAATATTGTGACCGCGAGCAGAGATTGATCCCATCGTGCCGCATACGCCGCCGTCCTTGAGCATCATCTGGATGGTTCCGTAGGTAAAGGGGTAGGGCATCAAACGACGTGCGGATTGCATGCTGTGCTGTTGCGCAATGCCCCCGATATACTCCCCATACTTGTAGAACTCGCCATGGTCGCGAAAGGCAATCCAGCGCTCTTCGCGCTCGCGCAGGGGTTGCCGGTCAGCAGCCAGCATGGTCAACAGCGGCCATGGGGCAGTAAGCGGAAACTGCGGCCATTTGCGCTTTTGGGCAACCTGTGACGGAAAGCGGTATTCATCATTGCGGATCAGGTAAACGCAGCGTTCCGCAGGTGTAGCAAAAGCGTCCCTTTCCCGGGGCAGCAGCCCCTTAGCCTCATACGCCCCCTTGAATAACTTATAGGCTTGGTCAATCCTGCGATAGGTTTCACCCCGAACCATTGCCTTGCTGTCCCAGTGGATGACTTTTTCCCCGCAGTCGATACTGACATCAAAGCCCTTCGACTTCATGTAGGAATTGAACTTTGACTGCAGCTGCCGGCTGGCGAGGACATCAGAAGCATAGAGATTGCGAACCCGTGTGCCGGCAGGAGCCTTTGCTGGGGCACCTTGCTTTTCCTCCGGGGCCGGAATTGCAATGCCCCGAGCATCATACTTGAGTTTCGATTTTTTTTTCTTACTGACCACGATCGGTTCCTCAATCGTGTTTTCATTAAGGAAATTGATGATGTGGTCATTCACATCCAGTTTACGCTCGGCATACTTGGTATCGACCGGCTTGCGGGGGTCACCGGGAATGTTCAGCTTCAACGGTGAGCGTGATGTGATATTGGCAACCATGCCTTCCTTGGCGCTGACAAGGGCTGCCGCCAGTGCCAGTTGCCGGTATTTTTCAAACTTCTCCCTGCCCAGGTCCAGGCGCAGGGAATAAAGCCACAGAAGAACATCCCCGGGCTTATCGTGGGCAGCGTAGACGCCGGTGACCACCGTAAGATCGGAATCAACCCAGTCAATGAACTCGCCGGGAAGGGTGATTTCCCTGGCCTTGAGGTCAGCCAGTGCCTTGTCCTTCGCATATGCCAGATAGGCTGAACGCAAAGCTGGAGTGAAAACAGAATTTCCGTCCTTGAGACTTTTCTGCACAGCTAAAGCATCACCATGCGCAAGCGCAGCGGATTCTGCCGTTAAACGGGCAGAGGTTATCAGGGGGAAAAAGAGCAGTGCCAGAAGAGCCGTTGTTCGCTGTTTCATGCCTGCACCCTAACACCGATTTCCCCGGCGGGACAAGGGCTCATGGCCCTAGCGGTAGGTTTTAAGCCAGGCGGCAATATCTGCAATGTCCTGCGCCTTGAGCTGAAGTGTCGCGGGATCATACATCAGTGAACGCTTCAACGTGTTCTTCTTCTTGATGCGCTCCTGGGGAATGAACTGCGTGATGCCCCCTGCGGACTGGATCACGATTGGCGGGGAATTCCTGATATAGGAGTCACTGTTGTTGAAGGCGATCCCGTGAATGACACCTCCGTCCTTGAGCAACACCTCCGTTCCCTTGTAGCCAAGGGCAATCTCGGCGGAAGGATCCAAGATGGAGCGCACGATCACCTCGCGTGTCTGGGTCATGCCCCAGCCTTTGAGATCAGGCCCATAGTCCGGTCCCTTGCCTTCAATTCGGTGACAGATCAGGCAGCGGGCAGCGGCCACCCTGCCACGCGCGGCATCCCCCTTAAGCTTTAAAATCTCAGCAACGGTGGGCACAGCGGTTCCTGCAGGAGGATCCGGGACCGGGGCGGCAACCACTTCGATGGCATCCGGATCATAAATGTTCTTCTCCTTCATGAGCCTGCTGATGTCATGCTTGGCCCATTCCCCGGCGGCATTGCGCAAAAGCCAGGCGATGGCATCCCCCTTAAGCGGTGACGGCCTTGCGGCCAGCTCCAGCATGACCCGTGAAGCCCTGGCATCATCAATAAAAGCGATCGACTCGAGGGCAAACTTGCGTTTTGACAGGGAAAGCGTCTGGTCCATCGCCCGGGCCTTAAGGTCATCAATTGCCGCTGCACCCCATAAGCGCCAGGTGAGCCTCTCAAAGCTCTCCGGCCAATCGGAAGGCGCTCCGGGACTGAGACCCTCCCGGATTGCCGTCCAGATAACACTTTCCTGGTTGGCTGCCCCCAGCCCGATGGCCTCCAGGGAATTCTTGTCACTGGTGTCACAACGCCGGGCCAGTTCCACGAAGATGTCAGCGGTTTTTTCAGCGGGAATATCTCTCAGGGAAAGAGCAATCTCGCGCCTCACCTGTGGGGAAGGATCCGAGCTCATGCCGCGGGCATAGGCAACCATGTCGTGGCCGGCCCTGCGCAAGGCCCGGTAGGCAAGGATGCGCTTCGATGCATCCCTGTCCTGCAACATCTCGGCACAGGCCTGGATACCATCGTCGCCGAGGTGCGGCAGAAGCCATACTCCACGGGCCGCAATCCACTTGTTTTTCTCCCTGAGCAATTCAGCCACCGCCGGGAATGCATCCCTACCCTGTGCCTTAAGTGCGCGAAATCCCAGATATCGAGTGTTGATCGCCGGGCTGCGCAATGCCGCAATTCGACCGGCTGTGGTTGACAGGTCAAGTTTGGGAACGACCGGGGAAAAATTTTTCGGGGCAATCCTGTAGACGCTCCCGGAGAAGGAATGATCCATGTGGCTTGAGGCACCAATGCGTGGATCAAACCAATCACAGAAGTAAATTGCTCCGTCGGGCCCGACGGTTACATCGCTGGGCCGGAAAAGGGTGGGAGCCGGCTTGTCTATCGAGGAATGCCTGCTGGGTGCTCCTGCAAAATCAGCACCCTCGTATTTTTTTTCCGGGTTACTGGTCAGGAAATCAAAACGATCGAGTTTGAAGCTGCCTCCAAGTGGCGTTGGCTTATATCCCAGGATCGTGTTCAGGGCAGCATCACAACTGAGCAACAACCCATTCCACTTGGGATCAAGGGCGCCATTTTCATAGAATGTGATACCCGTCGGCGCCCCCCCTCCATATACGTCCCCGGCATCCATGGTGCCCGGATCATCCTGCCGCCAGTGAACACTGGCGTAGGGCTGACCCGGCCTCCTGACCGCCTTGTTACGCTGGCGCCCATCCCGGGTGAAATAGCCCGCGCATCCGTATTCCAGCACAAATGATGTTCGGCAGGCACGAGGATCATCATTGTCATTCTGGAACATGTCGCCAAAGGAACTGAGCGTTTGCTCGTATGCGTTGCGAAATCCATGCCCGACGATCTCGGCATTGGACCCATCGGGATTCATCCGGACGACAAAGCCTGAAGTCCAGACATGACCGTCGCCGGACTTCATGCCCGTTGTTTTCAGGTGATCAGCTGGCCAGTTCGGCCCGCGACTTCCATAGGTACCCCCGAGGTAAAAGGTAATGCCTGACTTGTCGGTGAAAACCGCACCGCAGTTGCCGTTGTTGAAGTAAAACTTCCCATCAGGACCCGCGGTAACCGAGTGCAGGGAATGATCATGGTTAATGGCATTGAAACCGGTCAGAATGACTTCCCGCTTATCAACCTTCGGGTCAAACTTAAGGTCACGGTTCACATCGGTAAAAGCAAGCAGGTCGGGTGGCTGGGAGACATAAATGACATTGTCAAAGACGGCCAGCCCCAGCGGCGCAATGAAGCCCTCCTCCTGCACAAAAGTGTGGGATTGGTCACATCGACCATCTCCATTCGTGTCCTGCAGAACAACGACCCGGTCGCCGGCCTTCCTTCGGCCATTGTTGCCGCGATAATTGACCCCTTCCGTGACCCAAACCCGGCCGGCATGGTCAATATCCATGTTGGTCGGGTTAAAAAGCTGCGGGGTTGTCGCCCAGAGGGTTACCTCGAGTGCGGGATCAGTCACGAACATGCCGGCAGGTATTGCCCGCGGCTTGCTGCCAGGCTTCCATTGCTCTGCAGCAGGAACACAAGGAGCCGTGAACATAAGCGCGGCAAAAAGATAAATCCGTGGCATGGAGGAATTCATGTCGCAAATGCCATGGAAATCAAAACCTTGAGGGCAAGATCCAATATTCTCACGCGCGATGGATCACTTTACAAATTCCACGAGATAACCGGCCCTGGAATCCCCGGCCTGCACACTCACCCAATAGCGTTTCCCCGGGGCCACTTCCGCCGCGGGTTCAAAGTTAATACAGGGCATGACCCACTGGGAGGTTGAAAGATACTTGATTTCAAGCTCGGTGGAGTTGGGCGGGGCCGCCTTGCCGGACGGGGCCTTTTCAAGGGCCTTGTTCAACTCAAAGACCTTCAACACAATCTGGTCCTTTGGCGGCAATTTACCGCCCGGGAAATAAACACTCCATGCCGTCTCAGGATTCAGGTATTTCACGGGGAAAAAACCGCGCGAGGGATAAGCAAAAAAATCATCTTTGTACCTTGGTTTCGGTCCGGACTTGTCCATGGTCCACATGGCGCTGAACTGCCCTTCCTGGCCGATGCCGAACTTTCCCAGCCTGGGACTCAAGCACCATTGGCGATGCGCCCGGTCTGCACGGTTGCTTGCGCCGTTATCATTCATGTATCCATGGATTGAATCGGCCAGGGCTATCCCGCTGTGCAGGTTGCATTTGCCCGCCTCTGCATTCGCATCATGGGAAAGCCTCCCGATTGCCGCACATCCTGCGGCTGCCTTGCGGGCGGATTCACACAGCCCCGTATCAAGGCTCACCCGGTAAGGGAGCCCGCACAGGTACCGATAGGCATTAAGCGAGGCGAGCGCCTGCCGGTGCCCGGCGGGAAACTCTGCCTGTGATTGCGCCGCACTGTTGATCGTCTCTAGGGCTGCCGTAATGTCACTGAGATTGCGCGGGTAAAGCTTACGGTTGGTCGGGTTGCCGACATCATCGGTGGTAAACACTTCACCGCTCTCGAGCATGGCGCGTGTTGCCTTGTCAAACCTCTCAAGCGGGACAGTAAACTTGCGGCCATCCCCCTTGCGGATCAGGGAAACCTTTCCTCCTTTCACCTCAAGAACCCTGGCCTGGATGAGATCGCCCTTCGAGCTGTAAAGATCCTTGAATTGCTCCCTTGAGCAAGCTTGGCCCCCGATCTGATTCAGACACAACAGTGCCAAGAAAATACCCTTTAACCCCTTCATCCCGCTCATCCTAGCACCAGATTCCGGGTAAACACAAGAAGCCCTTGGAGGCCCTCAACCAAAAAGGGGAAGGGTGCCGCCTACCTTAGGCAAAAACCTACGAGAGCAGTTGCGGGAGGGGGCCTTTTTGAAGGGCGACAGGAAGCTGGTTGTCAAGGCGACCGAAATGGTCGGTGGGGTGCCCGGAAAGGTGCATGAACGTGTTGTAGAGGTTGGCGATGGTGTGGTGGCCGGGTTGCTGGTAGGCGGGATATTGAAGGTATCGGCCGCCACCACCCGGAGCCAAACCGCCAAGCAGGATAAATGGCCACTCGATGCCGCTACCATGGTGTTTCTCGGCAGCGTCACTGAGGTAGACGATAAGTGTGTTATCCAGCATATTGCCATCCCCCTCGGGAACGGCTTTGAGCTTGGAAGCGACGCGGGCAACCTGTTCAAGATGAAAGGTGCGAATCCTGCGACGGGCTTCAACCGGGCTCATGCCGGCCACCGATTCACTATGTCCGAGGCCGTGGACATGCTTGGAAATACCAAGGCCGCGGTAGGTGACCTCAAGGGTATCGGCACGGACGTTGACCACATTTGAGATTCCGGAGATGAGGGTGGCGGCGGCAATATCAAAATGGGCCTCGATGCGATCCGTCTCGACCTCGGAGGTGAATTTATCGGTGACGGTGGGTGCCGCAGCACGGATATCGGCTTCCAAACCCTTGAGCCTGCGACGGCGGTCGCGCAGTGAGTCAAAGGCCGAGAGATAGTGATCGAGCTTTTCCTGGTCCGCGTTGCCAATCTGGCGCTGGACGCGCTTAATATCATCGACCATATGGTCCAAAAGCATGGTCTGAAGATGGTTCTCGGCAACGGCGGCCTTGCCGGCAGCGGCAATACCAAAGAGGGACTTATAAGCCATCGCGGGGCTGGCCTGATAGGGAAGCGGACGATCAGCAGCAAGGGCGGAAATACCGGGGTAGACCACGGAGTCTTTGACGCCGGTCAGGACTTTACCGCCAAGGGTAAGACCGACATGGGGAAAAATGGAGGGCAGGGCGAGGGCGAGGGCACCATCGACTGTGGCAGAAGCAGCACGACCGGGGTTACCCTCATTACCGGTGTAGTAGCAGCCCAGGGCACCATACCACGCAGAATGGCCGCCCCGGCACATTTTCCCGGAAAGCCCCTGCAGGATCGTTAGCTGGTCGGCAAACCCTGCCAGGGGTTGCAGGGATGCGGGAAGCTGGTGATCTTTTAGCGGGATGTCGATCAGGGCCTTGGCAGGGACGAGCTCAGCCGGCCAGCCTTCCTTTTCGCCGGGTTTGACCATGGATGGAGCCAGATCAGACGGCACAAGCTCAGCAGGGGTAAGGCCGCTGGATTTGACCACAAACAGGAAGCGCTTGGGCAGGAGACCATTGTCCTCGGCGCGCAGGTTATGCAAGAACGGCAGGAGGAGGGGTGAGATGCCCCCGGCAGTGAGGCCTTTCAGGAAGTGACGGCGGTGGGATATCATTTGCGGTAGAGGAAAGAGTCAGAAGAGAGAAGGGAAGCGATCAGCGCTTTCATGCTGCCGCCATTGTCCATGTAGGCCTTATCGGCCGCAATGAGTGTGGAGGAGTCGGCGAAGGTCTCGTTGCGGCCAAGCCAGTAGCGGAAGTTGTGGCGTACAAACGACTGCCGGACGCGGACGGATCCGGCAAGCTTTTCGACAAGTTCAAAGACGTCGGCAACAGGACCATCAATGGCGGCGTCACCACTGTCGGTAATCTCGCCTGATGTCTCGAGACGCACATTGCGGGCATCACGGTGGCGGTCGGGAAAGATGGTCAGGATGTCGTCAAGCATCTCCGTAGTCCTGAAACGGCCGAAGTCATCAAAGTTCTCAAAGGGCAGGCCCAGAGGATTCATTTTCTTATGGCAAGTCCAGCACTCCCTGGCACGGGTGGGCTCGAGACGCTTGCGCAGGGTATGGTCGCGCTCCTCAGAGATCACGGCATCGACGGTAATGGGAATCTCCGGAACGTGATCAGCAAGGAGGTGTTCACGAATCCATTTACCGCGCCGGATAGGGTCGTTGTCGAAATTGCCCGACCAGGCAATGAGCCAGGCCGGGTGGGTGAGGATCCCAGCGCGCTGGGATTTCGGCAGAGGGAAGGGCTGCCTGCGCGGATAATCCCAGGTTTCATGGTCAAGGTTGTAGAAGCCCACGTAGGTTCGGCTGGAGGGACCCTCGAGGGGGATGGGTGTTTTGCCGGCAGCCTCGATACGCTTGATGTAGGCGATATTGGTCTTGTAACCGGAATCGTTGACATTCTCCCGAATATATTTGAGGTCGTGCCGGAAGTGTTCATCGGAACCGAGGTAGGTAACAAAATAGTTATTTGAGGTCAGGAGCTGGCGCAGGACATCGTGATCCTTATCGAAAATATGCATGACGAATTGGTCGGCATCCGTGACGATCCGCTTGGTGTCGAAGCCGCTGTTAACACTGATGCGGTTCTCATCCTTGAAGACCCTCGGGGCGTGGTGATAACCAAAAAAGTCACGGAAGAAGCGCAGGGTGCGGGTGTTGCGTACTTTGTGATCCTCGGTAAACATCCGGTAATCGGCGACTGACATGTCATTGGCATCAAGGATATGCCTGACGGTCCGGCGGATCTGGTCCGGTGAATCGAGCTTGCCGGAACGTGCCAGGGAAAGCAGGGACCCGGATCCGACAGACACCTGTTCCGGAGGCTTGTCCGTCAGGGCATAGGCAAGGGCGAGGGCCAGCTCATGCGGGGAAAGGCGGCGGCGGCCGTGCTCATCGGGTTCGCCGAATCCGATCTCCAGGCGGTAGATGACCTCGGGCTTGAGCATGACCGAGACCAGTGCCGCCTGCAGGCCAAGGGCGTTTCCGGCACTTTGGATGGCTTTTCCGGCAAGCTCCATGGTGTTTTCGAGTTCTGAAGCTGTCGGTGCCCGCCCGAGAAAAAGCCGGTATTCATGGCTTATGGCAGCGGAAAGCCGGGCATTGGTGGGCGCAGTTTTAGAATCGACAATAGCACGGAAAACCTCTTCATCCTGGCGGTGAAGCCTCATGCGGCCATCCCACTCGCGCTTGAGGATACCAGTGGTCTGGTAGGAAGCGATCGACTGGCAGTTCATCATCAGGAGCTGCAAAGTGGCCGAGTCCGCCAGGTGTTGGGCGCTGTAATCGGCAATAATGCCCTTGTTTTCATCAATGGCGAAGGGCTGGTGAATCGTGACGGCGTGCCGCAGCCCACCAAGATTCTTGACGAACTCATCATAGATGTGCGGGCTGAGTCGCCAGAGGCGGGGCGGTGAAGAGGCGGGGCCTGACCGGGAGCCATCAAACAGCGTGTTGTGATCGAGGCGGTTGCCAAAGTCCGGGTGGCGGCGTTTATGGTCAATAGTGGGGGCAATGTTCCTCCTGGCCAATTCGGAGCGAATCCAGGTTGTCAGCTTCTCTTGAGCCGAAGGATCGGGACGGGATTTCTTCCTTGGCGGCATCTGGTGAGTCTCAAGTTGCTCAAGGACCTTTTGCCAACTATCAACGGTGACGGGTTGGGAGAAGTCGGTATCGAGAGATTCCAGGTTAAGGCTACCCTTGGTGGTCTCTGCGTCGTGGCACTCGGTGCAGTGTTTGGAAAAGAATACAGGAGATGCCGGTAGCTGCAACGCGAAGGCGCAGAGAACGAGGGCAATAATATGGCAACGGAGCATCAGTATACAACTATGACGGCAAAACAGAGGGGTTGTCATGCAGCCTTACAAATTGCTGGATGACCAGATCTCATGCCCTCACGATAACACTCATGATCCGTGAAGCGCAAGACGGTGGCATTAAAGCGGAGCGTGAAGGAGGAAAAGAGAGGCGAGGGCGGGAATCGAACCCGCGAATACCGGTTTTGCAGACCAGCGCATTACCACTTTGCTACCTCGCCATTTAACCGTAAATAATCGGCTATTACCTCAAAGAGGTGGGCGTCCTAGATATCCCCTGAGCGGGCCAATGTCAATATTGATGCCCATTTTGGGCTTAACACCCACCTCCTGAACCCATAATATGACGCCATCATGCAACGATTGCGCTGCGGAGTCATCCTGCTGGACGGGTTTATTGACCATCTTGCCGAGTGTGCCGTGTCTCGTCCAGGAGGTGATGGAACCCATATTGCCTCCCTGGAATATGTCCGCTGCATTGAGGGAACACAGGCAGGCGAAGAGTGGGCAGAACTTGGCCTGATCCATCGGGGCAACCTCTCTGCAGAATGTGTATTTGAAGTGGATGGCGCCATGCTCTACATGTCGCGACAGACTCAGAAGGGCTTGCGTGATAAATGGGTTGATTACCGCGCAGAAAAACTCGTTGTTGGCTAGACCCTCCATGCGCGCCTTGATCCAGAGAGTTTCCAGCGCATCCGTCACGATCAATCGGCAGGTGCACAGTCAAGTCGGGTGTGGCCTTCTGGTTCTCCTTGGCGTCGAGGAACCGGACACCAGGGAGGACGTTGAGTGGTTGGCCGGAAAAATTGCGCGCATGCGCATCTTTGAGGATGCTGATGGCCACATGAACCTCTCTCTGGCTGAGAGCGGTGGCGAGATCATGGTCATCAGCCAGTTCACGCTGCATGCCAGTACCAAGAAGGGAAACCGACCGTCCTTTATCCGGGCGGCAAGACCGGAAAAGGCAATCCCGCTCTACGAGTTGTTTATTCAGGCGGTCGAAGACCTGACCGGCAAACCCGTCGCCAGCGGTCGCTTCGGGGAATCCATGCAGGTCTCGCTCATCAACGATGGACCGGTAACTATCTGGATGGATTCCCGAGACCGGCAGTAAGAGCCGGGCTTCGGGCAGAAGCCGGTAATGGGTCGGCAAAGGTTTGCTGATATCCCTCTAGTATTCCTCCTCCACCGGCTTTTCAGCCTCTGGACTGGCAGTGCTTGAGCCGGACTGGTTGCGATGCCTTAGCCGGATTGCAGTCCCGCAATACATGCAGCGCATCCACTTGAAAAACAGTAAGTGCAACGCGGTGCTGCAGGCAATTCCCACCAGCGGTACATAATGTGCCGCCTGGTGCTTGCGGCAAAGGCGTACATAAAAAAGTGGGCAGCTGCATACCCGGCAGCGCGCCTTGCTCGCTACAATAAGAAAGCCCAGCCCAAAGGGAATAAAGGCCAGGAAAAACGGAAGCAATTCCGCCACCAGCCTGATATTGCCGGTGAAAACCAGTACAAAGAATATGACAATCAGCGCGGTCAGAAAAAACTTGCTGAGCAGCAACAGGATCGAGGAAAGCACAAGCCTGACAGGAAGCGGATGCACAACGCCGCGTTCCACCAGCCGGGACAACTGGCCCTGCAGGAAGTTTTTTCTTTGCGGTTCCCGGCCGCCACTGATTTTCCTGCCCTTGCTAAGTGGTGCAGTGTGGGTTCGGCCCTTGTTGTATTCCTCAGAGGAAACAATACGTGATAAATCAAGGGGCTCCTTGGCCGGCTCATCATCAGTCTCGACCAATTCCGCATCCTCCCGCCGGGGGGGCAACTCCGCCAGCGGCGACACACCCGGCTCAACCATTTGCGAGCGCATCTGGCCGGTAATCTCAATAGCCTCGGGAATACTTAATATGTCATCACCCCCGGTCCACTTTTCTCTCTCCCTGCCAAAATCATCATTCCCCGTCACAGAGTTTTCGCCCTGTTGCTCAACAGGTGTCGCCGGGGAATCCTCCCGGGAATTCTCTTTCTTGGGGTGAGTCATGAATCGACCGGCTATGGCTCTGCCGTGGTGAAAGGCATCAACATTGCCATGGATTAATCAGAGGGAACAGTCAGCTTGCTTAAGCGCGGGAAAAGCTTAAACCAGCACATGGGAGGTTTCAAAAGCAATCTTTTTGCCCGCACAGCCAGGAAACTCAAGACAAGTTATCTAGCATCTCACCAAGTTGCTCAATGCTGGCCTTGAGGGATTCCCGCCGAGTTTTGGTTTCCTCAACAACGTCCTGCGGGGCCCGCTCAATAAACTTGGCATTAGCCAGCTTGGCGACCACCTGGTCCATGTCCTTCTGTAATTTTTTTTGCTCCCTTGAAATCCGTTCCCGTTCCGCCTCAATGTCCACCAGACCCTCAAGGGGCATATACATTTTACCCAGCGGCGTTAGAAATGCAGGGGTGCCTGCGGATGCCTCATAGCCCCCGGACATGTCGATTTCCCCGGCTCCACAGAGAAATTTGAGCGTTTCAAGCTCCTCAGCCACCCAGTCTTCGGAAGGCTCCAGGAAAAACTTCACGTTGCGATTTGCGGCAAGGTTGTATTGGGCCTTGATATGACGGGCTCGCCCTGTTGCCTCGTGGACGGCAGCTGTCTGCTGCTTAACCTCTTCCAGCCTTTGGGGATTGATTCCGGCCAGTAGCGGGTCAGGGGCCAACTGGCTGCGCATCAGCAGTTCCCCTTCGCGGGCAAAGCCGAGCTTCTCCCAGAGCTCCTCTGTGATATGGGGCATGAAGGGATGCAATAGCGGCAGGTAACGCATCAATACCGTGTCGAAGACCAGCAAGGCCCGTGCACGCACGGCTGGATCAACTTCCTCGCGTAAATGAAGCTTGATGGATTCCAGGTACCAGTCACAAAACTCGCTCCAGAAAAAATCGTAGAGCCTGCTCGCAATTTCCTGGAACTTGTAACCCTCATAGGAACGCTTCAGGCCCTCGGCAAGACCATCAAGCTTGGCGAGGATATCAAGATCATAGATGCTGAGGTGATCGAGTTCCTTATCGATTGCCCCGGCATCCCGGCTGGTTTCCCTTCCCTGCATCTGGCGAAACCGGCAGGCATTCCAGAGCTTATTGGCAAAATTGCGTCCCTCCTCAACCTGCGGGCATTCACTTTCCTCATTGCCGCTATCCTTGTCCTTCTTCCTGTTCTCGATGAAGCGCACATCCGTTCCGGTTGGGGCGATGCGCATGATTGAAAACCTCAAGGCATCCGCCCCATACTTGGCAATGAGGTCAAGAGGGTCGGGTGAATTGCCAAGGCTCTTGGACATTTTCCTGCCCTCCTTGTCCCGGATAATGCTGGTAAAGAAGACATTGGCAAAAGGTTTCTGGCCGGTGAACTCATACCCGGCCATAATCATCCGGGCAACCCAGAAGAAAATGATATCCGGACCGGTGACAAGGTCAGTGGTCGGGTAAAACTTCGCCTTTGCCGCCTCGTCCATGGTGGCAAAGGGCCATAACCAGGAACTAAACCAGGTATCTAGCACATCTTCATCCTGCACCCAGTTCTCGGGGTCCGGGGGCGGCTCCAGGCTGACATGAAGGTCCTCCCCGCCAGTTTCATTGTCGAGTGACTCGGCATTCTGCAATGCCGCTGCACGATCCTTTCGATACCACACGGGAATACGGTGACCCCACCACAACTGGCGACTGATGCACCAGTCCTGGATGTTCTCCATCCAGTGGGCATAGGTCTTGGCCCACCGTTCGGGCCGGAACTTGATCTCTCGCTCGGCAACCGCCTTGCTCGATTCCTCAACACCGGGATACCTCAGGAACCACTGCATGGAAATACGCGGTTCAACCGGCACGTCCGCACGCTCACTGTATCCAACGCTGTTTTCATATTCCTCCACACGAATCAACAGGCCCATCTCCTCAAGTTTCTCAGCAGCGCGCTTGCGGGCCTTGAAACGATCCATGCCGTCAAATTCCTCACCCGCGAGGGCATTAAGCGTGCCGTCTGGATTGAGTACGTCGATAATTTCCAGGTTGTTTCTTACCCCAATGTCAAAATCCGCCTTGTCATGGGCAGGAGTAACCTTAAGGACACCGGTCCCGAACTCAGGGTCAATGTGTTCATCGGCAATAATTGGGATTTCCGCCCGCGGAAAAGGGCGTATGGCATGTTTGCCGATCAGGTGCCGGTAGCGCTCGTCAGCGGGATGCACAGCAACCGCACTGTCCCCCATTAGGGTTTCAGGCCTGGTGGTGGCAATCTCCAGGAATTCACCCTTTTGCCCGGCTATCTCATAGCGCATGAAGTAGAGCTTGCTGCAACGGGGTTTCATGATGACTTCCTCATCGGAAAGTGCCGTTAGGGAAACCGGGCACCAATTGACCATCCGCTTGCCACGGTAGATATGACCGCTGTTGAAAAAATGGATGAAGCAATCCTGCACCTGCCGGGAATAATCCTCATCCATGGTGAAGCGCTCACGGTCCCAATCACAGGAGCATCCCAGCTTCTTGAGTTGCTTGATGATTATTCCCCCGTGTTTTTCCTTCCACTCCCAGGCACGCTCAAGGAATGCGTCACGGCCCAAGTCCCGCCGTGTCTTTCCCTCAGTCTCACGCAGGTGGCGCTCCACCTTGGATTGTGTCGCAATGCCGGCATGGTCCGTGCCCGGCAACCACATTACCTCCCTGCCCTCGGCACGGGCCCGCCGGGCCAGTATATCCTGAATGGTATTATTCAGGACATGGCCAAGTGTGAGCACCCCCGTTACGTTTGGTGGTGGAATGACAATACTGTAATGCTCCTTGTCCGAAGAGGAATCTCCGTGGAAGGCCTGTTCATCGATCCAGCGGGAAAACCACTTATCTTCGACCTCACTGGGCTCGTAGGCTTTGGGTATCTCGGCAGACATGTGGGCGGAAATAACCTGATCGACCCCGTGTTTGCAAAATCTAATTGAGTCTTCTGGAAATAATAATATCAACTATAAGACTTGCCAACCTCCTTAAAAGGCCGGCTGTATGCCCGAAAAACCAATGATTAAGGCCCATAATGCAACAATCTCGCGCACTTTGCTGGCAGGAATTGCCCTTGGGCTTTGCTGTGTAAGCACCTTCAATGCAGCAGAGGGCGCTGTCCTTAAGGTCATCAAGCACAATAGTCGGGATTATGTCACGGCTCAAAACATCAAGGACTTCTACCGCTTCACGTCCTTGACCATCAAAAACGGCACACTGAAATTTGTCTCCCCAAAAATCGAGATGGAAATCCGGGGCGGTTCAGACACCCTCTATATCAACCGCATCCTTTTCCGGCTCAGTTATCCCGTTGTCTACAAAGGGGGCAATTATCTCTTTTCCCGCATCGACCTGGACAAGCTCATCAACCCGGTTTTACGGCCAAGCTACATCAAGAGTGCCAAGCGTTTTAGATCGGTGGTTATTGACCCGGGCCATGGAGGAAGTGACCCAGGAAGTAAAAGCAAATATGGAAACGAGAAGGACTTCAATCTGAAGCTTGCCAATCTTCTGAAACGCGACCTGGAACGGCGTGGCTTCCGCGTGCGCATGACGCGTACCGGTGACACCTTCCCAACCCTCCGCGAGCGGGTCAACTTCACCAACCGCATCGCTGAAGCAATATTCATCTCCCTGCACTTCAACGCCTATCATAACTCCTCCGCCAAGGGCATTGAAACCTATGCCCTCAGCCCAAAGGATACCGGCACCCACAACTCAAGGGGCATCAAGGGCAGTGTGCTCACAGGGAATGCTCGTGACGCCGAGAATATTGCGCTGGCAACCGCCATCCATGCCTCGCTCCTGAAGAGAACCAATGCCGAGGACAGGGGCATTAAACGCGACCGCTTTACAGTCCTTGCCGATATCAATAAACCCGCTGTGCTTGTAGAGGGCGGCTTCCTTAGTAACCCGCAGGAAGCTCGCAAAATTGCCAGCCCTTCCTACCTTGCCCTTTTATCCAGCAGTATTGCCGATGCAGTCGTCACTTACCGCAACGCATTGCGTAAATAGGACACCTCCTACCAGGCAAACTTAGGGGAAAACGGGACCACGGTTGTCACGGCATCCTTGCCACCCGCAATCGTTCAGCGTCGATGATTGCCTTTATTGACCGGTGATCCGACTCACGGCTGCTACTGAGGATACGGTAGGTGTAATCCTGCCAATGCTCCATTTCCTTGAGGGCATTTTCCATACGCAGGCGGAATGTCTCCTCATCCTCACTGCCGCGTGCACGCAAACGGCGTTCAAGTTCCAGCGTATCGGCAGGCATGAGAAAAACATCAACAAGACGGCTTTTAATCAATGGGTCACTGCCGGCCCTGATCTGTGCAGCTCCCTGGATATCAATGTCCATCATGACATCAAACCCGGCTTCCAAGAGACTGGTGACCGAGCTGCGCAATGTCCCATAATGCCACTTGTGAACACCGGCATGCTCCAGAAACTCGCCTGCTTCAAGCTTGCCGGCAAACTCCTCCTCGGAAAGAAAATGATAGTCGATCCCATCCACTTCATCATCACGTCGAGGCCTCGTGGTGCATGATACTGAAAACCGGGTAACGGGGTCATTATCCACAACTGAACGCAAAACGGTTGATTTACCCGCCCCCGCAGGCCCGGAAAGGACCAATAACAATCCCGGTGATGGATTGGTCGCTGTCTGGTCAGGCTGCTCGGTCATTACTCAATGTTCTGAACCTGTTCACGAATTTTTTCCAGCTCGGTTTTTGCCTCGACTATGTATTGGGCAATACCGGCATCATTGGCCTTGCTGCCAATGGTGTTCAACTCACGGTTGATTTCCTGCGCCAGAAAATCAAGCGGCCTCCCGACCGGGTCCAGGCTTTCAAAATACCTTGCACACTGCAGGAAATGACTTTGCAGTCTGGTAATTTCCTCGCTGATGTCACTGCGCTCGGCAAACAGGCCGATCTCCTTCATCACCCGCTCATCATCGCTGTCTATATCAAGCCCGGCTCCTTTCAGCCTCCTGTGCAGGTTTTCACGATACCTTTCAACAACATTGGGTGCACAACCGGAGATTTTTTCCACGAGGCCTTCCAGGGCAGACAACCTCGAGCGCAAGTCCTCGCGCAGGTGCCCGCCTTCCTGTGAGCGCATTTCCACAAGTGCACCCAGCGCCACATCCAATGCCTTACTGACTGGTTCCCAGGCATCATCAGGAGCAGGCATCTGGACACCCAGGGAAAGCACGCCGGGAGCTCTGAGCGGATCAAACCCCTTGAGAATTTCGCCAAGCTCGAGTTTGTCGGCAAGTCCCCTCAAGACGTCGATATATTGTCGTGCGAGCTCCTCGTCCACCTGTAGCTGACCCCGGGAATCATCCGATGCAGAAATATTGATGCTGGCATTAACCCTGCCACGGGAAATAGCGCCACCAATGCGCTCACGCACCTGAGCCTCAAGCCGGACCAGCTCCCGTGGCAGGCTGACAACAATATCAACCTGTTTACGGTTAACCGATGAAACCTCTGCCCGGTAAACCAAGCCACCTACCGATGCCTCACCGTTGCCAAACCCTGTCATGCTCTTCATTGCCTGCAAATCAAAAGCCCATAAGACAGTATGACAAATACAAATCGAAGGCAGCCATTAAACTCTCTTCCCGGAGTGCTTAAGACCAAAAATGCGGTATAATATACAATATTAATACCTGCAAAGGATGCCTTCTGTTATTATAGAATGATGCCGAGAAGCACCCCACAAACAACTCCACACCATCTTAACATCTTCTGATTGAAACTCCGCTGCTGCCAGCTGGAGGGGCAACAACCCCTCTTGATGACTCATCTAAAAATCTATTTATCGGTACTCATTGTATCGTTGCCCGGCGCACTAACGGCCCAGGACGCCGAGGTGAAGCCGCCGGCCGGCCAGCGTGTCATTGAACAGGCAGACAGGGAGTTTGACCCTGCTTCCGTCACAAGCGGAACACTGCCCTCGCCTGTTCCGGACCCAAGGACACCTTCGCCGGTACCAAGATCAGGATTTTTCTACATCCTGCCCATTATCGGGCTTTGGATGATGCTCAGGCGGCGCAGTTACCGCGGCTCCCGCGGCTAATCTGTTTCCGGGCGAAATTGACTTTATACCTGCAGGCCTTAAATTAAAGGGTTCGACCATAACGGAAAATCATGATTGCGGCCCACCAACAGCATCTCAATGATCAAAGTCTTTTCCTTCCCGGCAAGCTGGTGAGCCGACTTCCTCTGCTCGGCCTATAGGCCGAGCGACTCTTTCTTGATCAGTGACCGCACCCGAAGCTTGCAGGGTGCAGTGCGCCCACAAAGAATCCCGTCGCCTTTCCCAACAAAACCATGAAACCGCAAAACCTTCAAAAATACAGCCCGTTTCCACCGGTTGACCTTCCCGACCGACAATGGCCGGAAAGGCAGATCACGGAATCCCCGATCTGGTGCAGCGTGGACCTGCGTGACGGCAATCAGGCACTGGCTGTGCCGATGAATGTCACCCAAAAACTCGAGCTTTTTGAATTGCTGGTCAACATCGGCTTCCGGCAAATAGAAATCGGCTTCCCTTCCGCCTCGCAAACCGAGTTTGATTTTGTGCGCAAGCTTGTCGACGAGGGGCTGATCCCCGATGATGTCCGCTTACAGTGCCTTGTCCAGGCACGCGAGCACCTAATCAAGCGGACATTTGAAGCTATAGAAGGCGTGCCAAAGGCCATTGTGCACCTCTATAACTCCACCTCTCCACTGCAAAGACGGATCACTTTCGGTGGAGCCAGCCGACAACAGATCAAGGATATGGCCGTAGAAGGAGCCGCCCTGATCAAGGAAATGTCAGCCATGGTGAAGGCTACGGAGATCGATCTTGAATATTCGCCGGAAAGCTTTTCCGATACCGAGCTGGAATTCGCCCTCGACGTCTGTCACGGAGTCATGGACGTCTGGCAACCCACAGCGGAAAAGCCCATCATCCTGAACCTGCCGGCTACCGTCGAATGGACAACGCCCAATATTCATGCCGACCAGATTGAGTGGTTCTGTCGCAATGTGAAACAGCGTGACTCTGTTCACGTGAGTCTCCATACCCACAATGACCGGGGAACCGGTACAGCAGCCACCGAGCTGGGCCTTCTCGCGGGTGCCGACCGGGTGGAAGGCACACTTTTTGGTAATGGCGAACGCACCGGCAACCTGGACATCGCCACTCTCGCCCTCAACATGAACAGCCACGGCATAGACACGGGACTGGATTTCTCCGACTTGCCGGCTGCCCGTGAAATCTATGAGCGCTGTACACAAATGCCTGTTCCCGAGCGCCACCCATACGCCGGCGATCTGGTATTTACCGCTTTTTCAGGCAGTCACCAGGACGCCATTAAGAAAGGTATGGACCTGAGAAAAGATGAGCACCAGCCCTGGGAGGTACCCTACCTGACGATAGACCCTGAAGATATAGGCAGGACCTATGAGGCGATCATCCGTATCAACAGCCAGAGTGGCAAGGGAGGGGTGGCCTATATCCTGGATCGTGAATTCGGTTTTGACCTGCCAAAGCCCATGCAGCCCCAGGTCGGAGCCCGCATTTATTCCCTGGCCGACAAGCTCGGGCGGGAATTATCCAATGCGGAAATCCGCCAGGCTTTTCTCGATGAGTTTGTAAACCTTGAGAATCGGCTCGTCCTGCTGGATTATGAAATTGATCACCAGGATGTTGATCCAGGGCATGTCCGTTGCCGTGCAAAGATAAAGCATGACGGACAAGCCATGGAAGCCACGGGCGTAGGCAATGGGCCAATCAATTCATTTGTGAATGCGCTCGAGGACCTTGGCCTTAAGGATTTCAAGCTCAGCGACTACCGCTCTCATGCCATATGTCACGGCTCAGATGCAGATTCGGCAGCCTATATCCAGCTTGAGAAAGAAGGCTGTGGTGGCATCTGGGGTTGCGGGGTTGATCCGTCCATTGAGCTTGCCGGCGTAAAGGCACTTGTCAGTGCCTGGAACCTTTTGCCCCCAAGCGGCTAGGCATCCACTATGCCGACACGGGATATTCAACCTCCTTGAGGTAAAGCCCGGCGGCAGGTGCACAATATTGACACTTGGTATGCACGGGACGTGCCAGCAGGTCACGAATCCAGTCAAGGCTCTGGCGTTGCTCTGCAACCCGCACAGCACCCCCTACAAGCAAGCGGACCATCTTGTAGAGAAATCCATTTCCGGAAAAAGTAATTACCACCTTTCCGGAATGTGCGCTTACATCAGCCATGGTGATAACCCGGGTCATGTCATGCTCTTCTTGATCACCTGAGCGGTTGGCAGCAAATGCAGTGAAATCGTGCTCCCCTGAATAGAGTGCACAGGCAGCTTTCAGCCTTTCCGAATCCAGTGGGCCTGGATGATGCCAGGCGCGTCCGCAGCGCAAAGGGTGAAACACCGCACCACAGTCAATTTCATATAGATATGTTTTTCCAAGGGCACTGAAACGCGCATGGAAATCCTCCGCTGCCGGCTCTGCACGCAGGATCCTGACTGAAGAAGGCAGTGAGGCGTTCAGGGCACGCTGCCATTCGCCGGCGTCCATTCTGTTGTTTTCCGGCAACTCGAAATGGGCCACCTGCCCAAGGGCATGGACACCGGTATCCGTGCGGCCCGAGCCGTGCACCCGGACCCGGTTGCCGGTAATTTCCAACACAGCCTTCTCGAGGCGATCCTGAACAGTGTTGCCACAAGGCTGGCTCTGCCAGCCCTTGAAAGGTGTGCCGTCATAGGCAAGCAGGAGGCATATTTTTTTCATCACTCCCGGAATTTTTTAAACTGTTCGGGCAGGCGGGCTGGGCGACCTTCAGGCATTTGCACCATTGCCAGTTCCTGACGGCAAGTGACCATCCTTGCCCTGTCAGAATCACGGTAAATTTCAAAGGCACAACTGAACCGCACCCTGCCAACGCCCTCAAGCCGACCCTCGATAGTAAGCTGGTCGCCAAGAAGGGCAGGCTTGATGTAATCAATCTCTGTCCGGGTAACAACGGCATAAAGGCCGCTTTCCGACATTTGCTTAAGACTCAACCCGAGTTTGCCGCCCAGAAGCGTGCGCGCCTTCTCCACAAAACGTAGATAAGCAATATTGTGCACCACTCCACCGGCATCCGTGTCATAAAACATGACTTCTTCATGGGTCTGGCACTCAGGATGGCGGGACATATTGACAACGAATCTACATCCGGGTAAACGTCCCCGCCACCCCCTATGTCTGCTCCCTTGAAGTATATACTGACGGTAATTTTTTATTTGGAGGCAAAAGAGTTATAGTAGCCCGGCATGTTTGAAGTCCGAGAAAAGCCGCAAATGGTGGAAAACGCCCTGCTTGTCGGGGTCTACCTTGACAAGGCAGAGGCACAGGAGGCAGAAAGCCTGCTGGAGGAATTGCGCGACCTGGTTGAGACCCTGAATATCGGCATTGCCGCAACCCGGCTCATCAAGGTTCGTGAACGCTATCCTTCACACCTGATGGGCAAGGGAAAGATGGCCGAGGTCATTGATGAGGCCGGTCAGTTGGATTGTGACTGCATTATTTTTGACAACGAGCTCTCACCCCGCCAGCAACGCAACTGGGAAACTGAGGCAAACCTGCTCGTCATCGACCGGCAGGAAGTGATACTGGATATCTTTGCAATGCGCGCACAAACAAAGGAGGCGCGATTACAAGTACAGTTAGCGCGCATGCAGTACGCCCTGCCTCGCATGGCCCGTATGTGGGGGCACCTTGACCGCCAAGGGGGAGGATCAGGGGGAGGAAAGGGAGGTGCAGGTGCCGCCCGTGGTGAAGGCGAAAAACAAATCGAGATTGACCGCAGGCTGGCCAACAAGCGCATTGAAAAACTCAAGGCGGAACTGGCGACGGTGAGAAAACAAAGAGCAACCCAGCGCAAGGATCGGATGCGGGCACCGCTTCCGCATGCGGCAATTGTCGGCTACACCAATGCCGGAAAATCATCACTGTTAAATCACCTGACCAGCAGCACGGTCCTGGCAGAGGACAAGCTCTTTGCCACGCTGGACACCACGACAAGAAAACTGGACATGGCTGACGGGCAAACCCTGCTGATGACCGACACGGTGGGATTTGTGCGCAGGTTACCGCACGGACTTGTGGAAAGCTTCAAGGCCACGCTGGAGGAGGCAGTGCTGGCAGATTTCCTGGTGCATGTCGTCGATGCCAGTTCGCCGGACATCCATGAGCATTATCAAACTACCCTTGATGTCCTGAAGGAGCTTGGAGCTGATGAAAAACGTATGCTCCTTGCCATCAACAAAATCGACCTGGTCGACAATGAACGGCAAAATGAACTGGCATCGCAATTTGAGGGAAGCATCCTTATTTCAGCTGAAAAAGGCACGGGACTGGACATTTTATTGGCCAGGATGGGCGACATGCTACTGGGCAATATTGTCCGAAATAACCTGCAAATCCCCCAGAAAAGGCAGGATTTAGTGGCTCTTCTTCACCGGGAGGGAAAAATTCTCTCCCGTGAATATGAAGGGAACGACGTCATTCTAAATGCCACATATCCCAAACGCTTCCTTGCGAACTTTGCAGAATTCGTTATGGCTGAAAAAAAGCAAAATTAACTCAAGGACAACTGAAGTAACGCCAACCCATTCTGATGAAGAAAATCTGGTCCAAGCTAGAAGGTGAACTCACTGCCAAGGCAAGTGCTATTATAGAATCGCTCAACCCCGGTGCTGAAGAACCGGAGATAGAAGCACTCGAAGAAAACATCGGGCAGGAACTGCCAACGGATTACCGTGATTTCCTGCTTACTCACAACGGGCAAAGCCAGGAAAGCAATCCAGGTTTTTTTGACATGTTCAGCTTAATGCCCCTGGAGCTTGTGCAGGAGTCATGGGAGGAGCTGGAAACACTGCGTGATGATTCGGGAGAGGAAAATTCCTGTCCCGGGGACTGGTTGCCATTTGCCGAGGACGGTAGCGGGGACCTGCTCTGCGTTGAGCTGGAAAGCGGGGGCGTCAGTAAATTTATCAATGACGACAGCAATGAGGAAATCGCTGATTCCTTTGAGGAATGGTTGACGGACATTTATGCCACCTTGATCAATTCTGAGTTCACTTTTGATCCTTCAAGCGGTTGTGGCATTGAGCCAAAAGTTCAAGAGGAGGAAGAAGAGGATGAATCGACAGCTGGAAGCGAGGAAGATGATGTCGTCATGAATAGCGATGATGAGGATGAGGAGGGCAGCTCCCTGACATACAATTTCACTGCCAAGCTTATCGAGATTTTTGAGGGTGAGGAAAAAATGGGTTCCGTGCCATGGGGCGACCTCACTCGCGTGCGCGTTTCCTCCTATGCCGGCGAGCCACTGATATCGCTGAACCTCCCAGAAGGCAGTGACCCGGAGGAAATTGAGCTCTCCACCCACATGCCGAATGCCAAGGACCTTTTCAAGTATCTTGGAAAACTCAAGGGGTGGGATGAAGACGCATTTCAGGAGGCGCTGAGTGGTGCCGGCGAGGACGAGGTGGTCGTCTGGCAGCGATAATCAACCATCCCGCCAATGGCAAGCATCTTGAGCTTGTCTACCTAGAGCTTCTTGCGTGCCGCACCCCGGGCATCATCATATGCCGTCTTGGCAGCGGCATGTCGTTGTTCAATTCGCTGGGGAATTTCACCATTGCGGCCAACCTTGCGCCTGGCTGCGGCATGGTCCTCAATTTCCTTAAGGTAATCCCTGGAAGCTTTAAGCATTATCACGGCATCCGGGTGTACCTTTGCCTCCACTTTGCGTACTTCACCCGCTAAATCACGCATATACTTGCGCAAGTCGCGATCAGTGAACTTGTCCAGGTGAGTGCTTTTAGCCAAGGCAATCCTGCCATCCAGATAGGAAATACAGCGTTCCAGAGAATAGGTCTTGGCCACTTTCTTGGTGCGCATCCTCGCATAGGCAAAAGCGGTATTGTTGCCCTTGTTGGAACGCCCGGCTGCCACGATGCGTGCCCAGACCTGTTCATTTGAAAGCATGCGGATGGACCTCTCACGCAAAACTTTCTGTGCTGCTGCAAGGTCAACGATTGGCTTGCCCTTGCCCGTTTGGGAGGCGATGGCACGCATCAGTTCCAGCGCCTCCTCCAGCCCCGTGCATGACAGGACCTGGACACTGTTGAGTGTCAGCCAGTCCTCATCCAGAATAAAGTCATCCAGGGTGCCGGCAGGAACTGGGCCGGTAATAAGATACATGCTTTTTTCCACCACGGCCTTAGGAGCTCCAAAGGCACTGCGACTCCTGGGATTCTTCTCCTCTTCCTCCTTGGCAGGCGGCAGGGCAGCCTTGGCGGCCAAGGCAACGGCATCCGCATAGGAAGCGGTGGCCCTGGCCTTGTCTGCTGACCTTGTTATTTTCCCGGTCCGGCTCATGCCACCGAACAACACCACGTTATCGGGTATCTCAATGCCGGAAAGAAGGCACTCAATGAGGACTGCCGCGGCAAAATTCGGTGGCGCGCTGTCGGCCTGAACCTCATCGATAATAAAATGCACTGTCTTGTCGCGAGGCCAGCCCAAGGACTTGTATTTCTTGGGCAGGTAAGTCATTGCCGCTATCATCGGCTTGTTATCAAGCTTGGGCTTCAATTCAAATGTGGCCTGCATCGGCCCGGTATCCTCCTTGTCGATGATCTCGGCGGTCACCTCGGTGACTACCATGGCGGGAGGTCCGCCGGTAAACATCGGCAATATGGCCTTCACGGAGACAGCATCGCCCTCGGGCTGAAGGTCCTCCTCACCGGGTGCTACCGGAAAAATTGCCCCGGGGGAAGCCGGCTCATATTCCTTTTTCTCCCCGGTACCGGCAGTCTTGCCGCTTGATGGTGCCTTGGGAAGCTTCTCCGGATTGTCGGAAATCTGGTTGGGCTTGGTGAGGCTGATCTGCAGGAAACCGTCACGCTTGACCAGCTTGCCGCGTGCATAAACAACCTTGCCCACCTTCTCCTCAATATTCCATCCCGTTGAGGCGTCAAAATCATCAGGCTCAATAAGGATACGGAAGCCGCTTCCCGAGAAATAAATGCGCAAGGTCGCGGTCGCGGGCGAAAGGTTGGAATCACGGATCTTGCCTGTAACGATCACGTTTTTCCCGATTGCCTCGGTCAAGGCCGCATCATTGGTCACGTCAATGGGTGCCTGCTTCTCCTTATCCTGGCAAAGGCCGTGCATGGCGGCCATGAAAAGGCACAAGAAACTGATTATGAAGGTTTTCATGAGATATTAGGGGCTATAAGGAAACATATCATATCCTGCCAGCAAACAGTTAGCCAAATACATCTTCACCAAAAATCGCCTTGGCGGCCTGGGCAACATCCTTGTCACCCCGTCCGGAAAAATTACAGATGATGATGCCCTCCTGGCCAAGTTCCGGGGCCAGTTTGCGCACTCCTGCAAGGCCATGGGCGGTCTCAAGGGCGGGAATAATGCCCTCGGTTAACGAGACTTCCTGAAAAGCATCAAGGGCCTCCGCGTCTGTTGCGTAAGTATACTCAGTCCGGCCGATATCCTTAAGGTAGGCATGCTCAGGTCCGACCGCGGCATAATCCAGGCCGGCTGACACAGAATGGGTCAATTCAATCTGGCCGTCATCATTGGCAAGAAGCCAGGTTTTTGTTCCCTGTAAAACTCCGAGTTTGCCACCCTCAAAACGTGCCGCATGTTCACCCCGGCGGATACCCCGTCCGCCAGCCTCGACACCAAGCATTTTCACCGACTTGTCCTCCAGGAAGGGGTGAAACAATCCGATGGCGTTGCTGCCGCCGCCCACGCAGGCGACCAGATAATCAGGCAGGCGTCCTTCGCGCTCAAGGATCTGGCTTCTGGCTTCCTCACCAATAACGCGGTGAAAATCCCGCACCATCATGGGATATGGATGCGATCCCAGGGCGGATCCCAGGATATAATGGGTGGTTGACACATTGGTCACCCAGTCCCGCATTGCCTCGTTCACCGCCTCCTTGAGTGTACGCTGGCCGGCAGTTACCGCACGTACATCAGCACCCAGAAAACGCATCCGTGCAACGTTTAAGGCCTGACGCTCCATATCCACCTCGCCCATGTAGATAACGCACTTGAATCCAAAGCGTGCACAAACAGTCGCGGTGGCAACCCCGTGCTGACCGGCACCGGTCTCGGCAATGATTCGATCCTTGCCAAGTCGTTTTGCCAGTAGAATCTGGCCCATCGCATTATTGATCTTGTGTGCACCAGTGTGCAGCAGATCCTCACGCTTGAGATAAATACGCGCCCCGCCGAGTTTCTCGCTCCAGCGCTGGGCAAATGTCAACGGCGTAGGCCGGCCCACATATTCACGCAGCAGTGCATCCAGCTCACTGGTAAACGCAGGGTCCTGCTTGGCCCGCTCATATTCAAGGGTGAGCTCCTTGAGGGCAGCCATCAGGGTTTCCGGGACGAACATTCCGCCATATGTGCCGAAATGCCCAAGGGCATCAGGCAATGGATGAGGGGTGATATCACTCATTTGCGAGCGCAACCCTAAGCGATTTCGTCCTAGGGATCAAATTTGCTAAGTTTTGTTTATGATCGTGACGATTGGCCACTTGGGGAGTAGGGTAAAGGGCATGAATCATCTGTTTTTCCGTTATTTTCTGGCAGCCATCATTATGCTGCAGCCCGCATGGAAATCGGCTCTTGGCCAGGAGTGGACCCAATTCCGCGGTCCCGGTGCCTCAGGTCATTCCGCAGCCAAGGGAATCCCTGTAAAAATCAGCGAGAAAAACATCAAGTGGTCAAGCCGACTGCCCGGGACCGGGCATTCCTCACCTGTTCTCTGGGAAGATACGATTTTTCTGACCGCAACAGACGGGGATGCAGGGGGCGTGCGCTACGTGATGGCTCTTGATGCAGGAAACGGCAAGGAGAAATGGCGTAACAAACAGACCTTTGACACTTATCGGCAACACCGGTTCAATGATTACTCATCCTCGACACCATGTTGCGATGGCAAAAGCGTATACGTTGCCTGGACCTCCCCAAAAGGCGTTGAGGTCGTGGCACTGGACCATGCCGGCAAGCAGAGATGGAGCAAGACCCTCGGGAAGTTTTATGCCAAGCATGGCAGCTCCGCTTCACCGGTGCTTGCAGGAGGATCTCTGATTATCGGCAGCCATGGTGAAAACGGAGCCAGCTTCATCGCCGGCCTGGACCCGGAAAGCGGAGATGAGAAATGGAGGCTTAACAGAAAATCCAACGACAAGGGTGCCTACAGTACACCCGTCATGCGCAAGGCCCATGACGGGGTCCTGGAACTGGTTTTCAGCAGCACCGCACACGGCATTACTGCGCTGAACCCGGAAAACGGCAAAATCCGCTGGGAACATGACGCCGGGTTCTCACAAAGGTGCGTTGGCGGCCCGGTGATCTCCGGCAACACCATTTTTGTTGCCGCCGGTTCAGGATCAGGGGGCAAGGAGTCCGCGGTGGTCAACATCAATAATGGCAAACCGGAAACTGCCTGGGAAGCCGGGCTGAAGGGCTTGCCTTATGTGCCCACAGGACTCTCCTTCAAGGGGCTTCTGTTTTTGCTCAATGACGGGGGCATCATGACGTGCCGCCGGGCCACTGATGGCAGGGTTTTGTGGCAGGAACGGGTAATTGGCGCGCCTTACAGTTCACCGGTTTGCATCAACGACAAGATTTACTGCTGCAGCAAGGAAGGGGAACTCAATGTCCTGCTCGCCAGTGACAAACTAGAGCCTGTTAGCTCATACCGTTTCCCGGAGGGAATTTACGCTACTCCTGCCGTAGCCCGGGGCAGCCTCTTTGTGCGGACCTTCTCCAAGCTCTACTGCATCGGGAATTAGGCGAGGCGAAGCAACACATTAGCCCTGCCGGCTAAATGTCCGACAACAGGACTTGGCCTGCCCGCATTAAAAATGCAGTCCCAGTTCCGCGCGCCGGTTGTAACTGCGGCCCCTCGGGTCATCAGTGCCGTCGTTGCGTTTGTTGGATTTCCATGGCTGTGCCTCGCCCAGTCCATCTGTAATGACCTGGTTTGCGGGAACACCGTAAGCGGTGATCTGCTTTTTGACAGCAGCCGCACGGGCGGCAGATAAGCGCACATTGTAATTCTCGCTGCCCAGCGCATCCGCGTGACCAACTATACTGAGGGTTTTGCTGCCGTCAGTCTTCAGGATGCCGGCCAGGATCTCAACCTGACGCCTGGCCCTGGGCAGCAATTCGGCCTTGTCGTATTCAAAATACAATACCAGCATGTCGCCTGAACCCGGCCTGGACTTGATCGGAGTGAATGGAACTTTGCCTGCCTCTGAGGCGGCAATGTAGGTATCCAGCAGCTTGCCAAAGTTTATCTCGGTGACCTGCCAGCGGCCTTCCTTGCCGGAACGCTTCATCACAAGACCAAATTCAGTGGGCTCACCCAGCTTGTTCGAATCCACATGGGCAATAACCCAGGCTTTATCGTTGCTCAAGGCAGTGGCAACAAGGGGCTTCTGCTGGCGAAGCCTGATCTGGCCTTCCTCAAAGACAATGCACAGGCCGGCGATTTTTTCCTCAGGCACGGTCTGCTGATTGCAAACCTGCAGGGCAGTTTCATAATCCAGCCGGCGAATCGCGGTGATAAATCCATCTGCCACCATGAGAGCATCCTTCTCAGCCCTTGCATTCCCGGCGGCTGAATCCGGAACAGCGGCAAGAGAACCGATAAGGGCATCTATAGCAGGTGGATAGTGCACCTTTTGCACCAACCACTCGATCTCCCCCTGCTCATTGACCTTTTTCACCAAATCAATAAATATCCGCTCGGGCTCTCCCGGTGGTGTTGAGCCATCACGCTTGCGCACAGGCAGCACCCAGCGCACCACATCGCCAATAACACCCACTTCAGCCGGCTTTTCGCCAGCAGCCAACTCGTAACCGGCATCGCCAAAGATTGCCTCAAGGGCAGCGGCCCCGGCCCCCGAGTCGGCGCCAAGCAGTTGCCCGGCTCCTGCAAAATCGCCGGCAGCCAGGCGCTTGGAAATTTCTCCAACCAGTTCTGCCGGACCTGGCTCCGCGGCGGCAACAGGTGGAACAACAGGCAGCGGAAGGTTAGCCGGCTCGGGACTTTCGATCGGTTCGGGTATCTCTCCCAAACTGTCAGGTTGGGAGGTTTTCATGTCGGCAAGGCTTCCCGGCGAGTTGGTCTCTACTTCACCTTTGCCGTCACTATCCGCTCCGGGTGATGCGTTTTCCATGGCCGGTCGCGTTACTAAAAAAAACAAAGCAACGCTCACCAACACCACGGCGATAACCGCCACAGGTGCAGCGAGTCCGGAACCACTATGTGACCCACGAGTCTCCATGATACCCAAGATTAAGCATACTCTGGGCGTTTTCAGCTATAAAATTTGCCAGAAATTGGGCATTTCCGCCCTGGTTCAGCCAATTTTCCCGGATAAAACGGCTGTGGAAATGGATTTTGGGCTAAGCCAAGCTCGGTTCCCATCTCGGAATCTGCCCTTGGTGGCCTCTTATTTGCGCTTGTGCAACATGCCATCAATAGAGTGCAAGGGCGACAAGATACCGGACTTGGCGGGAGTAGGTGCGTTCCGGCAAGGCTCAAATATGGATGGCCTTATCATGCGCTGCCCCAACCGCCTCATGCACCATCTCACTCAATGTAGGATGCGCGTGAATCGTGTTCTCGATGTCCTCATAGGTCAGCTCCGCTGAAATAGCCACACCCAGCTCGGCGATCAACTCCGTGGCCTCAACACCAATAATGTGGGCGCCCAGGATCTCGCCATGCGGCTCGCCGATAATCAGCTTGATGAAGCCCTCGGTCTCGCCGATCGCCTGCGCCTTGCCGCTGGCCTGATAGGGAAACTGTCCGACCCTGAACTCAAGGCCCTGATCCTCAGCCATTTGCTCAGTAATTCCAACACTTGCCACCTGTGGCTGACAATAAGTGCAACCCGGGAACGTGTCGACTTTGCGCGGCGTGTGATCGGTGAAAAGACCCTCAACACACTGGGTCGCCTCAAAGCTTGCAACGTGTGCCAGCCAGGGTGGCCCGATGATATCCCCTGCGGCAAAAACCCCGGGGATACTGGTTTGATACCTTTCGTTGGTGACAATATAACCACGATCCAGCTCGGGATCGATACCCTCAGGCAAAACCGGAGCCACTCCGATTGCCACCAGGGCAGTCTCTGCACTGAGATGCTCCTGATCACCACCTTCCCTCTCAACGGTTATCTGCACGCTGTCCCCGGAATCCTTTGTCGAAGTTACCTTTGTCGAGGTAAGGACATCAATGCCCTGTTTCTTGAAGTTGCCCTCCAGCTGCTTGCTGATATCCCTGTCCTCCACCGGCAGGATATTAGGCATCATTTCAACCAGTTTTACCTGGGTGCCGAAAGCATTGAAAAAGTAGGCAAACTCTGCACCGATTGCACCTGCACCAATGATGATGATATCCCGGGGCTGACGCTCCATGATCATCGCGTCACTGCTGCCAACTACTGAGCGCCCGTTGATCGGCAGGTCAGGAAATTCGCGGGTCTTGCATCCCGTTGCGATCAAGATATTCTCGGCTTCAAGAACTTGGCTGCCTCCATTGGAATCGGTGACCTGCACTTTCCCGGGTTCAGGAATGGAACCGGTGCCCAGCACGTAATCCACCTTGTTTTTCTTGAAAAGAAACTCGATGCCACCCGCCAAACGGTCTGAAACCCTGCGGCTGCGGCCAACAATCTTGCTCCAGTCAAAGGAGAGATTGTCAAAGGTGAAACCAAACTCATCGCCATGGTTTTGCATCAAGCGGTAGAGCTCTGCATTACGGAGCAGGGCCTTGGTCGGGATGCATCCCCAGTTCAGGCAGGTGCCGCCGGCACGCTCCCTTTCAACGCAGGCAACGGTTTTTCCAAGTTGCGCGGCACGCAACGCACCAACGTATCCCGCCGGTCCGCCGCCAATAACAATGAGATCGTATTTCGACATGATTTGCTTCGTCACTGCTTCCCTAGCTTCAGCAAGAGTTATTTCAACCTCCAACTGCAACGATGCGCATCACTTTTTGCCGGCAATGGGAGAATTTTGTGCTTCCTGGCTGATACCAGCGGCCTGAAAACACCCCGGTAATTATTTTTGCCGCCAGCACGGACAGGGTGCTAAACTCGTCGTGGGGATAATCCCCCCGCACTGCGGTAAAGGCTCAATCCATTATTCTTCAAGCATTGAAACCGGAATTCCTCCTGACACCTGAGATCGCTTACCTCAACCATGGTTCATTTGGGGCCTGCCCGAGAACCGTGTTTAGAGCATATCAGGACTACCAGCGCGAACTCGAGCTTGAACCGGTAAATTTCCTGCAGCGCCATTTCCCGGAAAAAATGCAGCTGGCAAGGGTAAAGCTTGCCGGTTTTTTACATTGCCATGCTGACCAGGTTGCCTTTGTCCGCAATGCAACCTATGGCATGAACCTCGTGGCAAGGTCCCTGCCCATTGGTCCCGGGGACACGGTATTGACAACAGATCAGGAATATGGCGCCGTTGACCGGATGTGGCAGGCTATCTGCTCGGAAACCGGGGCCAATCTGAAACGTGTCCAGATACCCCTTCCGGCCAGGTGTGGCGGGGACTTGATTGATGCCATTGCCGATCAAGTGGATTCTTCGGTCCGTGTCTTGACCTTCTCGCATATCACCTCGGCTTCCTCGATGCGTTTTCCTGTGGCCGAGCTGGTGGATTTTGCCGCAAAGGCAGGGATTATTTCCGTCATCGATGGTGCCCATGCCCCTGGTCAGCTCCAACTCGATCTCGATAAATTAAATGCCGACTTCTATGTGGGTAATTGCCACAAATGGCTGCTTTCTCCAAAGGGAGCCGCCTTTGTCCATGTGGCCGCCAGGTGGACGGACCGGATACGGCCGCCAATTGTAAGCTGGGGAAATATCTCGAAAGGTTCATCATCTTTGCTGCTTGAGAATGAATGGCAGGGAACTGCCGATATCTCTGCCGCCATCGCTGTTGCCGATGCGATTGCCTTTTTGGAACACCATGACTGGTTTGCCAAGGTTATTCCCGGATGCACCCGCTTGCTGAAGAAGGCCACCTCCGCCCTGCTTGAGATTACCGCCCAGCATGACATCTACGGAAGTGAAGAGTTGCGGGCTGCGCAAATGGCCTCTTTTCTACTTCCGGAAGGCGACCACTCCGGCCTGCATGCACAACTCTTTGAGCAATATCAGGTTGAAATACCCGTGTTTACGACCCCTTATGGCACCTTGTTCCGGGTATCATTGCAGGCGTATAACACCGAAGAGGATATCTTGCGGCTGTGCACAGCCCTGAAGGATCTCCTAAAGGACACCTAGCAGTTCTGGAGATAATGAACCAGTAATCGGACACCCACTCCGGTGCCGACATTGCCACCCTGGTAATCACGCTCCCCGGCACCCCAGGCACTCCCTGCAATGTCCATATGCACCCAGGGAATATTGCCGGCAAAATAAGAAAGAAAAGCACCGCCGGTGCAGGATCCTGCACCTGTTTCCGGCCCGCTGATATTTCTCAGGTCGCCCACAGACCCCTGCATTTGCTCCTTGTGGTAGTCGAGAATAGGCAATGCCCATACCCCTTCGCCAGTTGCCTCGCCACAGGCAACCAGTTCATCAATCAATGACTCGTTGTTGCCCATGACCCCGCTTAATTCATGACCCAGTGCAACGACCACGGCGCCGGTAAGTGTGGCCAGGTCAATCATCGCGTCCGGCTTAATCTTCTTTGCTGCATAGGCGAGTGCATCGGCGAGGATCAGCCTGCCCTCGGCATCCGTGTTGAGCACCTCAATCGTCAGGCCATTGCAGGCCTTGACCAGGTCTCCCGGCTTGTTTGCCTTGCCATCAGGAAGATTTTCCGAGGTGGGCACCAGGCCATGTACCTCGACATCCGGATTGAGTGCAGCCAATGCATGGAAAACTCCCAGCACGGCAGCGCCGCCGGACATGTCATATTTCATTTCGTGCATCTTCCCGGAAGGCTTCAGGCTGATTCCACCTGAATCAAAAGTCAGCCCCTTGCCAACAAGGCAGATTTTTTTCCTGGGCTTCTTTGTGGGCTTATAGACCATGTGAATCAGGTAGGCAGGTTCCGAGGAGCCCCGGGAAACGGATAAAAGTGAACCCATTGACATGCGCGCCATCGCCTTTTCATCATGGGCCCGGCAGGTAATCCTCTGGGAGGCACCCGCCAACCTGCGAGCCTCCCGCACAAGATCCCGCGGTCGCATCAGGTTTGCCGGCGTATCCTGCAGGCGCCGGGCCAGAAGGTTTGCCGTGCCAATGGCATATCCACGTCGAACGCCCGCATTAAAGTCCTTCCCGGCATAGATGACAAGGCGCTTTAAACCCGCCGGCTGTGCCTGGCTTTTAAATTCCGAGAGCCTGTAGGAACCCATTACCAGGCCCTCAGCAATGGCCTGCCCGACCCCGGCAGATTTGCGCCCAAACGGCAAGTCAATCCAGACTGAGGCAGAACGGCTTCCAGCCTGCCCGGCCTGCCTTGAAACCATGGCGGCAATCCTCCTCAGGGACTCCTCGGCAATGTCCCCGCTGGCTCCAACCCCAACCAGCAGGACACGCTTTGCATTGCCCCGCTGGGCATCCGTCACCCTGGTTTCACGAGCATGGCCCTTGAAGGCATCCAGCGAATTGGCCGGCAGGACAACACCCTTCGGTAGCCGGACCTTGCTGCCCTGCTTGGCAAAAACGATGAGAAATTCCGTCCTGCTCAGAGAAGAGGCGGTTGTCTTGGTTGTGATTTGAATCGACATGCTTGCATCTATCATCGCCAAATCCGGTGCAAAGGGCAAATCCTGTAATGAAAAAGCACCCGCTTGGGACAAACGGTCGACGGACCGGATCCTTTAAAGGTATGCCGGTCACAGGGATGCAACCCCGAGATACCCCAGGATGGCGTGCAGGTTCTCAGAGCGGGCGATACGGTAACGCTTGCCTGACTGGCTGACACGCACGGCGCGGAAATAATTGTGGTGCATGTTATGTTGCTCGATCTCAATCCGTTCGCGGGCATTATTCCACGTCACTTCGACAGGCAATACCTTGTTCCACCAGGTGCTGCCCTGACCCACCCGCGTAACCAGGTTGGGTTTCATCTTGCCTGGTATGCGGATGCCCATTTTGTAAATCTCCATGGAGGCAATTGCCACGGCAAGGCCCGAGTAATCAATGTGCACGCCTACTCCCTTATGGGCATGGGAACATGCCACGCGGCGGTTTTCAAAAACGGCAAGATCATCAAAGCCCACCTGTCCCCCGGCCGGAACCTTGCTCATGAAATTAAACGCCGCGCTGTGAACCATGTCACGCCCCGGGGAATGATAGTTGATGATCCGCATGCCGTCAGGTAAGGCCACCCTGTCCTTTAGGGTGGTGTCCCGGGTCATCGCAGATCCAAGAAAATAAATCCCGCGAAGATTTTGCAGTGGTTTGCCTGTTTCCCTTAGCGCACCCAATATAACCCTGGAGCCAACACTGAACCCGACAAGCACATAGGGAGATTTGTCGCCTTCCAGCCTATCAATAATTCTCCTCCTGAACTGCTCGGCTTCCTTGTCGGCACGTTTTTGCGAACTGCTCCATGATGCCCCGGCACGCAGCGGGTCAACCTTGACTGAGTCCCACCGGTAATTGATTACCCGGGACCGATTATTGGCCGAGGAAAGAAAGTTGCGCATGTTTTCACAAAACTGCGGTGATTGCTTCTCCCCGCCAAAGCCATGGATGTAGACAAAGGTAACTGTACCATCATCCGGGACTTCGGGAGCGGCTTTGCAAATAGCAATACCGCCACCGGAGAAAAAGGCCAGGATGATGACAAGTAGGAATAACTTGCTGAATTTAGCAGCTCGGAGACCGGTTGATTTCATGACCAAAGTTTAAACGGCCCGGGCTCAAACCGGTAAATCAATAATTTGAATAACAAAATTAATTTTATTGATGTTTCTTATGGCCAAAAAACTCCTGCTCCCAATAAAAATCTCCCCGCCTGCCCACAGAGCCTTTTCACGACCAATGGCATGACGGCCGGCACTCAGCCCTTTCCCCCGACCCCGACAGCCACCAGCCTGCCCCGTGAGTTGCGAGTGTAAATGACCCCGTTTGCCAGGACCGGCACGGTCCAGCAGCGACCGGTATTCACCTGGGCGCGGGCCAATGCATCGAATCCGTCCGGGGATGCCCTTGAAATGACCAGCTCCCCGCGCTCCGTTAAAACCATCAGCCGGTTCCCCGCGGCACTCACCGTGCCGCAACCAAACCCCTGCTGCTGCCACTTGACCTTCCCGGTAGCAAGTTCCATGCACACAAGTTGTTTTTTGCTGACGCCATGGGTGTTGCCGGTAATTCCATAGAGATGGCCTCCTATTAAAATGCAATTGGCCATGTGATTGCTGATGGCCTTGTTGCTATATATTTCCTTGAAGGCATCGCCGGTAAACTGGTAAAGCCCACAGCCCCTTCCATATCCGGTTGAAATAAAGATTTTATCGCCCATGACCATCGGGGTAGTGGCATTCGTGCTGAAGCGTGTTTTCCATTCCTGAATGGCAACGGTCTTGCCGGTGGCCACATCCAGCACGACCAACCCTTCTGTTTTCAGGGTCACAAGGAGCTTGCGGCCCTGGTGCACAAAAATAACAGGCGTTGCATAAGCCGGTTTGAAGCGTTCACTTTTCCAGACTATTTTCCCGCTGACCCGATCATAGGCAATGGTATGCGCCGCCTCAATAATGACCGTGTCTGCCGAAATCAGTGGTGAACCGGCAAATCCCCATTCAGCAGGGCGGGTCATCCCGGAATCAGCCAGCACATCGCGTCCCCAGATTTTCTTGCCGCTCTCTGCCAGGTAGCAGTTGAATTTCCCGTCCTTGCCAAGGGTATACACATGCTCCCCGTAAATGGTAGGCGTTGCGGCCGGTCCTCCCTCATGAAGATGTGGCAGTAAACGGGCAGCATAGGTGTCTGACCAGATCTTCTTGCCGTTCTTTACATCAAGACAATAGACCGTTTCCTTTCCCCCTGACTTTCTGCCATCATGGCCAAGGGTGTATACCCGTCCGCCGGCAACAGCGACCCCTGAAAAACCGGTCCCGACTTCCATTTTCCACAGGACATTATCTATATTTTCAGGATCCCAATCCGTTTCCGCAGAGATACCGTCAAAGTTCGGTCCCCTCCAGTTCGGCCAATCGGCAGCACGCAACGGTGCAATACCCAGAATCACCATCAGGAATACTTTCCATTTCATGAGGCTAAATTAACGCATTCGCTGCACTTGACCACCGATGATCTGCCAAATTCATCCAACGGAAATCCCTAAATGGAAATCGCTCACGGGCAACGGGTATGTTAATATCAGGTTAAAGTGCCCATTGAAGAGTTAACAATACACCTCGAGCACAAGCCCCTGCCGGCTGTGGCTGCCGCCTATCTTGAAGAAGCCAACCGGCGTATCGACAATTTATTTGAAAGCGGGCGGAACAGGCGTATGCCGCGTTTTATTCCCAGTGATGCTGTAGCAATTTATAACGCACTTGATTATATCACGCGCCAGGATATGCCCCTGGGAAGGATTTACTGCGAATGGGGTAGCGGCTATGGGATTGGAACCTGCTTTGCTGCACTGCTGGGTTATGATGCATACGGTATCGAGATCGAGGAGGAACTCGTCAGCTCCTCGGAAAAACTGGCAGGGGAATTCGGCATCGACATCCGGATTATCAACACCGATTACATGCCCGAGGGGTTTGAGTGCGGCAACGGCAGTGGCGGAGCAGAACTTGTCACGCCTGAACAACAGGCATTCGGCCTGTCCAGCTTCGATGAAGTGCCACGCTATGAAGGGATGGAACATGGACTGGATGAGGTAGACCTCTTTTTTATTTATCCATGGCCCGGCGAGCAGGAATTCGTCCAGGAATTCTTCCATGCCGTGGCGGCCGACGGGGCAATCCTGCTCGCCTACTACGGGGACAACGACCTCTGTGCCTACCGCAAGACCGCGGCAAATTTTGACTAGCCGGCAGGGTGGGCATTAAAGACCACCTTCAATGCGCCGCCATCAGTGCTACCCGGGTTGGGCACCAGGATGAAATCGTCGGTAATCACAGGGTTTAGTTCACTGCCCTCGACAATCCTGATGTCCTTCACCCTTTGCGGCAAATACGCCACAATGGGACGCCCCCCGCGCTGGCTGCCGTTGGTATTCACAGGGTCAAAAGCCCTTTTGCCCCACCTGGGCTGGATCAGCAAAGTATACTTATCCCCTTCCTGTCGGAGCTCCTGGCCATATGCGCAATCACCTGCAGCCAACCGTGCATCCCAAGCGGGATCACCGTAAAAGACAACCGCATCACGATCAAAAAGCAGCCCAACGGCATCCTGTGCCTTCAACCCGGCAAGCCTGGCTGCCGCATTACCCTGGATTTTCTTGCGCATTTTCCCCGCTTCATTGGGATCCTTAAGTGCCACTCGGGCGATCTCAGGAAAGCAGGTTTCAAGCCGATGGATCAGGGCATGCTGGTTGGCAAAATAGGCTTCCGAAAAACTGAACCTTCCAGGTTGCTCAACAAAGTAGTCCAGGCAACCCCAGCCGGCATATCCATACCAGGTGGGAACCGTGTAGCCAAGCATCTGGCGCACCCCGGCACTTTTCAGCCATGCCAGAGCCATCGCTTCCTGGCTGTCAATATGTCCCATCAGGCAATTGCCAATTGGCATGTAGACTTTCGGGCCTGGTGACTGGATATCAATGCGCCGTCCCTTGGTGTCGACGCCGAAAAGCTGTCCTCCTGCGCACTTGAAAAACCCGTTGCGATAGGCAAATCCAATCTGCCAGTCACGCTCCGTGGCATGGCCAGAGGTCACGAATAACTGCGCGTTATACTTGGTAAGGGTGTCAGCAAGCGCTTCTGTGGTATCGGCTGGACCGGTTCCTTCGACCGGCTTTTCGCCGGGTTTCTTGCGCACCATCCGGCCTTGCTTCAATTCGCAATACCAGATTCCCTCACGGCATTGCTCAAGGGCCACCTCTGTACCTGAAGCAACCCGCTCAATGATGAGCGGTTGCCGTGTGGAGGCAATATCCCCGGCGTTTGATGCATCATACCCGGTAAGAATACCCCATATGGTGTCCGCATACGGGTCGTCATCCAGCTTGCGGGTCATTTGATGAACCCGGGTGACAAATTCCCGGGTTATTTCCTCATGCCGTGCCACAAAACAGGTATAACGCGGATGAATCTTGCCAAGCTGCTCAATTACGGCGTCCGGTCGCCCATCCGGAAAACGCATTGTTGCTACGGATTGATGCTCAGCGCTTAATTTTGCGATGACCTTGGCCCAACCCGGGTCATCAGACGTGGATTGAGAGCTTACAACCACATAGGAGCCGGGCCCGGCAAGCACTGGCAGCACGTGGCTTAACGTGAGAAAAAGGCACCATCTGATCATTCTTCACCTTACCCGCATGCCCGGGTTGTTCAATCAATGCCCTATCAAAACGCAAAGGTTGGCCGGGAAATGCTACCGGATAATTTCAAGCTCTATGGCCGCTTCCCTGCAATCAAGCATCAGGTGCCTGTCTGTCGACCGGGCTGCCGCACGAATACGCAGCTTATCCGGGCTTTTGTTGGATAAGACGCTTAACGGCAACCTTGCCTGCATTCCATAGCCGCCACTGAACGTAACCGGGAACGCCGTTTCACTGTGCAAGGGATCAGAGCCGTCAATGGTCCAGACAACCTCAAAAAACTTCCTGCTGCGCACACTGGCGGGCACCGATGCAATGTTGCTGATGCTCAATACAGGAAAGAATCCCCCCCCGCCTTTGCCGACCCTCAAGGCGTCTGCCGGCAGTTGCCTGACGGGGGCCTTCAGCTCAAGGTTGATTTTCAACGCTTCCAGGACATACCGGGCGCCAACAGGAGCACTGTCTGACAAATGGCTCCTTTCATCGCTGTTACAATAGGCAAGAACTTCGGACCCGGGTAGCACACGCAAGGGTTGACCATCATAGTTTTTCCATGGAGCCCCGTTGATGCTGTATTGGATTTTGCCTGCTCCTGCTGAATTAGGGTTCAGCAAGTGAACGGTCAGTTTTTCAAATTCCAGCGCATTGAATTTTCCGGCAGGAGGATCAAAACGCGGTGGAAGCAGGGAGGGAGAAGCCGGCTGCATATTTGCAGAGGCGGGCTGCATGTTTGCACCGCGGCCTTGAGCAGACCTCGCTCTTTTCGCCGGGGTTGATTGTGCCCCCTGGCGGGTCCCCCCCGATGAGGGCTGAACCGACAAGCCAAGCGGTGCTGAATCCTGGCGCCGGGCGAAGCGTGTCACAATCTGGACCTTGTGCGGAGCAACGCCGCGCCAAACTTGAAATTGTTCACTGGCTACGTTCCAGTAGGCCCATTTTGCTTTCTGCGGAGGCTCTGCTGCAATGACGGGCACCATCCTGTGACCGGAGTTCTTGCCCAGCATCGTGACTCCAAAATCTCCCTGAGCCATGGCGAGGCGCACCATTACCCGCTGGGCATTGTCGCGTTCGCTGAACCATCCCCCGGCTCTTTTATAACGCGTTACAATCCCGTTCAGCGTTTCAACATCGGCAATCAGGCTCTGGTCATCCCACTGGCTTTTTCCAGTGGCAAGCTGATTGCTGAAGCCGAAAAGCACAGCAACGAGAGCCAAGAATTGTGCATAGCACACCAATCGTGAAGAAAATACCGGCGCAGCTCTGCCACTTCCCTTGAAACCGCAATCAATGATCATGATCAGGCTTCAATTAGGATGTGGTAATTATGAACCGCAACTCTTATTATTAAATTTGCCCCCTATTTGTGATTTATTTCTCAATATTGAGATGAACAATGCTCCTGGTGAGGGTTTGCGGCTCTTTTTGCCGAAAACACAATGCGTCCGCCTGCTAACGAATGACAGGCCCGCGGGATGCCTCCGGAACCAACTTTCCAAATGGAATAGCACCAAGGCCTAAATCACCGCCCTGAGGGCCTGCGCGTTGCGGGCTTACCTGCCCGCTTCAGCTTGGCGGCACGTTTACGGGCAGCACTCCATTTCGGTTTGCCTTTGCGGGGTTTCGTGCTGCGGGGCTTCTCACCATCCTCTGCAGAAAAAGAGGAAGCCTTTGGAGAACGCTTTGGCCGTGAAAATTTGCGGTCCTGTTCCCTGGCTTCGCCCCGTCCCTTGGCTGAGTTCTTGGCCTTGGCCGGACGCCTCGAATTTTTGCTGCCGGCACCATCCCGGCTACTCCCCCGGGCACCATCCCGACTGCCTCCCCGGGCACCATCCCGGCTACGGCCCCTCATTGATCCTGATTTTCGCTTGCCGCTAGCGCTTTTCTTTCCGGTAAAAGCAATATCTTCACCCTCATATCCTTTTATTTCCCGCCGCGGAATCTTCATCCGCAGCAAACTCTCTACCGCAGCAAGTTTTTCCCGCTCAGCCCGGCAAACAAGCGAATGAGCATCTCCTCCCTCGCCAGCGCGTCCAGTGCGCCCGATCCGGTGAATGTAATCCTCTGCCACATCCGGCATCTCGTAATTCACAACGTGTGGAAGTTGCCGGATATCCAGTCCCCGGGAAGCAACATCCGTTGCCACCAGGACACGTACCGACCCGCGTTTAAAGCGATCCAAGGCACGGGTGCGTTGCCCCTGGGACTTGTCCCCGTGAATCGCCGCAGCATCCGTGCCGTTTTTGTTCAGGTATTGGGCAAGCTTTTCCGCTCCGTGCCGGGTGCGTGCAAAAACCAGTACCTGCTCCCATTCACCTTCACTGATGAGGTGGGAAAGAAGCTCCCGCTTGAGGGACCTCTCAACAGGGTGCACCACCTGGGAAACCTGTTCCGCGGCGGAATTACGCTCGGCCACCTCGATGCTCATGGGCTCATTCAAAAGCTCACGGGCAAGGGCACGGATCTCCTTTGAATAAGTAGCGGAAAACATCAGATTCTGCCGCTCGGAAGGTAATAGGTCTATGATCTTGCGAATATCGGGCATAAATCCCATGTCCAACATCCGGTCGGCTTCATCAAGGACCAGCACCTCAACACGGGAGAGGTCAATCGTTCCTCCCGAGGCATGATCAAGCAAACGCCCTGGCGTGGCAACCACGACCCCGACACCACGTCGAAGCTTGGCAACCTGGGGCGGCATTTTAACACCGCCGTAAATCGCGCATGAATAGATCCCCAATCCCTTGCTGTAACCGTAGAAACTTTTCTCAACCTGGGCTGCCAACTCTCGGGTGGGGGCCAGAACAAGGGCCCTCGGTGCCCTGTGCCTGCTGCGGTTGCCAAATAGATACTGAAGGATAGGCAGGGCGAAGGCCGCTGTTTTGCCGGTACCCGTCTGGGCACCGCCCATGACATCCCGGCCTTCCAGGATAGCGGGTATAGCCTTGGCCTGAATCGGGGTTGGTTCGCTATATCCCCTTGCTTCAACCGCCTCCACAAGTTTCGCAGTCAGGCCGAGCGATTGAAAAGATGGCATCTGGCGCTCCCTTTACGCCAAGAATGTCCATTGCGATAGCCAAATATCGGCAGGTTTTCGATTAATTAAGTCTTTTTCTCATTTTACCCTTGCTCGCCCAACGTATCATCGTATACTGTTCAAATGAACACATTAGTAAGTATACCCTATATTGCCGGAGCTGCCATTGCTGCCATTGTCATGGTCGGGCTTTCTCCGGAAAGCAAAGCCGCAACCAAGAAGCCAAGCAGCCGTGTAGCAGAAAAACCCGAACCAACCAGGCAAGCGCCTGTGATGAACGCGCGGGAAATGACAGCAACACAGGCGGCCAAAAAGCTGACACCCACCCAGAAGACAAAGATGCTTGCCCTGCTTAATGATGGCACGGCAAGTGACCTAGAGGCTATTCGTGGCATCGGTAAGAGCCGTGCCGCGGCACTCACCAAGGCCCGGCCCTTCAAATCTGTTGCCCAGCTGATCAACATCAGGGGCATCGGAAATGCTGTTTATTCCGATCTGCTTGCCCACGCAAAATCACTGACAGTGCGCAGGGCCAGCTCTTCGAGCAGCAAAAGATCACCCAGTACTTCCAGTAACAAAACGAAATCGCCTAAGTCGAAGAGCCGTTAGCCCATAGGAGCATCCTGCCCCGATTGACTGAGTGAAAAAAACCACATCCGGTGGTCAAAACGCACCCTGATCAACCTCAACCCGTAGCAGGCCGTCGTCCCTTGCCGGACGGCGGCTTTTTGCATACCGGGACTTTTGATCCCGGAAAAGGCAGCTTGGCCAAAAAGAAAAAGGCCAATGGCATAAAGGCAACCGGTCGTTAAACGGCATTCATCAGTTCCTCGATCTCCTCGGGCTCAACGGGAATGGTTGCCATAAGGTCCACATTACCCTCCTTGCCAATCAAGTAGTTGTTCTCCAGTCGACATCCGAGGTTCTCTTCCCGGATGTAGATACCCGGCTCGATAGTGAACACCATGCCTTCCTCGACCGGGCGCCACGTGTCACCAAGGTCATGCACATCGAGCCCCATGTGGTGACTGGTCCCGTGCATAAAGTATTTCTTATATGCCGGCTTTTCCGGGTCCTGATCCTCGATGTCCTTCTTGGTTATGAGCTCAAGGTCAAGGAGTTCTGACTCTATCAGCTTGCCAACCTCCTCCTGGTAGTCCTTGAGAATAACACCGGGGCGCAGCATTTCGCTGCAGGCGCGCATGGTGCGCAATACCGCATTGTATACAGCCCGCTGCCGTTCACTGAACCGGCCATTAACCGGCACTGTCCGGGTAAGGTCGGAGTTATAATTCGCGTAACGGGCCGCTACGTCCATCAATAGCATCTCGCCATCTTCACAGGTTCCGTCGTTTTCCAGATAATGCAGCACACACGCATTGGCACCTGAGCCAATAATGGGATCATAGGCAAACCCATCTGAACCATGCCGAAGGTACTCGTGAATGAGTTCAGCCTCTACCTCATATTCTTCAACGCCAGGCTTGATAAATCCAAGGACCCGGCGGAAGCCTGCCTCGGTAATTTCACAAGCTTTGCTGATCAGGTCTACCTCGATACTGCTCTTTATGGCTCTGAGTTCTGCCATCAGGGGGGCAAGCCGCTTGAAATCATGCAGGGGGTAATGTTTCTGGGTCTCTCGGATGAAGCGCAAATCGCGTGTCTCAACCCGGTCGGTAGCCCTGGCATGCTCATTGGAATTGAGAAATACCTGATCGACCTGGGTCATCAGCATGCGGAAAATTCCCGGGAAGGCATCAATCCAGTGAACATTCTCTATCCCCGATGTTTCCCGGGCCGACTCCTTGGTATGTTTGGCACCCTCCCAGATGGCAATCAATTCCGAGGTCTCCTTGGTAAAAAGCATTTCCCTCTGCTTTTCATCCGGAGCATCTGGAAAAATCACCAGGATGGTTTCCTCCTGGTGGATGCCGGAAAGGTAAAAGATGTCCGAGTTCTGTCGCAATAACATCGTGCCGTCAGCATTGGTTGGCAGGATGTCATTGGAATTAAAGACAGCCAGGGAGTTTGGAGGCAACAAGGCGCGAAGCCGTTCCCGGTTCCCGACAAAGAGCTCTGGATCGATTTTCTGGTATCGCATTTGAGACCCTTTGATAGTTTAAAGTGGGGCAATCGTCGAGCCTTGAAAACGAATCCGATTTTATTTTGGCAAGCAAAGACGGGCAGCAGCAGGTAATTGCACCCAGAGAGAGCCGTTAAATCACGGATTCTGCCCCCCGCAGGCCTGCATCAGTCCCCTCAGGTAACCGGCCGCAAAAATACGGCCCTTCATTTCGTAACCCGGATTGCGATTGTCTTCCCCGACCATGGAAGGGGCATGGTCAGGCCTGATCGTGCCATCGTAGCCAATATCACGCAGGGTTTCCATCACTGCGGGCAGGTTGGTTTCGCCGTTATCCGGCCATGTCTCCTGGAAATTGTCGGCACTTCCACGTGTATTGCGCAGGTGGACAAAATGTATCCTGGCAGCAAGGCGGCGAATACCGGCAATGATATCTTCGCCCGTTGGTCCAATGGATCCGGTGCAGAAACAGACTCCATTGCTCGGGCTTGGCGCAAGCTTGATTACCCTCTCAAGGGCATCAATGCTGTAGAGAATCTGGTCCTGCCCCCAAAAGCTCCTCAGTGGCGGATCATCCGGGTGCAGGGCCAGTTTGATGCCCGTTTCCTCAGCAACGGGCAAGACCTTTTCCAGAAAAAACTCGAGGTTTTCCCATAACCGGGATGCAGGGGTTGCCGTTTTTGGCGGCCCGTCCGCATCGGTCACATTGCCAGCTTCGGCATCGATATTGAAAGCCGTGCTTCGGGAACCTCCACGCTCCGGGTTCACGCTTGAGGTGCGGCACCAGTCTTCGCTGGGCATCCAGTTATAACAAAGCACTTCAAGACCGGCATCGGCCATTTGGCGAAGCAATTCCTTGATTGCGGCAATTTGACCCTCTCGGCCGGGAAGGCCGTGAACGATCTGGTCATGCGGCAGCTTGCGCTCAATGTGGGTTAAGCGCATTCCCTGTGCCTCAACCTCGCGCTTGATCTTCAGCAGGGGCTCTTTACCTGGTCCGGGGTAAACGGCGACAATCTCCTCAACGCCAACCTGGGCGGCAAGTTGCAGATTCTCGCCTGTAAAAGGCGTGACAATCATGGACAGACGCATGGTGTATGACTTAACCTCATCATAAACTCAGGACAATGCGCCTTTTGATTCCAGCCTTTATTTCCCTGATGCTGACCTTTGCTTCAGCCAGAAAACCCAATGTAATCATCTTTTTTACCGATGACCAAGGCACACTGGATGCCGGTTGCTATGGATCCAGTGACCTTGTCACGCCCAATATTGACAAGCTTGCAAGGACGGGGGTGATCTTTACCCAGGCTTATGCACACACGGTTTGTTGCCCTGCGCGTGCCGCACTGCTTACGGGACGTTATCCCCAGCGCAGCGGGGTAAACCGGTGGACACAGGGAGACATGAACAGCCCGAAAGGGGTCAACATGGCGCTTGGGGAAGTAACACTTGCCGAAGCCCTGAAGCCCCACGGATATCGTAGCGCTCTCTTTGGTAAATGGCACCTCGGTGCCCATAAGGATTTTGGCCCGAAAAAGCAGGGATTCGATGAATTCTTTGGTATCCGCGACGGTTTCATTGACAACTACAACCACTATTTTTTGCACGGCCAGGGATTTCACGACCTTTATGAGGGAACCAGGCCCGTAAAGGCCGATGGACAATACTTCCCCGAGCTGATGACCGCCCGCTCACTCAAATTTATTGAGCAGAACAAGGACCGGCCTTTCTTCCTCTATGTGCCCTTCAACATCCCGCATTACCCGGAACAGGCCCCGAAGCAGTTTGCCGAGCCTTTCAAGGAAATGAAAGATCCGGCAAGAAAATCCTACGCCACCATCATGCATGCAACCGACCACTACATCGGACAAATTGTCAGCAAGCTGGAAGCCCTGAACCTCCGGCAGGACTCGATCATTATCTTCATGAGCGACAACGGCCACTCTGAGGAAACAGGCAACCGCATACGCGTTGATAACCACAGGAGCGGGTATCCCAAGGGGCACTTTTATGGCGCCAGCGGCGGCGGGTTTACCGGGAAATGGAAAGGAAACAAGGGGACATTCCTTGAGGGAGGAATCCGGGTGCCGGCCATCATTTCCTACCCTGGGGTTTTGCCGGCTGGACAATCACGCGATCAGGCCATCACGGCAATGGACTGGTTTCCGACGATTCTCGAGCTTTGCTCAATCAGGAAAAAGCCTGAAGATCCCAAGCTCGATGGCTTCAGTTTGTCAAAAATCATTGAATCAGCAGAGACGGAATCGCCTAACCGGGAAATGCACTGGGGGTGGTTCAACAATTGGGCGGTTCGTGCCGGTGAGTGGAAATTAATTTCCCGCGGATCCTGGGACTGGAAGCCCGGGAATCCTCTTCCCAAGTCCACCCAGCTGCTTAACTTGAATGACCCCGAACCGGAAAGGAAAAACCATGCCGCAGCCAAGGGCGAGGTTGTCTTGAAATTGAAAAAAGCACACGATCGATGGGCAAAAAGCGTTGGCTTTAACGGCAAATGAACACCGTGAAACGCTGGTCAGGCTCATGTCCATGCTGCTGGCTTGCAGTTGCGCTCCTCTTCTTGCTGCCCTCTTGCAGCAAAACAAAACAGCAGGACGGTCAGCCACCTGTTGAGGATAATGGCAGCCCGGCTTCAAAAGCAGAAGCCTCAAGCCTCGAGGAAAGTGAGCGGAGGGCAGCTTTGGCTGAAAGCCTGCTGAAGAAAATAGCAGCGGGAATGGCGGGCGGGCGTGTTCCTCCGGGCAGCAAGCCACTTCCGGAACCCGCCTTGCAGATTGCCGCTAAATTCCGGGGATCAGGTCTCGATAGCCAACACAGCGAAGCCCATGTGTTCCAGATCACCAACAGTAAAGACAAATTTTCCGCCCGCGCCAGGATTGAGCTGAAGGCACAGCTGGCAAGCGGGCAATTAGGTTCCGTTGTCGGGCAGCTAGGTGCTCAATGGCATGTAAATGATGATGACTCTCTCAGCCTGGAGAGCTTCACGCACGCTTCTTTCCAGCCCTTGGTTGAAAGCCCGGCAGCATGGTTTACTGAACAAACCGAATCAGTCATCGGCAACGAGCCCGGTTTTCTGCAACACCTTTCCCGTGGTCTCGATTACTGGATTTCGCGCATCGAGTCAGCACATGGCATTGATGCCTTTATCCGTAATGGCATGGCGCTCGGTGATGTTGATGGAGACAACCGGGATGATGTCTATATCTGCCAGCCCGGGGGACTGCCCAACCGGCTCTTTATTCATCAGGCTGATGACACGGTCAGGGAAATCGATGCAGGAGTTGGAATCCTCGACCACACAAGTGCTGCGCTCTTTTTGGACATCGACAATGACGGTGACCAGGACCTTGTCCTCGCAACCCCTGCCGGTATCAGCCTGCTGGAAAATGAAGGTTCACTCAGCTTTGCTGCCCGTGGTGTGCTGCGCACCAACAGTGCTGATTGTCATGCGCTGGCAGCTGCCGACTACAACATGGATGGCAACCTCGACATATATATCACCTTTGCCCTTGGTGATCGCCTTGGGGATGAGGATGAAAACCGTTTTCTCTTCCATGATGCCCGGGATGGCGGCGAAAACCAGCTGTTCCGTGGCGATGGCAACTGGTCATTTACCGAGGTAACAGGGCAAACCAATCTTGGCCAGGACAATGACAGGCACAGCCTTGCCGCCATGTGGCATGATTTTGACCTTGATGGAGACCCTGACCTGTATGTCGCCAATGACTACGGCGCTAACCAGCTTTACCGTAATGACTTGGGCGAGGGAGGAAACCGGGCCTTCACCGAAATTGCCGCCATGGTTGGTGTTGAGGACAAGGGTGCCGGGATGTCAGCAAGCTGGGGAGACTTCAACCGGGATGGCCTTCCCGACCTCTATGTTGGTAACATGTATTCCAATGCCGGATCACGGATCACTTCACAGCCGGATTTCCCAATGGCACAGGATCATGGCCTGCTTGCCATCTACCGACGTTTTGCAAAAGGCAATACCCTGCTAAGTCAGGCGGAGCCGAACCAGTTCTCTGAACAGGACGGAGTGGCCGCAATGGGTCGATGGGCATGGAGCAGCGTATTCGCCGATTTAGACAATGACGGCTGGGAAGACCTCTTTGTGGCCAACGGTTACATTACCTCTACTGAACCCGAGGACTTGTGAAGTTTCTTCTGGCGGCAGGTCGTGCCGCTCGGCAATTCCGGTTCCAGTCCCGGCCTCGTGCGGTCCAACCCGGCCCAGGATTTAATTGAATCCGTTCGGCGTGGCAGCTCATTTTCCGGCAATGAACGGCACGTGGTCTATCAAAATAACAAGGGGAATGGCTTCTCCGATATCTCCGGGGTTTCCGGCCTTGACCTTCCTGATGACGGGCGTGCCGCCTGCTTTACCGACTGGGACAATGACGGTGACCTCGACCTCTGGGTCAACAACCGTAACGCTCCTCAAATCCGCTTTTTCCGCAACAACAACCCGGCCAAAATGCAGGGACTAACGGTGAAGCTTGTTGGCAAATCCTGTTCCCTTGATGCCATTGGAGCCCGTGTCATTCTTTACCTCAAGGGGCAAAAACCACAGACAAAATCGGTGACGGCCGGTTCAGGATTCCTAGCCCAGTCATCAAAAACCCTGCATTTCGGTCTTCAGGAAAATATCCCTATTGAGAAACTCGTTATTCATTGGCCCGGGTCGAAAATGGAAACCCACGCCGGTATTTCAGCCGGGAGTTACGTCATCGCGCAGGGTGAACCTCCCCGTGCGCTGACGCTCAAGGATCCCGCACCTGGAAAGGCGCCCGCACCCGCTGAGCACGGTGCGGGTCGCACATTTCTCGCACAGCGCCTGCCGGTCAAAACCGTATTTCCAACCCCTGTCGGCACCACCCGCGAGCCTTCCCTGGTCGTGCTCGCCAGTGAAGATTGCCAGCAGTGCAAAAGTCAGCTTGGCAAGTGGCAGGAAAGTCCCCCGGAAGGGCTCATCCCGAGTGTCTATTATATGGAAAAGTTACAGGATGAAAGACCTATACTCTTACAACTCGCCCGGCTGGTGCATGATCATTTTTTCTACATTACGGATCGCTCCCTGCAAACCCCGCTGTCATTCCTGATTGATCCTGAAGGACGCCTCTGCGCAATTTACCGTGGCCAAGTTAATGATGCCATCCTGAAAAAGGACTTGGCCGGTCTGAAAATTCAAGGTGAAGAGTTGCGTCTGGCCTCCCTGCCGTTTCCTGGACAGTGGCAAAGTGGCACGGTGCCAAGGGCGGAACCACTGGCCTTTGTCGAGGAGCTTCTCGATGCCGGCCTGCTTGGCCCGGCACGTCTGTATATCAACGAATACAGGCCATTACTCGAGCCTGATGAATTCTTTCCGCAGCTCTTGGCTCGTCTTCAGTCCATGGAAAACAGGTAAGCGTTAGCCTTTCAGGGCATTGCAAACCCGGATAAAAAAAGCGGGCAGCTTCGCAAAGCTGCCCGCTTTATGTTGATGGGGAACGGGGTTGAAAATAGACAGTTGCCGGCTATTTCTTGGCAGCTTCCCTCTCAGCCACCTCCGCAATCACCTTTTCTGAAATATTCTTCGGGCAAGGGGAATAGTGGTCAAATTCCATAGAGAATTGGCCCCGTCCCGATGTCATGGTGCGCAAGTCACCAATATATCCAAACATTTCACTCAGCGGAGCCTCACCTTTAACACGAATGCCAGTGGGCGTGGTGTCCTGTGATGAAATCATTCCGCGCCGGCGGTTTAAGTCGCCGATCACGTCGCCGACATTATCCTCAGGTGTAAACACATCCAGCTTCATGATTGGCTCCAGGAGCTGTGCGCCGGCTTTGGGCATTGACTGCCTGTAGGCAGCCTTGGCGGCAATTTCAAAGGCAATGGCCGATGAGTCCACGGCATGGAATCCGCCGTCAACAAGGGTGATTTTAAGGTCCAGGCAGGGGAATCCCGCAAGGACACCTTTCTCAGTTGATACTTTCCATCCCTTCTCCACGGCCGGGATAAACTCCTTGGGCACGTTTCCTCCTACAATCTTGGATTCAAATTCAAAGCCAAAACCGGGTTCCTGCGGTTCAATGACATAGTCGATCTTCGCATACTGTCCGGATCCACCAGATTGCTTCTTGTGCGTGTAGGAATCCTCCAGGCGCTGGGTAACCGTTTCCCGGTAGGCGACCTGCGGGGCACCCGCCACTACCTCAACCCCATGGGTGCGTTTCAGGATATCGATCTTGATATCGAGGTGCAGCTCACCCATGCCCTTGAGGATCGTCTCCCCGGAATCCTGGTCCGTCTCGACATAGAAGGAGGGGTCCTCCTTGACCATCTTGCCGATGGCTAGGCCGAGTTTCTCGGAGGCCGCCGTGTCCTTTGGAGCAACAGCAATGGATATCACCGGATCCGGAAACACCATTGGTTCCAGTGTCGCAGGCTGCTTGGGATCACAGAGCGTGTGTCCTGTCTGGACATTCTTAAGCCCCACCAGGGCAACAATGTCACCGGCCTGCGCCGAATCCAGGTCTTCCCGCGAATCCGCATGCATCTCGACAATGCGACCCACGCGTTCCTCTTTGCCGGTAAATGTGTTCAGGATACCGGTTCCTTTCTGCAACACCCCAGAATAAATCCTCGTGAATGTCAGTGCCCCGTATTGGTCGTCCATGATCTTGAAGGCCAATGCACGCAATGGCTTGTCCTTGTCGACAATGGCAAACTCTCCCGTCTCGTTACCCTCAAGGTCAACCTCCGGCTGGGGCTTCACCTCGGTCGGGCTCGGCAGATAATCGATCACCGCATTAAGTATCAGCTGGATCCCCTTGTTCTTGAATGCCGACCCGCAATAGGTCGGGAAGAAGTCAAGGTTGATGGTGCCTTTGCGAATGCACTTCTTGATGGTGTCGATATCCGGTTCTTCTCCCTCGAGATACTTTTCCATCGCCTCATCATCCTGCTCCACGGCAGTTTCAATGAGCTCAGTGCGGTATTGCGCCGCCTTTTCCTTGAGGTCCTCAGGAATGTCGGTGATCTCAAAGTTTTCCGGCTGTCCGGAATCATCCCAGACATACGCCTTCTGGCTGAGGATATCGACAACGCCTACAAAGCTGTCCTCGAACCCGATCGGAATGGTCATCACCAGGGGATTGGCGGCAAGGATATTCTTGACCTGATCAACCACCCGGTAGAAATCCGCTCCAAGCCGGTCCAGCTTGTTGACAAAAATAAGCCGGGCTACCCCGGAGTCGTTTGCGTAGCGCCAATTGGTTTCCGACTGTGGCTCAACACCGCCTGAGCCGCAAAAAACACCAACTCCTCCATCAAGAACCTTGAGTGATCGATACACCTCAATGGTAAAGTCAACGTGGCCGGGAGTGTCGATGATATTGAACCGGTGATCATCCCAGAAGCAGGTCGTGGCTGCTGACTGAATGGTAATACCCCGCTCCTGCTCCTGATCCATGAAGTCGGTAGTGGCCGCACCGTCATGAACTTCGCCGATTTTATGGATTTTGCCGGTCAACTTCAGGATGCGCTCGGTAGTGGTGGTCTTACCCGCATCGACGTGCGCAAAGATTCCAATGTTCCGGTATTTGGAGAGATCAGACATAATTTTTAAAAAGAAGCGCCCCCCATAGTCCAAAAATCATCAAAATTCAACGAATAATGCGCTTATCTGCCTATTCTTATTGGAAAAAAGGGTAGATTTCCGGATTAAACAGTGCGCCAGCTTTCCATGCCTGTCCTGAGGGAATGGGGAAGCCCGGGCGCAGAAAACTCAATCGCCGGCCAGCTGCTGCTGGAGGAAAGCCAAAAGGTCGGCCATATCCGAATGCTCCATTCCTGCCTCCAGCCCGGCAGGCATTGCTGATTTGCCGGTACTCAGGATCGCCTTCAGCACAGGGCGTGCGATGATCCTCTCGGATCCGTCCATGAGCTTCATCACGATGCTGTTGGCCGTCTCTGTTACGATCATCCCGTATACACTTTCCCCCTCGTGCAGCATTGCGTTATAGCCCAGATAACGGGGCTCAACGGAACGGCTGGGATCAAGCAGGGAAACGAGCAAATCTTCCCGGGAACGGTTGGTGATGGTCTTCAGGTCCGGGCCAATCCCGCGCCCCAGCTCTCCGAGCTGATGGCAGGTTGCACAACGCGCAAGAAAATGATCCCGACCCCTGTCCGGATCCCCTTGAATGGACAGGGCGGATCTGAATGCCTTAACGACCCTTGCCCGGTCATTATCGGCCACGTGCCGGAAAAGTTTCCTTGCGCGTTCCTGCAGCGGGGCAGCCTTGTTCGCCAGTAGGCGCTGGCGCGAGCCGGCACTGATTTCAGAAGGCTGTATCGTGCCTGCCTCCAAACCTGAAAGCAGCTGATCAACTGCGCCTTCCCTGGATAACAAGACTTCCTCGACCGCGTTTCGTCCTGCTGGCCCAAGATATTGCCATTGATCCATCATCCGCTTTTCCTCATTGATCCGGCCCAGCAGCCTAATCGCCGCCGCCTGCAGCTGCAGGGAATGCTGTGCGCTAAGAAGTTTCATCGCAAGGTCGATACCGGCTTTGCCCAGCAGGTCCATGGCAGCAACGCGCTCTGTATCGCTTTTGGTTTCATCAGCGGCAGCCTCAAGGGCGAGGGAACCGACGTGCCGCCTCCAGGCAGACGGGGCCTCAGCCAGTATGCGCCATTTCACCTCTCCCTTCCGCCCCGCAAGAAGGCTCTTTGTAATTTTACCCGCTGCCTCAGGATCATTTATACTCATCTTCATCAGGCCGATAACCAACGCTTCACTCAGGTCGCCGGCTGCGGCTACCAGAGCCTTGTAATGCGGCACTGCAGAACTCAAGACGGCTGCCGCCATATATGGATTTGAGCCATCTCTTCGGGCAATGTCGACTAAGGCCCCGCCGGCCTGGTCATCTTCAAATTCCCCGAGGCTGAAAGCTGCCTGCAAGCGGACCTTGGCATCCGGGTCATTGGCGGCATCAAGCAATCCCGAGTTTAGAACCGGCAGTGTTTCGGACATCCGCAGGCCCAGTCGCCGTAATCCGGGGCTATCCGACTTCAAGGCGGACTCTATGCGGTTCACATCCCACGTTTGCCTCGTGCCGTTTCGGAACGATTCCCTTCCGGCAATGTCTCTGGCAATCCCGTTTGGGGAGTCACTCTCTGCAGGCCTCCATGGATGCCTGGCCCCGACCTTGCTGACACGGTAAATCCGACCCTTTCCCTGCCCTGAGTAATAATGCGGCTTGAGTTCCCTCTTGCCCTCGGGCGGCAACCATTGCGGGTGCTCTATCATATAACGATACATGTCCACTACCCAGAGGGAGCCATCTGGTGCCGTTCGCGACATTACCGGGCGGCACCAGCGGTCCTCCGAAGCAAAAAAATCCAGTTTGCCGTCAGGAGCGCGCTGCGCTGTAAAGCTGAAGCCTTCAGCCAGCAAGGTGTGTCGCTGCACGAGATTGGAAAAAGGCTCACAAGTAAATGCTATTAACTTTCCCTCTGAGCGGGGAAAGAGGACATTGTCGCGATAGATGGCGATCCCGCAGGCAGACGTGTAGCGACCAACATGGTCAAACCCGTGAAAACGCTTTTGTGCTTTGCTCGCAGCAAAGACCGCTGGCTGGCGGCCACGCAACATCTTTCTGGGATCAGGAGCCGGAACGTCCGGGTTGCGCCCGAGGTAACGATCGTCCAGAACGTAATGCCAAAGTGGATGGGCATTCTGCACGCCAAACCAGTTGCCGTCATCATCCCTGACCCTGCCAAATTGTGAAGGCCCGGAAACCGGCTCAAAAGATCCATCCGGCCGAAACCGGAAATCCCTCGCTCCCAGCTTCACTTCCTTGCCTGTCTTTGTGCATTTGATAAGGGTATTGACGCCAAACCCGGCATGATGCCCTCCACTGGCACAGTAAATCCAGCCATCAAGTCCCCAGCGCAAGCCATTGACACGGAGCTGCTGGTTACCCTGCATAAAATCGGTGAACCAAGTCTGTCTTTCATCTGCCCGGCCGTCATTATCATGGTCTTCCGCAAAGAAAATTTCCCCCCCGGCCGTCACAATCACGCCTTTACCCCATGCCATTACACCAGTTGGATAATTCACCCCATCGATGAATACCTGCCGTTGATCAGGGCGATGATCCCCATCCACATCTATCAATCTGACAATTCTTCCTGCATGCCCATTTTCCGCTGAGGGGTAGTCCGCCATTTCCGCCACCCAGATTGAGCCATCAGCTGCCCAGTCAATGGCAACCGGGTCCATGACCAATGGCTCGGCCGCTACCAACTCCGCCTTGAAGCCCTTGGGAACATGCACTTTGCGAAGGCTTTGCTTTGCAGGCAAAGGCAATGAATCAGGCGACCTGACGATTCCCGCACTCTCAAAAAGGGCGCCGACTTCAACCGGGCTCAAGGTCCTGTTGAAGAGTGCTGCCTCATCCAGGCGTCCTTCAAAATTTGCAAAGTTATCGTTTCGACCACCAATAAAGACGTCATCAGCCTTCCCGTAGGTTGGCTTTAAAGTCCCGCCAATCTCCTTCCTGCCGTTGAGATAAGCCTCCACATGCTCGCCGCGACGGACGAATACCAGGTGATACCACCGGTCCTTGCTGAGCACTTGCTTGCCCTCGAGGAGCTTATTTTCCTGGTTGCCGTTGAAAATAATCAGGCGTCCGCGCGCATGTGCCGTGCCTCCAACCCCGACATGGTCGCCGGGTGCCGCGGTATTATCCGCCTCGCCCCTTGAGAAAAAATACCCGGTTACCGGGCGGGCATCAGTGCGTAAGCCGTTCCAGAACCACATGGATACCGAGTATTCATCTCCCAGGTTGGCCTTGGTCACCACTCTTCCCCCGGCAAAGTGCGCACTTCGACTTTTGTGCTGTTCTGGAAAACCGGTACCTGAAACACCGGGCAGGTGACACAACACCCCGGGTTCAAATTCTTCGCCTGGCTCAAGGTCGCCTAATGACCAGCTTTTCAATGGGCGCAACCGCTCAATGGCGCGGGCAAACCCGCCACGGAGCTCCATATAGGTTTTGCGCTTTTTTTCAGACAAACGCTCAAGCATACCCAGAAGCGTTGCCGTGATCTTGCCCTCAGCCGCCACTTCCAGTCCCGCAGTAACCGATGGCCATGTGGTATACCCCCCCAGAAAATGCTGCTCAGCGGGGGGGATATATCCTTCAGCCCCGTTTGCCAGCTCGATGTTCATGGTCGTTGCAAACGGGCTCAGGGCCTTGAGTTTCAAGCCGGTCAGGGCGTAGACCTCATTGGGCATGGCGGTAATGCAGAAATCGCCGGCCCTGATCGCCTGTAGCACCACTTCCGCTTCCGGGTTTTCATGAAGGTGAATGGCCTGTTTGGCGTAAACCTCCGGCCGGTTTCTTGGTTTGCCGCCCGGCATTTTGCCGACAACTGCGCGAGCCCACTCAAGCCTTTTGCTGTCTGGAACGCGCCTTTTTATTGCCATGCGCACCTCGTCCATCTTTAAAGGCAGCTCATCATGATATTCTATGCCCGCAAGGGCTTGCTCTGTAAGGTCAGCTAGGCCGGCAACATAATCCTTCATACTGATCTGACTTTCCCCTCGAGTTTTCCGGTAATCAGCGCGCCAGACATCGCCGCTGGTGCCCTGTGAAAGGGCCACAACATATGCATTGTTCTTTGCCCCGGAGCGCTCGGTTAACTCCCTGCAATACTTGCCAAAATAGTCAGCCGAAATACCGGCATGCCCGCTGAAATAGTGCATCGCAAAATTGCCGAGCAACGCGAGGGGGCTTCCGTCGAGGGAGACAACAGAAAACAAGGTAAACCAGGGATCAGTCGGACCCGATTCCCCGGTGCCCGCCGGATTCTGGTAGCCGGGATGCATGTTGGCACGAATGGTTTTGTTGCCAAAGGGGTCAACACCTTTGCCCGGCCAGACCACCCAGCGCCTCGGCTTGGTATACTTTGAGCCGTCGAAAACCGCCCACCCGGCCTTTGCCGGGCGCATTGCGGCATGAGCCTGAATAATGGACTGGGCAATCCTTGCCGGCAGAAATGCGGTGTATTTTTTGTCAAGATCCGTACCCAGGCACAGGTCCATTACGCTTGGGGCACTATGTGTGTGGGTGGCACAAATAAGGATTTTTTCAGGAGCTATGCCGGTCTTTGCGGCAGCCAGCCGCTTGGCTTCATCACACAACCCGGTTGGGATCATGCAATTGTCCACCACGGCAATCACGATGGTCTCGCCTCTGCTGGAAAGGGCAATCGAGCGGCAATTAAGCCGATCGGCGATAATCCTCACTTCACGGCTCAAGAAACCGCCATTGACGATAACCGGCACCTCTCGGGGCGTGATATCAACCACTGCAGCACCCGCCTTGAGGCCTGCAGCAAAGCTGCTTGACCCATGAAGGCCACAAACCAGCAAAAACCCGCCAATTATTAATCCCCGCATAAACGAGAGTTTACCCCCAAATGCACACAGCCTGTGAACTTTTTTCCGCGCTCGCAAGCAACCGGTTTTAGCCGCCAATTACCACCAGGCGAATGGAATCAAGACGTACCGGGGCATTGGCAAGGTGAACCTTTAAAGCCTCGCGTTCCTCCTGGGCGGCCTCAATCTCACCACCGCGGACAGGGTGTCCAAGTTTCGTGAGGCGCTCCAGGCGGTCCAGCTGGTCGGCAATTTCGGTATTCATCTGCTTCAGTGCCTCCTTGCGTAGCCTGACGGCATTTTTTTCTGCGCACTTTTCGGCATTCACGACCATGGCGGGTACCATTTTACCGAGAATTTCCAGCTTCGCCCGCAACCAGCTGCGGTTGCCGTCCTTGACTGCTGAGGAATCAAAGCTGCCGGTAATATCATTGCCGGAATGATCCACGACTGCCTTGATCGGCACCGGAGGAAGGAACCGGTCTGCTCCAAGGCCTGGTGGGCAAATGGGCTCAAGCAGGAAAATACACTCAACAATCAAGCCTGCCTGGGCTGCTGTTCCCGGAATTTGCCCGAAAGCACTGGATCCCTGCTCACCATTGATAATGAGATCCAGGCTGGTCGAGACAATCGGGTGATCCCAGCTGACAAAGCTCATCTGCTCATTCACCAGCGCGGTATCCCGGTCAAATGTAATCGACATTCCGATCTCGCGCATTCCCGGAAAGGCGTCGCCTGCGAACACCGTGTCCGGCTTCACGTAATAACAATAATCCCCCAGTTCCTCAATACCCACCCCAAGCGCGTCAAAAAAATCAATCATGAGCTTCTCAAGGGAATTGTCAGCATCAATGCCGGCTATGGCCGATGTGATTTCCTTGGCCGCCTGCGCATTGAATGAACTCATCTCTAGCAACCGGTCGCGGCCCGCCTCCAGCATGGCGTCGAGCTCTTCCTTTGCTGCCTGCGTATCGGCAATGATACTCTCCCAGCCAGCCAGGTCATCTGTTGCCGTTTCCTGCATCCGCGTGTGGAATTTTTCCATCAGCTTTGTCCCGCCCTCCATGGGCCGGGCAAAGGCATCCATGCCCTCGTGATACCAGCGTGCCAGAACGCCGTGGGCTGATCCCGAAGCAAAGGGCACGTGTATGCGAATTGTATCCTGTTGGCCAATGCGGTCGAGCCTGCCAATGCGTTGCTCAAGCAGGGCAGGCGTCTCCGGCAGGTCATAAAGCACGAGATGGTGGGCAAATTGAAAATTCCGGCCCTCACTTCCGATCTCTGAACAGATCAGCAGGCGCGCGCCATCCTCCTCACTGAAATAGGCGGCATTGCGATCCCGCTTGATCAACTCCAAGCCCTCATGAAACAAGGCAGTCTTGATGCGGATCTTGGCGGAGATAGCCGCCTCCAGTTCTTCAACCATTTCAAGGGTGCGGCAAATAACGAGCACCTTTTCATCACCCAGTTGACCCACGAGACCAATAAGCCAGTCAACGCGAGGGTCTTCCTCTACCTGATCATCCTTATCAAGGGGATACATGGTAATTTCGCGTTGCGGAAACCCGCCGAGATTTGCCCGGCGGTTACGGAATAAAACCCGCCCGGTACCGTGCAGGTCAAGGAGCCGTTCCAGCAACTGGTCACTGTTACCGGGAATTTCGCCGCCGATCCACTTTGCCACCTGCTTCTGCTCCCGGGCATCAAGCGGTGTCCCGGATTGCAACTTTCCCGCCATCGCGGAGACGGCTGCCGCGTCCTTGCTCTCGTTTTGAAACTTCTCAAGATCATGGAACCGATCCGGATCCAGCAGGCGCAACCGTGCAAAGTGCCCCTCGGGACTAAGTTGCCCGGGTGTTCCGGTAAGGAGCAAGAGATCTCTGGTAACCGAGCTGAGCTGCTCCACCATGGCGTATTCATTGCTGGCCTTCTCTGGGGTCCATTGCAAATGATGGGCCTCATCCACAATGACCATGTCCCAACCTGCATCAATTGCCTGGGCAACACGCGCAGGATTGCCGGCAAGCAACTCAGTGCCTGCCAGGACCAGCTGATCATCGAGGAAAGGGTTTATTTTCTGCGCAGCATCGGGTTGCCCGTCTATACCTTCCTCTGCTCCCCCGGTTTCAATAGCCACGCAACGCTCTTCGTCAAAAATGGCAAACTGCAGGTTAAATCGCCGCAGGAGCTCAATAAACCACTGGTGAACCAGCGGCTCGGGTACCAGGATGAGTGCCCTGGAAACACTGCCCGTAATGAGCTTTCGATGCATGATCAGGCAGGCTTCGATGGTTTTACCCAATCCCACCTCATCAGCAAGCAGGACACGAGGGTTGTGGCGCCTTCCCACTTCATCGGCAATAAAGAGCTGGTGGGCAATCAGGTTCATCCTGGCCCCCATCAAGCCACGCTCCCGGCGACCCCTCATCTGTGCCCGTGCATCCAGGGCACGTTCCCGCAGGTGAAACTTGCGCGATGAGTTCACCCTTCCGCCAAGAAGCCGGGCATCAGGTTGATGAAATCCCATCTCATTGGCAAGCTCACTTTCTGAAACCGTGCGACCGCTGCCGCAATAGGAAATGATTTCTTCATTATCAACCAAACTTTCAACCACCAGGCTCGTGCCATCCTTCAGTTCGATGATATCACCCTCAGAAAATACCACCCGCCTCAAGGGTGCCGAAGCTGATGAATAAGTGCGCGTTTCCTCTGAGGCCGGGAACAGCAGGGTAACGGTTGACGAATCCGCCTGCAGGACAATGCCCAGCCCCATTTCGGGCTGGGATTCACTTATCCAACGCTGGCCGGGTGCGTATTGCATAAAAAAGTGGTGGGCGCCGACTTTGGATCAAACTGACAAGAATACAAGTTCAAGCTGGCAATACCTTTTCACCTGCGTCTTATTGTGCAACCGTGATCGGCCCATTAAGTTGCAGAGAGTCGCTGACCACGAACACAATATATCATTCAACGCGATGCTGAAATCCAAAACCTTCCTGATAGTAAATTCCCTCCTTGCGATGTTTGCCTTAAGTGCAAGGTCGGCAGACTTGCCGCCCGAGCTCAAGTCAACAGTCCTCTCAGGCCCCAAGATCACTCCATGCCCGGCATGCCTGTGCGCCGCACCAACCGGCGAGGTTTTTGTTGGAGTTGATATGCTTGGCTCACTGGGAAAGGGTCCCGGCAAGGGTAAAATCGTCCGGGTTACAGACACCGATCAGGATGGCGTGGCGGATGAACACACCGTATTTGCCGAGCTGGACAATCCGCGCGGCCTTATCAGCGTGGGCAAAAAGCTCTTCGTGCTGCACACGGTTATTCCAAAAACAACCGGCAAGCTTGAGGCAATGCATCTCTCTGTGCTCGAGGATAATAACTGGGATGGAAAAGCCGACGGGCCTGCCAAAATATTGATCTCGGATATCAGCCCGCCAAAACATAACCAGGCGCGTGGTGCCGACCACACTACCAACGGTATAAGGATGGGCATTGACGGCTGGATTTATATCGCCGTGGGAGATTTTGGGATCCACGGCGCCAAGGGCACGGATGGAACCGAGTTGACCATGTTGGGGGGAGGCGTTGTCCGTGTGCGTCCAGACGGGAAGGAAATGGAGGTCTACACGCACGGATTGCGCAATATCTACGATGTGGCCATTGACCCCTTCATGAACATCTACACGCGGGGCAATACCAATGACGGAGGCGGATGGAATGTTCGCTTTATCCATCATGTTCAGGGCGGCGAATACGGTTACCCGATTCTTTTCAAGAACTTTACCGGAGAGGTGATACCGGCACTGGCCGACCTTGGCGGCGGATCAGGAACTGGCGCCATGTTCTTTCAGGAACCCGGCTGGCCGGAGAAATATAACAACGTGGCAATGATGTGTGACTGGGGCCGAAGCCAATTGATCATCCATCGCGTTACTCCCGACGGCCCGAGTTTTACGCAAGCCCCGGAAAACTTTATCAAGCTTCACCAGATCACTGATGTCGACAGTGATGCCTCCGGGAGGCTGTATGCCGGCGCATGGGCTGGAGCCGGCTACAGGGGGAGCCCAAACAAGGGGTGGGTGGAATGCATTGTGCCGCAAAACTGGAAATACCGGCCATTCACCGCCCCGGCTGAACTGAAAGACAAGCCCCTGGTTGAGTTACTCCGGTCGGAAAGTGCATCTGCCCGGCTGGCTGCTTCACAGGAACTTCTGAAACGGCCCGGCCTGGCCGCAGCAGTGGCGGCAATCGCGGTGGATAAAAAAAACCGACCTTTACTCCAGGGTTGCAGCCATCTTCACCTACAGGCAAATGGCCGGCAACAAGGCAGTGGCTATCCTGAAACAACTTGCCGCCGATCCAGCGGTAAAGGAATGGGCACTGCGCGCACTGGCAGATCGCAAGAGCCAGCTTGAAGGCATTTCAACAAGCCTGTTCACCGCTGCACTTAAGGATGACAATCCACGGGTAAGGGTGGCGGCAGCCGTGGGCCTCGGGCGCCTTGGAAATCAATCTGCGGCATCAGAATTGCTTTCCGTCGCAACCCTTCCGGGAAAAGAGCAGCCCTTGGATGCACCGCCGGCACCGCCGGCTTTCCAGAGCAAGGCTTTCAAGGGGCATAAAACACATCCCGTGGAAGTGGACGTTAAAACATTCAAGGAGCTCTACCTTGTCGTAAATAATGCCGGCGATGGTGATGGAGAAGACCACGGCGCCTGGTTTAACCCGGTATTTGAGAATGCTGCTGGCAAACAGGTGAAGCTTGCCGAGCTGAAATGGAAATCTGCCAAGAGCGGCTGGGGAAAAATCGGCTTTGGCATCAGCGCGACCGGCGCTCCCCTGAAATCCGGTGACGGCAAGGCGCAGCCGGACGGGCTGGGCACTCATGCCAACTCGGTTATTGTTTATGCCGTTCCGAAGGGAAGCGTGAAGTTCAAGGCTCGTGTCGGCCTGGCAAGCACCTCAAAGGCCCGTGGCAAGATCCAGTTTATCGTGTCCGGATCAATGCCTTCCATCCCCGGCACCTCAAGCTCAAAAGAAGGCCCGCACGCAACGCCCAACTCAGGAATTATCCTGCCGCATGTCGCCGTGAATTCGCTGATAGAGTTGAATGCAATCGAGGGTTGCGTTAATGCCGTCGGCAGCTCCAAGAGCCGCGGAGCCCTCTGGGCCCTGAGCAAGATGCACGACACAAGGGTCATTGACGGGTTAATTGCCAAGTATCAGTCCTCTGCCGGTGACCGGGCCGGCATCCTGAGAACCCTGATCCGGCTCTATCACATTGAGGCCCCGTATGATGGATCATGGTGGTGGAGCACACGCCCTGATACACGTGGCCCATACTACAAGCCCATCAAGTGGGACGGCTCGGAAAAGATTGCTGATTTTGTGAAGGCCTGCTGGAACCGCGGTGAATTTCGCGGGGTCATTGCCGCCAACAATGCCAAAACACGTTCCGCCATTGCCGGCATCGATGCCTCTCAGGTTGCCAGTAAGCCAAGCGGCCCAGATGAGCCCAAAGTCGACCTCTCCGCCATTGCCAGGACAAAGGGCCAGGTGGGCAAAATGTCCATTGAGGATATCATTCTCGCCATCGCCGATGTAAAGGGTGACGCCAAGAAAGGTGAGGCCCTGTTCACCAGACAGGGGTGCATTGCCTGCCACACAACCAGATCGGATCAAGCTCCCAAGGGACCCTTCATGGGCCAGGTGGGTTCCATCCTCTCACGTGACCAGATTGCCGAGTCAATCCTGAAACCAAACGCTTCCATCTCTCAGGGATTTGCAACGGTTTCACTGAGCACAAAGGATAAAAAGACCATGGTGGGTTTTGTGACTGCGGAAACCGCTGATACACTCGAAATGCGTGATATTGCCGGACAGGTTCATCGCTTCAGCAAAAACAATGTCGCCGGACGAAAGGAGCTGCCTATCTCGATGATGCCGGCAGGACTAGCCAATGCACTTAGTATTGAGGAGTTTGCCTCACTTCTTTCCTATCTGGAGGGCATGAAGGGCAAATAACTAGCTCAACGCGTTCCTAAGAAGCTACCCCTCATGGATGCAATCTGCGAAGGGGCATAAATGCGATCATACTCGCTCTTGACCATCTGCAGGAAATCATTCCATTTCCTGCCGGGCCTGCCGTTGGTCATCAGGAAATGCGGGCAGTTCTTGTGCATCGGCTTCATGCCCTTTCTTGGCCAGTGATAATGAGGAACCACGCTGCGCAGCGGCAAGTTGTATTGATGCATCAGTGAAGCACAAAGCTTGGCTGTGCGCTGAAGGGTCTGGCTGCGGCTGTTACCGCGATGCTCGCACATCTCGATGCCGATTGACTGATTGTTTCCCTTTCCGTCAAAATCCGCATGCTCTCCCTGCTCATTGGTCGGCAGGTGCTGCATCACCACGTCCTGCTGCACGGTGAAATGCCATGTCAGGTATCCAATCCTGTTTCCCCCTTGGCGCTTGGGTGCCCGCAGTTTTCCACGTTCCAGTGCCCGGGCATGATCCCACGCGTCACCATTATAGTTTTGTGTTGAGTGCACAGTGATATAACGCGGAGTCATCGGACGATGCACCTTGCGACCGTAGCGTCCCTTGGGAATGAACCTTTTGACGACGC
>CACIUL010000008.1 GCA_902589825.1 uncultured Verrucomicrobiota bacterium
CCATGCCAACAGCGCGCCGATCCCCTGTAATTTCCTCAGACATCTCTGTCACCTGGCCAAGATGAATCCCGATGCGCACCTGAAGCGGGGCAATCTGCCATTGCTCAAGATGAAACAAGGCCTGAATACGCAATGCCGCGTTTACTGCATCACTTGCCGTGACAAACTTTGCCAACACCCCGTCTCCGGTCTCCTTGAGAATGACAGGAGGCGTATCAGACTGTGAAAAGGCCGTATGAATGAGTTCATCATGCCGGGCAACGACTCTGGTGTATGCCTCGGTTCCAAGCTGTTGCTGCAGTTCGACGGAGCCAGCTATATCCGTGAAGAGCAGCACCGTCAGCTCATGCATGGATTCATTTCCTGATTCTTTATCGGGCATCAACGTCGCGGGAACTTGGACTATGCATCGTTTGATTTCCAGTCTCTAGCGCAAGATCGGAAAACTTTTGCCTGAAAGGCCCATGTCCGCTTGAAAAGACGAAAAGCGCAGGACTTTCCCATGCACGAGAATCAGGTTGGAAAAAAGCCCGCATCCCGCTACCTTGAAACAATGGAAAGAACCAATCAATCACCGGCTCCGGAAAAATTACACAGGAGAGATGTGAACAAAATTGCCGCTGTTTCTGCCCTCTCAGGCGTAGCCATCCCTTATGTACACGCCGCCGCAGGGGATGAGCCCACCCGGCTTGCACTGATTGGATGCGGGGGAAGAGGTACAGGCGCCGTGGCCAATGCCATCACGGCAAGTAAACAATCCATCCCTGTTCAACTCTATGCAATGGCCGATATCGACAACGACCAGCTGTACCAGAGTCATGCCTCGCTGGCCGGGCAAAGGGCACGTCCAGAAATCAAGGCAGCCTGCGACGTCCCGAAAGAACGCCAGTATGTCGGCTTTGACGGTTATGCAAAAGCGATCGACACGCTTCGATCCGGAGACATTGCCATATTCACCTCCCCCTGTGCCTTCCGCTGGGTACACTACAGGAAAGCCATCGAGAAAGGGGTCAATGTTTTCATGGAAAAACCCCTTACCCCGGATGGGCCATCCACGCGCAGGATGTTTGCCCTGAACGAGGAAGCCAAGAAAAAGAACCTCAAGGTTGGCGTTGGCCTGATGTGTCGGCACTGTGAAGCAAGGGGGGAACTCTTCAAGCGTATACAGGACGGCGCTATTGGGGAAATCAACATGATGCGTGCCTACAGGATGCAGGGCCCCGTGGCGAGTTGCCGCACAAAGAAAAACCCGGGAAACCAGAGCGAACTCTTCTTCCAGATCCAGAATTTTCATAGTTTTCTATGGCTCTCAGGAGGTGCGTTCTCAGATTTCTTCATTCATAACATTGATGAATGCTGCTGGATGAAGAATGACTGGCCAATCGAAGCACAAGCTGTTGGCGGGAGACATTACCGGGAAGACTACATTGACCAGAACTTTGACTCGTATTCCGTTGAATACACCTTCAAGGACGGCTCGAAGCTGTTCATGGACGGTCGCAATGTGACCGGTTGCAAACAGGAGTTTGCAAGCTATGCGCACGGCAGCAAAGGTGCGGCAGTCATCTCTTCAGCCAGTCACACACCTGCACACCCACGTATATACAAGGGGCAGAAAATCGAGAAAATCTGGCGGCGCCCCAATCAACCGGGACTTGTCTGGAAATGGAACAAGCCCGAACCAAATCCATATGAACTGGAATGGAAGCACCTGCTTGATGCCATCCGTGACAATGCTCCGCATAACGAAGTTGAGCGCGGACTGAAATCAAGTCTGGTAACAAGCATGGGGCGTATGGCCGCACACACAGGACAAGTGGTTACATATGAGGAAATGCTCAACCATGAACATGAATTCGGACCCGAAAATGACAAGCTGACACTGAAATCTGATCCTCCCTTAACTCCCGGTGCTGATGGAAAATATCCAGTACCGCATCCAGGGATCCTGCGGGATCGTGAATACGGGGTCTAGCATCCTTCAGTATGTCCAGAATACTGGCGCTCTACCCTCTGCTTTTTTTTCTTGCGGCCGTGCCCAAGGCACAAGCAACTCCCAATGTATTGTTTATAGCCATTGATGACCTGCGGCCTGAACTGGGCTGTTACGGGGCTCATTATGCGCAAACACCGTTCCTTGATACCTTTGCAGAAAGCTCAGTCACGTTTCTCAAGCACTATGTCCAGGTAGCTACCTGCGGAGCCTCCCGCTACGCCCTGCTCACAGGACGCTCACCCAAGCATTCAGGCGCAATGAAAAACAACGCCCTTTATGCAGGGGCAACTGCCATCAAGGATGATGCACTTCCGGGGGCACAAACCATGCCTGAGTTATTTCGCCGCTCGGGATATGAAACAATACTCATCGGCAAGATATCACATACCGCAGACGGCCGTGTATTCGCCTATGATGGCAAGGGTGACGGACGTCCCGAAGTCCCGCACGCCTGGGATCAAATGGCAACTCCAATGGGTAAGTGGAAACGTGGTTGGGGGGCTTTTTTCGCATACAGCGGGGGGCGGCACCGGGAAGACGGTGGAGGACACATTGACCTGCTGGAATTTGTGGCAAAAAAAGATACGGATTTGCCGGACGGACTGATGGCTGAAACCGCCATTAAAAAACTGGAGTTAATGAAAAAATCAGCCAAGCCATTCTTCATGGGACTTGGCTTCTTCAAGCCACATCTACCCTTCGTGGCCACAAGGCAGGACTGGGATGCATTCGAGAATATCAAGATACCTCCACCCGCAGATGAGGAGCCCTTTGCCTCTGCCTACCGGCATGGCAGCGGAGAATTCTTCAAATATGCAACTCCTTACAAAAAGACCCGCCCGTTAAACAGGCAAGCATCCAATACTGCCCGTCGTGCTTACCTCGCCTGCGTACGTTATGTGGACCGTCAGGTCGGCAAAGTCCTGAAAAGCCTGGAAAATCTCGGCTTAAAGGAAAATACGATTGTTGTCATCTGGGGGGATCACGGGTGGCACCTTGGCGATGGACAGCAATGGGCAAAACACACTCCATTTGAGCGAGCCAACCGAAGTGTGCTGATGATACGGGCCCCGGGCATGCAACGGGGTATCACGACCCATGCCTTGGCCGAGACCATCGATATCTATCCAACACTCATGGACCTGTGCAAGACGGGTTTTAACAGGACCCATCACGCTCTCGATGGAATTTCCCTGGTGCCCGTCCTCAGTGGCCTGAAGGACTCGGTACGTTCGCATGCAATCAGTTACTGGCGTGATGCCGTTAGTGTCCGCTCAGCAAGCCACCGTCTCGTGCTCAAGGTTAAAAATGGCAAAATAGCCAACAGCGAACTCTATGACCTCCGGGAGAACATCGACTCGGTGAAAAATATCGCCGGGAGTCATCCGGGTATCGTCGAAGACCTTGCAAGGCGTATTGATTAGGCTCAAGGAAGCAATTTTTCAGCAATGGCTTCACCGGCAATCCGGCCGGTGGTCCATGCACTCTGGAAATTGAATCCGCCCGTCAGTCCGTCAATATCAAGCACTTCACCGGCAAAATAAACACCGGGAAATCGAAGACTCTGCATCGTTTTCAAGTCAATGTCTTTCAGGTCAACTCCCCCGCAGGTAACAAATTCCTCCTTGTTCATGCTCTTGCCGTCCACCTGCATCCTCTCGCCGAGAACAACATGACATAATTCACCAACCTCCTGCTTGGATATGCTGGACCAAAGGGTCTCCTCAGTGATACCGGCCTTGCTGGTAAGCCTTGACCACAATCTTCGGGGGATTCCATCCAGGATGGAGGTGCGGATGACCCGCCGGGCCCCGTGAGACTGCCGCTGCCCGGAAATTTTTCTACGCAGGGAATCTTCTGACTCAGTGCCCCCGGACCAATCCACCTTGATGATAAAACGGTAATGACAGGCCGCAAGTTCACGGGCACCCCATGAGGAAATCTTCAGGACGGCAGGACCGCTCAACCCCCAATGTGTCACCAGTAAGGGACCACTGGCGGCAATCCTTCCCCCAGGGACACTGATACTTGCTGACTTTACGGAAACACCCGCCAACGCGGTAAGCTCCGGTTCATTAATTTTAAAGGTGAACAATGAAGGAACAGGGGCAGCCATAATGTGCGACGTTGACTCAACCGGAGCCCGGGCCAAGGCATTTCGAACCCCGCCGGTTGCAATCAACACCGCATCACAGCAGATATCCTCCATGCCACGGGTAACGACCTTGAAACCACGATCAGCATGAGTCAGTACCTCATTCACCGCAGCCCCTGTTTCAACGGTTATATGCAGCGCCCTGGCTGCCTCCTGCAGGCAGTTGACCACTGTTGATGAAGTGTTGGAAACGGGAAACATCCTGCCGTCTTCCTCCGAATGTAACTCCACTCCATGCTCTGCAAACCAGGACACTGTGTCACTTTGCCGCCAGCGGCTCAAGGGACCAATCAGTGCACGGCGGCCACGGGGATAGAACTCGGAAAGTATCCTCGGATCATCCTCATCGTGGGTAACATTACACCGCCCTCCACCGGAAATTTTGACCTTCTGCAAGACATCTCTTCCCCCCTCAAGGATGTGTATAGCAAGTCTACCTCCACTTCTCTCACCACAGGCAATGGCACCAAAAAAACCGGCGGCTCCGCCGCCAATCACGACAACGCGGGCCGGGTGCGGCGGCATTACTCAAAGGAAAGCAGTTCAATCTCGAAATGGAGTGTCGCAGACGGGGGAATCACATCGCCAAATCCACCCTCACCGTAAGCAAGTTCATGAGGTATGATAAACTGGAATTTTGCCCCCACGGCCATCAATTGCACTCCTTCAGTCCATCCGGGGATAACCCCCCCAAGCGGAAATGTGGCCGGTGCATTTCGCTTGTGGGAACTGTCGAACTCCTCCCCGCTCTCTAAACAACCTGTATAGTGCACAGTCACGACACTGGACTCCTGGGGCTTGTCTCCACTGCCTTCTTCAAGAACGCGGTACTGTAATCCACTCTCTGTGGTGATATATGAAGCTGAAGAATCTGATAGCGGCATGATCACAACACTCATCCCTGCCCCTTGCCCTTGCAAGCATCAAAGACTCCATTCCTACCCTGCCGTTATAGCGGCGCGGGCATCGGAAATACCTCCTGATTTCTCCAGGTAGTAGTCATAGTCCCCGGCATACTTTTTCAACTGCCCGCTGTTAATATGCCATACACTGGTAGCCAACTTGCGGATGAAATGAACATCGTGCGAGATGAAAACAAGAGACCCTCCATAATTGGCCAATGCGACAATCAATGCCTCACTGCTTGTGATATCAAGGTGCGTCGTTGGCTCATCCATCAAGAGAAGGTTGGGAGGGTCCACCAGGAATTTCACCAGGTTCAACCGGCTCTTCTCCCCTCCCGAGAGCACTTCCGTTTTTTTAAAGACCTCCTCCTTGCGAAAAAGAAATGATCCCAAAACACCCCGGCACTCGTCCTCAGTAAGGTCCTTGGCACTCTTCACGACCTCTTCAAGAACAGTGGCACCAGGATCAAGGCTGGCGGCACGATGCTGGCTGAAATAGCCAATCCTGCAGTTATGCCCAAGATCACGTTCACCGCGCTGAAATTCGACTTCACCGGCAAATATCTTGAGCAGCGTTGATTTCCCGGCACCATTCGGGCCTACCAGGGCCACACGATCTCCACGCTCAATATCAACATCAAGGTTCTGGTAAATATTCTCGTTCCCATAAGACATATCCACCCCTTGAAGACTGATCACCCTTTGCCCGCTACGCGAAGGTTGTGGAAACTTGATCTTGAACATTTTCCTGATTGGCCTCGGCTTTTCCAGCTTCTCCATCTTTTCCAGCTGGCGCTGGCGACTTTGTGCCTGGGCAGCTTTTGAAGCCACCGAGCGAAAGCGATCAATAAATTCCTGATGACGCTCAATTTCTTTCTGCTGACTTTTCCAGGCAGCTAGGCGCTGTTCATAGCGCTTCTCCTTCTGCGCTTCAAATGCGGAATAATTACCCGTGTATTGAACAAAGCTCTTGTCCTCAATGTCATAGACCGTCTGGATCAAGTCATCCATGAATGCCCTGTCGTGAGAAATCAGCAATATCGCCCCCGGATACGCCTTCAGGTATCCCTGCAACCACAGTAATGAAGCAAGATCCAGGTGATTGGTGGGCTCATCAAGCATCAACAGGTCAGGTTCCATCGCCAGCAACCGCGCCAAATGCGCACGCATGATCCATCCCCCGCTCATCTCCCTGGCTGGTCGCTCGAAGTCAGGCTCCTGATAACCAAGCCCGCGCAACATCTTCTTGGCCTTGGCCTCCAGCCCACCATCCATTAAAACATCATATTTGGCCTGAGCCTGATAATATTCGGGGCAGTCGACCGTGCCTTTTTTCTCCAGCCCCTGGAGAGTCTGCTCTATCTCCCCTATCACTCCGGCCTTGCCTGTGGCAATCTCAATGACTGTCTCATCCCCAAGCGCTTCCCCTTCCTGGGGAAGGAACCCGAGAGTGGTCCACTCATCACGATCAACCGTGCCACTGTCGGCAACATCTGTTGCAAGAATCACGTTGAACAATGTTGATTTACCCGCCCCGTTCGGGCCGACAAGTGCAACGCGGTCGGCATAGTTCACCGTGAAATCCGCACCGGAAAACAAGGTGCGCCCACCAACGGATTTTGCCAGTTTTCGAATATTCAACATGACTTATGTACCCATTGCCACAGGAACAGTCCCGAAGCAAGGCAAGGCCAATGACCGCTACCTGCTTATTGTGGTTATGCAAAAACCACCCGGAAATCCGAGCGTCATACCATCCACAAAAACCCGCCTTCCACCTATGCGATATGTGCCTTTTCCAGTCCGGACAGGCACATGGTTCAATGTTCAGCGCCGGGAATCCCCCCCCGGCACCAGCAGAAGCCAGGCCTATCTTGGTTTCGGCATCGCCGCCTTGGTCTCAGCACGCCATGCATGCAGCTGTGCCTTCAAGCGCATGGCAAGCTCAGGCTCCTTCCCGGCAAGGTTTATTTTCTCACCAATGTCCTCCCTGAGGTTATAAAGCTCAACGGATTGATCATCAAAAAATTCAAGGAGCTTATAATCTCCTGCCCGGATCGCGGAACCGAGTCGGTTATCACGATGAAAAGCAAAATTAGGATAATGCCAGAAAACCGCCTGTCGCTTTAACTTTTTCCCGGCAGTTAACAAAGGTAATAAATCTTCACCATCGCTAGCGACGCCTTTCCCGGCAGCGATTCCGGCGGCAGAAAGCAAGGTCGGGTAAAAATCCGTGGAAATGACAGGCGTGGCATTTAGCCCGGCCTTGACCTTTCCCGGCCAACGCACGATCAGAGGCACACGGATCCCTCCTTCGTAGAGGTGCCCCTTGTCACCACGCAATGGACGGGCGTCGCCAACACCCCCGAAGGGACCGTTGTCAGAAGTAAAAACCACAATCGTATTCTCGGCAGCTTCAAGTTTTTTAAGAGCATCGAGCACACGGCCAATCGAAGCATCCATGGCCTCAATCATCGCCGCATAGCGATGGTCCCTGTAGCCCTTTAGCGGCCGCCCCTTGTATTTGGCCACCAGTTCTGCCGGAGCCTCCATTGGCCAATGGACAGTATAATTCCACAGGGCGATAAAGAAGGGCTTCTTTTTGGCATGCTGCTGGCGCATGAATGAAATAGTCTCATCCGCCAGCCGGTCAGGAAGATATTCACCGGCCTTTCGGTCGGGCAGGAAATCGATCCGGTATGGATCAAAGAAAGTGGGTGGCCCTCCGAAGGAGCATCCACCGATATTGATGTCAAATCCCTGATGCAACGGGTTGTATTGCACCTCCCTGCCCTTGTAGAGATGCCACTTGCCGATAAATGCCGTGGCGTAACCCCCCTCTGCCTTGAGCTTCTCGGCCAGTGTCACGTGCTCAAGGGGCAAGTGGTCAAGCATTTCAGCCGGCAACAGTCTGGAGTCTTCAGGAGTAAACCGGTCCTGATGCGGCAGATGATTGGTAATATGGAGGCGTGCCGGCGATTGTCCGGTCATGATAGCTGCACGGGTCGGGGAACATACCGGAGCCGCCGCGTAGGCATCGGTGAAACGCACCCCTTCTTCAGCCAATGCGTCAATATTCGGCGTCTTAAGATTTGCATTGCCCTGGCAGTGCAGGTCCATCCATCCAAGGTCATCAATGAGGATAAAGAGAATGTTTGGCCTAACCGCATATGCAGGGGACACAACAATGACCAGAAACGAAAGCAGCGCGAGGATCTTCACCCGGTGAACCTAGGCATTAATGCATCAACTTTCCACCATTCTCCTTGTTTCCCGGCAGGATTCCTTGACCAAGGGCCTATTGATGTTGCAGGCAAAAGCTCATCCATCAATTTGCGAAGGATCACCTCCCCTGTGCTTGTCCCGGGCCTCCTGGAAAAAGCGACGCAACAATGCAGCACAGTCCTCCGCAAGAATACCATGACTCACATCACAGGAATGATTAAGGGAAGGATTTTGCAACAGGTTGACAAATCCGCTCCCGGCAGCCCCATCCTTGGGCGAAGGACAGCCAAAAATGACCCTGCGCACCCGGCAATGAACGATCGCGCCGGCACACATGGGGCAGGGTTCCTTGGTCACGTAAAGGTCACAATCAGTCAATCTCCAGTCCCCGGCTGCCTCCTGTGCAGCGGTCAGGGACAACATCTCTGCATGCGCAGTGGCATCCTTGAGCATTTCAACCTGGTTATAACCCCGCGCGATGACCTGGCCATCACTTACAATCACGGCACCAACCGGGACCTCTCCCTGCTGGTATGCCCTTAATGCTTCATCGAGGGCACGCCGCATGAAATAGTCATCACTATGCAGGTCAATAACGGGTTCATCATCAGTTATAGTCATTTAAAAGGATAATTTGCGATGCTGGGACTTGCGAGTCGGCAAGGACTGAACATAGTGGCGACAGATGCCGGATTTCAACCAAAGGATAATTGCCCCGTCTTTGCTGGCCGCAGACTGGACAAGGCTAGGCGAGGAATGCAGGCGGGCAATGACGGCAGGCGGCGACTGGCTGCACCTTGATGTAATGGATGGACATTTCGTGAAGAATATCTCCTACGGTCCAGCTTTTGTGCAGCACGTGCGACGATCTGTGCCTGAAGCATTTCTTGATGTCCACCTGATGATTGAACGTCCCGACCAATATCTTCAGGACTTCATTGATGCCGGGGTAAACAATATAACCATCCACCTGGAACCCGAATATGATACCGGGGAAACCCTGAAGAGGATACGTGATGCCGGGCTCAGTGCGGGCCTGGCCATTAACCCCGCAACGCCACTGAACAAGGCGGAACCTTTCCTTGATCAGATTGACCTGCTCCTGATCATGACGGTTGTACCCGGGTTTGGAGGCCAGCAATTCATGGAAAAGGAAACCATGCCAAAAGTAGTTGAAGCCTGCCAAATGCGATCACTCAGGGGCCTCTCATTTCATATTGAAGTGGACGGAGGCATCGACGGCAACACTTCAGGAATCGCTGCCCGGAACGGTGCCAATGTTTTTGTTGCAGGAACCTCAGTATTCAGGGCTGAAGACATGGCCACGGCATTGGACGCAATGCGGCAATCCTGAGCCCTCGCGAATTGTTCCCGGGGTAAAAGGGATGCAGGACACCTCGCCTAGGCCCCAACGGAATCGGATGCCTGCTTTTTACGAAACTCATCGACAAAGTATTTCATCGTGTGAGTAATCACGGAGTCCAGATCATGTTTCGGCTCCCAGTCCAGAAGAGTGCGGGCTTTCGTGATATCAGCAATCCGGCGGTCACAATCCTCGTATCCGGGACCATAAAATTCCTCACCGCTAATGCTGACGATCTCCGGCCTTGGAGGATCACCCTCCTGGCGGAAATGCTCATCAAATATATCGCACATTTTTTCCGCCATCTCGGCTATCGTCAGTTCATTCTCGGGCTGGCCTATGTTGAATATCTGGCCCTCGCAGTTGTTGTTCTTGTCCTCGATGATGCGGACCATGCAATCCACAGCGTCATCAATGTAAGTATAGGCTCGATAAGCATGCCCGCCATCAACAAGCTGCATCGGCTTATTGCCATACAACAGGGCATCCATGAAGTGGGAAAAGACCCGGGGATTGCCGCCCCCGGTCTCGGATGGCAGGTAGTCGATGCGAGGACCAACAAAATTAAATGGCCGGATAACGCTGAACTGGAAACCCTCTGTTTTCCACAAGGCATCAAGGACACGCTCCAGCAATTGCTTGGCACACGCATAAATCCACCTGTGGTTCTTGACCGGCCCCATGATCAGTGGCGTTTCATCCTCATTAAAGGGGCATGGATGCGTCTTGGAACTCAGGCCGAACTGCTCAGCAGCCTTTGCTGCAGTAATGCCATATACCTCACAGGTCGAAAACTGGATTAAGCGCTTCTTGTACTTACGGCATTGTTCCACGACCTTCATGTTCTGGGTGTAATTCAGGTCATACACCTCAAATGGCGACTCAACATAAAGGGCGGGGTTTGCAACAGCGACTAGATCAATCACCACGTCCGCTCCTGAAACAAGCCTGTCCAGTTCTGCCTCGTCCCTAGAAATATCCAAATGCAGGTAATTCAGCCTGGACTCGGGATCATTGATCAGGTGGTCAATTTTCTCCTCTTCAATATCAATGGCGGTAACCTCATGAATTCCGTCCTTAAGCAGGCGTTCCGTCAAGTTAACGCCGATAAATCCTCCGGCACCCAGTAACAGCACTTTCATAGTATCAATCTAAGGGCCACAAATACTCCCTATTATAGCAAAGAGCCGTGACGGCTGAATTTTTACCAGCAGACAAGCCTCCATGCAAGGCATTATCACCATGCCAAGAATCCGGGGAACAACATGATGGCTTTAAAGGAGAACCGGCCGGATCAGGAAATCTCATCCCCCTCCACAATCTGGAATCCCTCCACCTTATCAAGAATATCCGTCATGTCCTCTGCCTGGTCCCATACGCTCCTCCCCACATAAATCGGGGCATCAAATTGCAGGGCCAAGGCAATACAGTCACTGGGGCGTGCATCAATTTCGATAATTTTCTTATCAGTCAACTCATTCTCTGCCAACAGAATGAGCCTGCCGTAATAGATACCATCCTGCACATCATTGATAACCACCCGCTGCACCTTGGCACCCAGTGCAGTCAGCATATGCCCAAACAGGTCATGTGTCTGCGGACGTGCCTTGGGAAGTTTCTTGATAAACATCATGATTGCACTGCCCACCATCTGATCGACATAGATCACAAATGCTTTTTCATCACTGCCAAGGAAAACAGCACAACCTCCATTTGTCGGCAGTGCAGCCTTTACCTCAACCTCAAGCACCGAGTTGCTCATGTCCCCACATTGATGGTATAATCAACCAAGGTCAAGGGGTCTAAAGCTACCTAACGGGACATCATTGAATTCCTTCATCAAGGTAGCGACGGGAAAGCTGGACATAATTTTCTGCCCACCCCTTCACCGAAGCCTTTTCTTTTGAGCTTAATTCCCGCACCACTCGGGCAGGAGAACCAAGGACAAGTGATCCCGGGGGGATCTTGGTCCCCATAGTAATCAGGGCACCGGCGCCGATAATTGATCGAGCGCCGATCTCAACACCATCCATTACAATGGCCCCCATCCCAACAAGGACTTCATTATCAATCCTGCAGGCATGCAGGATTGCCTTGTGCCCCACCGTCACATATTGGCCGACCTCGGTGCCTAGGTCACTTTCAAGGTGAACCACGCAACCGTCCTGAATATTTGACCGGGCACCGATCTTGATGTGGTTGATATCTGCACGCAGCACAGATGCATACCAAATACTGGCTTCCTCGCCAACAGTGACGGCTCCAATAAGGTCAGCACTGGCGGCAATAAAGGCGCTCGGATCAATATTCGGAGACTGTTTAAGGGGATCAGGATCAGACATTACAAATCGCCATTATTTAACGGTTTTTAGCATTTTAGCATGCCAAAATAGCGATTAATCACCAAAATCCCCTAAAAATAAGGATTTTTCTCACTTTTTTCGGTTCAGATCCCTTTACAATCCCTGCTTCTTTGCCTATGAAATCCTTATGAACAAAGGAGAACTCATCGACGCAGTTGCAAATGCCCTCGGGGACGGCGCTTCAAAAAAAGATGCCGAAACCGCGCTTAACGCAGTATTAGATTCTATCGCAAACGGGGTCCGCAATGACGGAGCCGTGCAGATCATCGGATACGGAACCTTCAAGAAAAAGAGCCGTGCAGCCCGCATGGGTCGCAACCCAAAAACCGGAGAGTCCATGCAAATTGCTGCATCGACTTCAATGGGCTTTAGCCCATCAGCAGCTCTGAAAAAGACGCTTTAACAAAGCGTTTTCTCGTAGCTGGCTTAGCAGATAAATTAATCATATCTTAATATTGTTTGCAAAAACCCGCCCTTAACAGGGCGGGTTTTTTTTAGGAACACCAAGAGGTAATGAAACTAGAACCTGCGTGCCGCAGCAAAAAAACCGGCCGCTTTATGCAGGGTCTCCTCATATTCGCAATCCGCTTTGGAATCCGCTACAATCCCTGCACCAACATGCAGGGACAAAATGCCATCCTCAATAACAGCAGTACGTATGGCTATGCTGAACTGGCTCTCGCCATTGGCTCCCAGGTAGCCTATGGCACCGGTATAGAGTCCCCGGGAGACCGGCTCAAGTTCTGAAATAATCTCCAAGGCCCGCCGCTTTGGGGCACCGCTTATGGAACCACCGGGAAAACAGGCTTGAAGCGCATGAATATGCCCGGCATCGGGCCGCAGGCGCCCCTCGACGGTACTGACGAGATGAAACACCTGGGCAAATCGCTCCAGTTTAAGTAATTCCGCCACCCGGACAGTACCGAATTCGCATACCTTGCCAATATCGTTGCGCTCAAGATCAGTAATCATGACCAGTTCGGCAATTTCCTTGGGAGAAGTCATCAACTCATAAGCGGAACGCTCATCCTCACCCGCATTGTGGTGCCTTGGGCGGGTTCCCTTGATGGGCCGGGTAATAATCCTCGCACCACACAGGTTAAGGAAACATTCCGGGGAAGATGAGATAACCTGCCGGTCGCCAGTATCAAAAAACGCCGCATACGGGGCAGGAGAGCAATCACGCAGCCTTAAATAAAAATCGAAAGCATCAGCCTCCTTCGGCCAGGGTGAATCAAAGCGATGCGAAAGGTTTACCTGATAAATATCCCCCGCAGCAATGTATTCCTTGGCCTGCTCTACCATGGCGCAAAACGCAGCCCTGCTCATCTGTCCGGAAAAATCCAGGCCCCCGCCGAATACAGTGGGGCCGTGGGTCTGCTCAAGAGAGCATAGCAAATTGCCCACCTCCAGCCATTGACCGCAGTCATGACGGAAAATCAACAGGTTATCATAGCGCCCGAAATGATAAGCTCCATCAAAGTCAATCAGGCCAAAGAGTCCACCCAATGGCACCCCCCAATCAGCCTCCAGCCCAGAATCCTTTGCCATCAGGGCATTTTGAAGCTCGCCTCCGCCTGCCCCTAGGTTACCAGTGAATATTTCCACAGGCATTGCACCAATGATTGAGATTGCCCCCGGGCCAATGCCCTCATGGGATACATGCCCGGTATCCAGGAAAAAAAATCCAGGCAGGGAACGTAAGCGGGACGCCACCTCTGATGGAGAAAGATCAAGATTAATCCTGCGCAGGACTGCTGGGGTTTGCGCGGAAACAGGCATATTGCTAGATTTTGGTAAAGTAACGAATAAGCAACCCGGAATTCGCTTGGTTGACCACATTCATTGTCTATCATAAGTGGATGGAATTGGTCGCCAAATCCAGCGAAAAACCAGCCTGCTATGCGCATTTAGAACACAAGATGCCCTCTCCCCGACCCATTCCCCCTACGGCTGGTCACATCACCGCGGTAGTCATTTTTAGCCTTGTGATAGTGCTCATCAGCCTGGGCTTTGCTGCAACCCTCGCGATCCTTCGCCACCTTGACCCCTCATTGACAACTCAATCTTCCGGTGCAACCAGCCTCACAAGCCAACCTCCAACCCTCAAAGATCAGGATAAAGAAGCAATCAAGGCACCCCCGGACAAGCAACCGCTTCCCAATGCCTCGCTGCTCAATGAATCTGAAGCCTTGACTGCCCCACCAGTCCTGAAGACAACAACGGATCCTGATCCGGAGGTTTTGGAGCTCATCGAGGTTGCAAGGGCCTTGAGAAGAGATGGAGACACTGTTGGAGCATTGGAGAAATTGCGCCAGGCTGATAGCCGTATGCCTGCAACACCCCGAATCCTGTGGGAACTCAGTATTACATACAAAGCAATGGCTCTGGAAGACAAAGCACAGGATCAGCTTACCCAGATTGTGCAATTGGGCCCCAGAATTGGAGGGGATTATTTCCAAATCGCAAAGTTATCTGTGGACATCGGCAACCCTGAAAAGAACACGTCACTGGAAACCGATTTTGCATTTGGAAAAATTACCACCGTTACTCAGCCTGACGAAGGTGATGGGGAGCGCGTATTGGTGAGGATGGCGATCCATTCTTACCTGGAGCATCCGGTTCCTGCTGAAGACATTGCCATACTTGTCGAATTTTATGACCTTGTAGACGGCACAAAAGTAGAAAAAACGCGTTCTAACACGCCAACCTCTCACTGGCCAACGCAGCCGGTGGATTGGCAGCAGCCAGCAACAGAGATTGTCGAATGGCAATATCACATGCCCATTCTCACCCCACGTGAAATTACTGATTTCGGGCAAAGACGTTATTACGGTTTTGTTGCCCGCCTCTACCACAGAGATAAACTGCAGGACGTATATGCGCAGCCCCGCATACTGCTTGCCCGGCCTCCCAACGAGGATGTCCCCTTGCTTGATGATTCGCTTTTCCCTGATTCTGGTCAATAAATGTAGACATTGCATTACCTGCTCATGCAAAGATGACTATACTCTTTATCGCAGAAGAACAGCATGTCATTACCGGCATGCTTTCAGCCGTGCATCAAATTGATGACGCCCCCCATGTATTCACGGCATCCTGCTTTGATTCAGCCCGCGAAATTGCAGAGGACCTGGACATGCTCGACGCACTGGTCACCGTGACATTCACCAATGATGGAGGTAATGCCTTCGATCTCCGCGATGATTTAGCCCGTAAATTTCCCAACCTGAAAGCTGCATTCCTGAATAATCATGACCTTTCCGGGTGGACCAATAGACTCGGCCGGGATCAGGTATTTGGAAATCCCCCCGAAGAAGACGTCCTGCTTAAGTGGCTTGAGCTTTCCAAGCCTCACAGCTCAATACAGAAAACAGAACCCACTGAATCGATCCACAGGGATCACTTGACCCCCTTGCAGGTCCTGGAAACAGACGAAGGGCATGACGAGGATCTCCCGGTTGCAGAAACTGTAACTGCCCCCGGTAAGCATCTTGGAGACTATGAATTGATCCGTTTCATTGTTGACGACGAGACAACCGAAACTCATGAAGCGCTGCAGCTTTCGATTGACCGCCCGGTGGCCTTGGTGCTGCTCAAGCCAGCATTTACCGGCCAAAAACACACTGTGCGCGCATTTCGCAGCCTGGTTCGCGCGCGCGCCAAGGTTTCCCACCCGAATATTGCGCCCGTCTACGAGGGGTATGAGGAGGCAGGAGCTATTTTCTACACAAGGGAACTGATTGAAGGATCCAATCTGCCCCAACTCTATGAACAGGGAAAGAGATTGGATGACCTGACCCTTATCAGCATGGTGAAAACGATTGCTGCCGCTCATTCATACCTTGAGACCAACGAGATTGCCCATGATCCAATTAAAACAAGGCACATCTATCTCGGCGAAGATGGGAAAACTCGCATCGCGAACACCGCCACCAGCGAACCGTGTAACCAGGAAACAGTTGCCAACCTGATCGGTTATCTGGGCACAAAGCTGCAAAACTTTGTCGATCCAGAAAAATCGGTAATCGCCAACCGCTTATTGGCCGAAATGCGCAACCCGGAAATCGCCTGGACCTGGCAGTCCCTGCAGGACGTTGTGACACGCTGTGATGATGAAATCACGCAAACAGCTTCCTACGAACCCGGGAAAACCATTCAAAAACGTCCTCCAAAATCCTTGATGGCAGCAGGTGTAATATCCCTGATAGCGCTGCTGCTTTCGGTCATTCTTTTCTTCATACTGAATAATCCCGAGGGTTCAGAAAAACGTGTTCTCAACCAGATGACAAAAATCACGGGGGGTGTTTTCGATTACCAAACTGAACCCCTCCCAGACTTCTGGATTGATACTTATGAGGTCTCAATCGCTCATTACCAGGAATTTATCACGGCCATTGGGGACACGGGAAGCAGTAAATATGACCACCCTGAACAACCCGCAGGAAAAAAAAGCCATACACCGGATAACTGGGGAGAGTATTATGATGCCGCAAGCAGGGGAATCCGCTACAAAGGCCGCCTTGTAAACCTTAACTGTCCGGTGGTTTTTGTCGACTGGTGGGACGCCTATGCATATGCAAAATGGAAGGGACGGCGTCTTCCAACTGAAAAGGAATGGGAAGCAGCAGGGCGGGGTAAAAAGGGCAATCGCTACCCTTGGGGAAATACCCCGAATCTGGAAATGTTCAAATCTTCACGGGAAAACTATTCCACCTGGCGACCGGTTGACAGCGTCAGTGGCGACAAGAGTTCCGCAGGTGTATCAGGCCTTGCCGGCAATGTCAGTGAATGGACAGCCAGTTTCATCGACCATCCGGAAATATTCGGGGCAGAAATTCCCGTCATTCGCGGTGGCAGCTTCCGTAATGAGGCCAAAGGGATGCCCGATCTCACTGTTCGTCAGAGATTGAATGACCCGGGCGAATCCGCCGAAGGAGGGTTTCAGGGTCGGTACTGGATCGGTTTCAGGACTGTTTCCGACATCAATCCTGCACTGAAAATCGCTGATTAACTTTCCTCCCCGCTTTCCGGAAACCCCTGGGAAGCGACAAAAATAAAGTAAGAAAAGCGTCTCAAGATGCATATACTGTATACGGACGTGCAACAAAACGAAATAAGCCCTGCCTAGAAGGATCATGAAAACAAGACTGCTCTCACTCACCCTTTCCTGTACTGTCTTTCTCGCCTCGGTGGCGGCAAAAAGCGGACATCCGAATACAAAACAGCCCATCCTGGTAATACCCGGGGAAGTGACCATTGATGGAGTAACCCGTCCGGACCTGGGACGATCTTTTTGTGACAGCATCACCGGAAAACTCCTGCAAAGCGGGATGTTTACGATTGTTGACCAGGTATCAACTGACCGTCAAAGAGCAGGTAAGGAAGATAAATCTACAGACTGGGTCAATCCAGAGGCAATCGTCAAGCAATTGGCCGGAAAAACAAGGGCGCAATACGCCTTGATCGCAAGAATGGTTTCAGAGGATGACTTCTCAAAGTTCTCGATAAAAAAACTGCGTGTTGCTGATTCCGAGGTCTTGGATGTCTATCAATCCAGTGCAGTCAGCACAGAGCGCGCAACGATGTTTGATCTCCTGGATAAAGCAACAAATAACCTGCTCAGGGAAGCATACCAGGAACAGTCACGTATCAGGAGAAAAAACCGCCCCAGTATCATCGAAATAGAGGTGCCGGCAAAAACCGATCCTGTTAAACAAGCAGAAAAAAGCCAACCTCAGGCTGCAGTACAGGAAGCCAAGTCCCAGGACACTCCCCCGGACAACGGGGACGACAAAACAGATAAAAAACCAAAGGAAAGTGCCCCTAAAACCGCTCAATACGCCGGGCGTATCTGTGCCATTGATGCCAAGTGGCATTTCTGTGTCATCGAGCTTGAAAAAGAAAATCTACTGCAAGTCGATGACTTGTTGCTGGTGCGCACCGGCAACCAGGAGAAGGCTCTGGGAAGGCTCAATGTATCAAGGATTGAAGGCAACAAGGCAATCGCTGATTTCAAGGGTAATATCACCCCGTCCCTCCAACTTGGTCACAAGGTCTACCGCTGGGGCGTTGCCAAAAAGAAATAACCGTCAAAAAAAACCGGATCCGCCAAAGGCGAATCCGGTTCGTGAAACAGGTATTGGAAATAATGGGTATCCCTGCCCTGTTATCCCTGGGTAGGGTTGACCATTTCTACTTCTTCCTGACCAAAGACATCAACCTTGGTTCCGCCTTTATCTTCCATAAAGCGGAATTGTTCATCAAGTGGAACCTGCTCACCTCTGCCATCGCCGTAAATGACAATGGCGTCTAGACCTTCCCAGACACCTCCAACATCTGTCTTCACATCAGTATAAGATCCGACATTGCTGGTGAAACCTGATGCAAGGATAGGGAAGCGCGGACCGAAATCCGACAACTTGTTCACGGCATAGTGGTTTTCGCCTGCCTCGAGTGCAGTTCCCTGTGGTTCACTTGTTTCCCACAGATCATCTCCACCTTCACGAGTGTCGCCTCTTCCGTGCCAAGCACAACCGGTCACAAAGAAAGGTTGCTCGGACTTCAGTTTCCTGATTAAGGGTTTAAGGTAAGCATTGGCATCTTCCCCGCCATCTTCAGGATCGGGAATATAGCCAAGTTTGCCCCATTCAGCATACATTGCTACCTGTATACCCTTGGCCTGACTCAGTGACTTGGTTAATCTTGCGCTACGCTGAACGGAAGAATACACAGGCACTGAAACGCTAGCCAGAATGGCAATGATGGTAATGACCACCAGAAGTTCAATCAGGGTGAAGCCCCGATTTTTTCGTTTATTTTTCATTTATTGTGATTTGGGGGTTGGGGGTTGTATTATGTATTATTATATCACTGCAATGAACAGACCCCTCTTCAGTAAGACGACTGGGCGTCATTCAATCAGGGGGATCCGATCAGTTATATTGTAGCAACAGGATGACAGCGATCAAGGCCTTTTGTCACAGGCCTTTCCATCACCCAGGAACCGATCAGACCCTGATCAGACATGGATTTCTTTCTGCATTGCCAGCCCTGATCGGTCAACAATCCATGCCAGTCTGTTACCTTGCGGGCTGTAATACCCGCAAAAATACGAAAAAACAGCAACATCAGGCAAATCAATACCCGCCCTCCTGACCGGACAAACCAGCTACCCGACGGCAACTGGAAATCCGTAACAACCATCTTGCACCCTGGCCTGCTGACACCTTGTATGCGCCGGGAAATATCCACCAGTTCGTTCTCCCTGAAACAATCCAGAAAAAAATGCGCACCAATGACATCCGGTTGAAACTCCAAAGGCAGTGACAGTTGATGGATATCGCCGTTTAAAAAATGCACTTTATCTGCCTTCCCTGCCACGCGCTTGCGGGCGAGATCCAGCATGGCGGTGCTCAAATCGTAACAGATGATCTCAGCACGGCATCCCTGCTTAAGAAGTGCCTCAAGGAACCTGCCATCCCCTTCCCCAAGGAGCAGTATCTGCTCTGCCTCAAGAAAGATCTCCATGTGAGCACAACGGGCACGCTGTAGACGGTTTGCAAAAACCACCTTCTCCAGAAAATGATAAGGGCGGGCTAGGAGGTTGAATCCCACGGCAACAGTGGCAGATAAACAATGGCGGGAAACAGGACGGCAATATCCGCCGCCACACGCAAGAACGCAGGCGACATCCTATGCTCAAGTGAAGCAAGAAGGGCAAGTAACGCGCCACCGGTTGTAACAGCAAGAAAAACAGGGAAGATCACGCTGCCTGACTGCATAAAGGCAAACACGGCACCTGCCACAACGAAACCCCAGCACAGGGCAGGAAAATAAGGGACAAGCGCAGGAAAAATCTGTGGCAGCGCATTGCCGTCATTTCCTGCATCAGCACCGCGTTCCCATATGGATATCGCCATGCAATTAAGCGAACAAAGCCCCCCAAACCATAAAACCTCAGACGAATAGAGAGCATCAGGAATATCACTGGACCAGACGTAGCCTGTCAGGGTGGTGCCGGCGGCAAAGACCATACCGGTAAAGATCTCCTTTGGAAGGACAGCCAGCATGGGCCCTGCCACCCAAATGCGGTGGATAAAATACACGATGACAAAAAGAAAGAGGACTACCCCGCAATGCAGGAGGGTCTCCGGCAATACCGTGAGGACAACAACCGCCGAAAGAATAAACCCGGCCACTGTCAACGGCATCATGATATGAAACCTGTCGCGGTAAAACCGATGCCTTGCAGAAGCCGCCTCCGGTGCCCCAAGGCGGCGGGCATCAAGCAGCCGGTCCGCTGAGTAGATCACCCAGACAATAAGGCCAAGTGCCAGGTAATTGCTGGTGGGGATATTCAGCCGGAATGCCCCGGCGAAAAAAAACTGCCATGCAACCGCCACCATCGGCGCATCAAGGCCGAGCACATTCAGCCAAAGCCAACAGGGAAAAGACTTGTTTTTCAAAACGGACTCATTCTCAACCCGACTACTAAGCCTCACTGGGCACGACTGTCCAGCAGGCACATTATTCCATGGTGACGAAAGGCGGAACTGGACAGTCCAGCGCATCGGCAATCGCCCGCAACAACTCAGCTTCCTGTGGGGCTATAATGCCATCGGCTACCACCGCCTTTCCACAGGCCTGCAGAATTATCTTTTTTACCGGCGCAATGGCATGCTCAACCCGGCCTAAAGCGTCATCGATATGCTGCAGGCCACAAACTGAGGCCTGCTTGAAAGGCAATTTCCCGCCGATAAAAGGCTCAATTTCCGCTGCCCCTGCGGCAAATGCGTAATCGACTGATGAGGGATCCTCACTGCTTAAGCCCGCAAGGCTGGAGAGCAACACTGCAATCTCATCTACCAACACCGCGACCGACTTGTAGCGGTCCTCGGAAGCCTTATGCCGGTTAAAATGGATATCGAGGTGACGGCGCACGATGCGCTGCAGCATGAACTCGAAAAGATCCACCTGGCGGTCACTCTCAATCAGGGCATTCATCAAGGCCAGAAACTGTTCATACTCTTCCTGATCCATCCGCCTTAAGCTTGGGATGGCCAGGTCAATGAGGGGAATCTTCAGAGCAGGAGACAACCCTGCCAGTTCATCCAGGCAATCAGGGTCTCGCAGGTGGCTGTCAAAATGAATCCCGGCCTGTTCCAGTTGCTTGAGTCCTGCTTCACGCAGGGCCTCCTCCTCCGGCAACAACATTGCCAGTACCAGGGCCTTGGACCCGAGCTCACTCCGGGCTGCAGCAAGCAGGGCCCCGGACACAAAGGCATGAAACTGCCGGGCATGCGCGACATGCCCGCTCTTCATCTCACCTACGTGGTCAAGGATACCGGTCACGGGAATTGTCTCGGCCAGCCCAAGTGCTGCAGGATGTGCCTCCCCGGATGCCTTTGTCCCGGCAAGGGAAGATATTCCGGGTGCCGCAGGTGAATTTTCCCCGCCCTGCAGGGGAAATACATAATCCGCCCCGGGATAGACGCCGTCCCACTGAGGGTCAATGGCACGGATCCGCTCATCAATAGGAGGATGGGTCGCAAAGGCATTGAACATTGCCGCCTTCAGCCCGTGGGAAAAAAACAGGTGGCTTGCCTCCTCAGCCTTGTGACTGCTTAACTTTGATCCCTCAGCAAAACCCCCGATCTTCTTAAGGGCACCCCCAATGCCCTGTGGGTTCCGGGTGAACTGCACCGCTGAGGCATCGGCCAGGAACTCACGTTGACGGGAAACGGCAGCCTTAATCAAATTGGCCATGAGCACCCCCAGATAACCGATAATCAACAGGGCCACACCAATAAGCAGGATCACCATCTGGGCCTTGCCATCATCCTTGTTGCGGGAAGAGGACCGGGGCATTGCATGCAACGCTGCCCTTCCGCAAAGGGCGATCATGAGGATACCGAACAAAAGTCCAATGAGCCGCAGGTTCAGGCGCATGTCCCCGTTGAGGATGTGACTGAACTCATGGGCAATGACTCCCTGCAGTTCATCCCGGGTCAGGCGCCTAACACAACCCCGCGTGACACCAATCACCGCGTCACTGGTGGTTCGCCCGGCGGCAAAGGCATTGATGCCATGCTCATCCTCGAGCATGTAGACCTCCGGAACGGCAATCCCGCAGGCAATTGACATTTCCTCCACGATGTTAAGCAGGACGCGCTCATGAATATCTGCACTGTCGGGATTGATCCTGTGCCCTCCCAGTGAGCGCGCAACAGCGGATCCCCCGGCACCAAGGGACATGGTCTTGAACAAGCTGCCCAGGAGAATGAGTATCAGGGTGGCACCGCCAACCTTGTAGATAATGGAGGTGTCCATCACTGGATTGTAGCCGGCTTCCATCTTCATCATCCCCCAGGAAGCCAGTAAACCGACCGATACGGCGATACCGAGCACGCCGATCACGAAAAACACCACTAGGAGCTTGGAACTTTTCCTCGCAGCCGCCTGACGATCAAAAAAGTCCATTTTGGAAAAAGATTGCCCGTTTAATTATACCAAGGTAATCAACAACCCCTTTTTCTAGCAACAAGACCTCAGGAAAACCAGCACCGGGTTAAAAAAACTAGAACTCAACCTTAACAGGATTGCCAACCTCATCACGCTCCGCAGCACCGATCTCGAACATCGACGCCTCAGAGAAATTGAACATGCCGGCAATAATGCTTGAGGGGAACATCTCCCTCTTGTTGTTGTAGGTCATGACACTGTCGTTGTAGTGCTGGCGGGCAAAGGCAATCTTGTTCTCCGTGGTCTTGAGCTCCTCCATCAATGAGCTCACATTCTGGTTGGCCTTCAGGTCCGGATAGCCCTCGGAAAGTGCAAACAACTTGCCAAGCGCGCCACCAAGCCCCTCCTCCGCAGCCATCAGCGCCCCCATGCTTTGCGGATCACCAGGATTGGCCGCAGCACTCTCACGGGCTGATGTGGCGGTACTGCGGGCCTGGATCACGGCGTCAAGTGTCTCACGTTCGTGTGCCATGTAGCCCTTGACGGTCTCGACCAGGTTTGGGATAAGGTCATAACGACGCTTGAGTTGCACGTCGATCTGGGCAAAGGCATTCTTGAACTTGTTCCTCAAGGCCACAAGGGAGTTGTATATCGCAATGACCCCGAGGAGGATAATGACGACAACGCCTATCGAGATCCACAGGGTCAATTCAGCAAGAATGGGTAAATACATGATTGTTGGTTGTTTTCTCCGCAGGGATACCGTTTATCCTGCAGGAAAAATGGCACAAACACCAAAGAATTCGATTATAAAAAGCCCCTCTTTTTGTAATCCTACCAAAAAAAGCAATTATGCCGACAGGTCTTATGAGCGCAAATTTATCCTTTGGTAAAACGCTCGAGGCGTATCACCTGCCCCTGAGCCGCAGGCGACCTGAAATCCTGCAACTCAATGTCGGCAAGCTCTGTAACCTTACCTGCAGCCACTGCCATGTGAATGCGGGCCCCCGGCGCAAGGAAATTATCAACGCTCACACTGTCGACCGGGTCCTTGCATGGCTTGAGTCAACGGATATCACCGTTGTGGACCTGACCGGCGGCAGCCCGGAAATGATTCCCGACTTCCGGAGGTTGATCGAGACAGTACGCCAATTTGAAACCCCACGCAGGGTCATAGACCGCCTCAATGCAACCATTATTGAGGAACCCGGCTACGAATGGGTTCCAGGATTTCTAGCTGAAAATGAAGTGGAGATTATCGCCTCCATGCCCTGTTATCAGCCGGACAACGTGGAGGAACAACGCGGCGAGGGTGTGTTTGAGGCAAGTATTGCCGCCTTTCAAAAACTCAATGCCTTGGGCTACGGCATCGAGCCGCACCTTCGGCTCAATTTTGTCTACAACCCGAACGGCGCCTTCCTTCCCCCGGAGCAGGAAAAGCTGGAACAGGAATACCGTAAAGCGATGCGTGAGCACTTTAACATCTCTTTTAACAGCCTTTACTGCATTGCCAATATGCCCATCGCCCGTTTTGCCAGCTATCTTAAGCGCGAAGACCGCCTTGCCGATTACCTGTCCCTGCTACGGAATGCGTTCAACCCAACGACCATCGACAGCCTGATGTGCCGTGACACCATTAATGTCAACTGGCGAGGTGAAGTGTTTGATTGCGACTTCAACCAGATGCTCAAGCTGCCCACAGAGGAAAACGGCAGGCACATCAGGGCATGGGAAATTGATCCGGACACCTTCAGCAATCTGCCCATCCGCACCGGTTCACATTGTTTCGGCTGCACAGCAGGAGCCGGGAGCTCCTGTAGCGGCTCACTGACCTGAAAAAAAATGCGCACATCGAGGTGCGCATGTATCCTGCCCCCATGAAATTCCTGAAACGCTTCCTGCTACCCCTTATCATCACAATCCCGCCGGTAATGGGGATCTCTGCCGGAAAAAACAACACGAATTTCCTGCTCATCACCGTTGATGACATGAGTTGTGATTCCACAGGAGTGTTCGGCTGCCCCCTGCCCGGCATCACACCCAACGTTGACCGGCTTGCCGCTGAGGGACTGCGCTTCGAGCATGGGCACGTGACGGTCGCCATCTGCCAACCCTGCAGAGCGGTATGGATGACAGGCCGATATCCGCACAATTCCGGGGCACTTGGTTTTGACAGAATCAATCAGGGTGTTCCCACCCTCCCGGAAGCACTTCAGGCGGCCGGTTACCATACCGGCCTCATGGCCAAGCATGGCCATGTCGTGCCTTCACGGGCAGCGGCATTCGACGAGATTGTCGCTGCAAAGGAACTGAAAAACGGACGTTCCCCGGAACTCTTTGGCAAGCGGGCCGCCAACTTTTTCGCGACGGCAAAGAAAGCCGGAAAGCCATTCTTCCTGATGGCCAACTCCCAGGATCCGCACCGGCCTTTTATCGGCAGCAAACAGGAGAATGCCGCCAAGAAACGCGACAAGAAAAACAAGAGCCACCAATACGGTGGCGGCTTTCCGGAGGCAAAGGTGGCCTTTGACCCGGAAAAAATCCCCTTACCCGGCTTCCTGCCCGATTTACCCGACATCCGCAAGGAACTCAGTGAATACTTTACCTCGGTACAGCGGGCCGATGCCATTACGGGCGCCGTGTTAAAGGCGCTGGATGATTCCGGAATGCGTGACAACACCCTTGTCATGTTTCTCTCTGACCACGGAATGCCCCTTCCCTACGCAAAGACCAATTGCTGGCATCATAGTACACGCACACCCTGGATTGTACGCTGGCCAGGCAAAATCAAGGAAGGCAGCCACGACAAGGAGCACGTCATAGGAGGTGTCGACCTTGCACCAACTGTTCTTGATGCCCTTGGCTTGCCGCCCCTTGCGGGCGCAGACGGACGTTCATTCCTGCCGCTGCTGAAAGGTAATAAACAGGACGGACGCGACATCGCTTTTGCCCATATCAATACCATCGCCAGCAAGCGAGCCTATACCATGCGTGCGGTCATCACGCGCGATTTCCGCTACATCTGGAACGGTTGGCATGACGGTGAGACCAGCTTCCGCAATGAATCGCTCAGTGGCCTCACCTGGAAGGCAATGACAGGTGCCGCGAAAGCCAACACAGCAATTGCCGCCAGGGTTGAATTCTACTCCAAACGCGTTCCCGAAGAACTCTATCATACCACCAGGGATCCCGACGCCCTGAACAACCTGATCACCGATCCGTCACAAGAAAAACGCATTGCGGCCCTCAGGGAAAAACTGGGTGCCCACATGAAGAAATCCCGGGATCCACAACTGAAAAAATTCGCAAGGTAACACTCTGCATGGATTCATGCCATTCCTTATGGCCAAATCGCTGCCATGGTTATTTTTTCGCTTTTAAATATAATCATCCCGTGTTCAAAATTGTTCTCATGAAGAATATACTGCTCTCCACTTTCACCATTCTCGCCACTGCCAATCTCACACTCGCCGACCACCACGGGGGGGAGTTCAGTGAGCCCACAATCGACCTCGGTTGCGTGGTCAGTAACATCGATGCCTCGGTCAAGTTCTACACCGAAGCAATCGGATTCAAGGTCGCCGGCGGCTTCAAGGTGCCCGCCGGATTTGCAAAAGATTCCGGACTTACTGCCAGCAAGGAACTCGACATCAAGGTTCTCACCCTGGGAGGAGCAAGCGGCGAGGAAGCTACCAAACTTAAGCTCATGCAGGTGAAGGGGTCGGGAGGCAAGGCGGATCAGTCCCATATCGACAGCACGCTTGGCTTCAGTTATATCACCATCATGGTCAAGAGCACCGATGCCGCCCTTAAGCGCCTCAAGAAGGCGGGCGTTAAACCCATCGCCAAAGGGCCAGCCACCCTGCCCAAGAGCCTCAACCCGGCACTTGCACTGACTATTGTTCGCGATCCAGACGGCAATTTTGTCGAGCTTGTCGGGCCGAAGCCTACAAAGTAACTGCCTTGCAGTAGACGGTTGATGCTCTCCTCAATGGCGCCCTTCAGTCCGCCGTCTTGGGCTTATTGATTAGCGGCCTTGCTGCATGGCACGAATCGTGAAACGATGCGTACCATGCAGCTCCATATCTCTTCCATCGCTGCTGGCACTTGCTGTTAATGGAAGTCTGAGCGCCATTCCCTGAGAAAACGGCCAGCTCAATCATTAAACAATCAGGTGTCCGGGAAGGCTTTACAGTGCACGTCAGGAAAGGCAAACCAAGGCCTGCCCTTAGGATCAATGGCCCGCAGCTGTTTAAATTCACCAGACAACCCTGAAACATCTCAACCTGTGTGAACGTATACAAAGTATGGCTCTTTTACGTACACTCTGTATCATTTTCCTGCTAGCAGGGCACAGTCTGGCACAAGGAACCAAGAGCAAGCCACAAAGACTCGTTGATGCTACTCGTACCAAAATAGGTGTCACTCTTGTCTACGATCCCTCCTATCAGGCCATTAAATATCCCATGGGGGATGTTGCCCCGGATCGCGGTGTATGCTCTGACGTCGTGATCAGAGCCTTTCGCAAGGGACTCAGGATGGACTTGCAAGAGCTCGTGCACCTGGACATGCGGAACAACTTTTCCAAATATCCGGATAATTGGGGTCTGAAAAAAACCGATCGAAATATCGACCACCGCAGGGTTGCAAACCTTCAAACCTATTTCACCCGCAAAGGGTGGAAAGTTCCTGTCACCAAAAACAAGGACGATTACCAGCCCGGAGATCTGGTCATCTGCAGGGTTGCGGGGCGCCTTCCACACATCATGATCGTCAGTGACAAGAAGTCGCCAAAAGGTGTTCCGCTTGTCATTCACAACATCGGCCGAGGCACTCGCGAGGAAGACACGCTGTTCACCTATCCCATCTACGGTCACTTCCGAATCAGGTAAACAAGCCTGGGAGCACCTTCATCCCCCGCATTAACCGCCCAATCGCCTGTTAATGCCGCCTAGTTGTCTATTTCTGCAGTCAACCTTGCTTCATGGCACGAATCGTGAAACGATGCGTGCCATGAAGCCCTATATCCTTTTCCCGGCGCTGCTCACACTTGCTGTAAGTGGAATCCTGACAGCAAGCCCTGAGAAAACAGCAAGCGCCATCATTGAACAATCAGGGGTCCGGGGAGGCTTTGTAGTACACCTCGGGTGCGGGGAAGGCAAACTAACGGCTGCCCTGAAGATCAATGACAGCTATCAAGTCCATGGCATTGACCGGAATCGCGAAAGGGTAAATTCAGCTCGCGGGCATATTGATGCTCTGGGCATCTACGGCAGTGTTTCAGCCGATTACTTACATGGCCAGTCACTCCCTTACTCCGATAACATGGTCAACCTGCTTGTCTGTGAGGACCCCGAGGCGCTGGCCATAAGCACCGGCGAAATTCAAAGGGTATTGGTTCCCAATGGAATCGCCTTAATCAAGGAAGGCAACGGGTGGAAAAAGACCCAGAAGCCGCGCCCGGGCAATATCGACGAATGGACACACTTCCTGCACAGTGCCACCGGCAATGCAGTGGCTAAGGATGATGTTGTCGGTCCACCCAGGCACCTGCAATGGATCGGCAACCCTCGCTGGTCCCGACACCATGACCGGATGGCCAGCACCAGCGCCATGGTCTCGGCCAGCGGCCGCCTTTTCTACATCATGGACGAGGGTTCCCGCATATCAATCCAGCTGCCTGCCAAGTGGCGGTTGATCGCACGTGATGCATTCAATGGCACCGTGCTCTGGAAACGGAACATCAGGGACTGGCAGAGCCATCTATGGCCATTGAAAAGCGGGCCGACAAACCTCGCTAGGCGCCTGGTAGCAGAAGGTGACAGGGTCTATGTCACACTGGGATTCAATGCCCCGACAGCAGTCCTTGATGCTGCAACCGGCAAAACCTTAAAGACATTTGCGGACAGTGAAGGAACCGAGGAAATCATCCAAACCGGTGGAGTTGTTTACCTTCTGGTCAACAAGGGCGAGATGGAAACCGCGCGGTTTGCTCCAAAACTCAATGTCGGAGACCAGGCCCGGGTCGACAAGGAGTTCCACTGGAATAAACAGCCACGCAAGATAATGGCCTTCGACGCCAAGACCGGCGAACGGCTTTGGCAGCGGGAAACCAAAGTTGCCCCACTTACCCTCTCGGGTGATGAGCGCAGTATCTATTTTTTTGACGGCGAGAAAGTTGTCAGCCTTGGCCAGACCAGCGGCAATGTTCTTTGGGAATCCAAGCCTCTGGGCATGAAATCATATGTTGCCCAGAACTTCGGGCCCAAACTTGTCGCCTACGGCGAGGTAGTCATGTTTGCAGGTGGTGACCGTCTGGTAAGTGCACTGGACAGGAATACCGGCAGGGAAATCTGGTCAGAAGCACATGCCAGGGGTGGTTACAAGTCTCCTGAGGATCTGCTTGTCTCCGGTGGCCTGCTGTGGTCGGCACCTACCACAAGCGGCAGGGATTCCGGGGTCTTCACGGGACGCGACCCGCTTACCGGAGAGGTTAAAAACCAGTTTGCCCCGGAGGTCGACACCTATTGGTTTCATCACCGCTGCTATATAGCCAAGGCAACCGAAAAGTATATCCTGCCCTCGCGAACCGGCATTGAGTTTGTAAACCCGAAGGAAAAAAACTGGGAAATCCACCATTGGGTGCGTGGCGGATGCCTGTATGGCAGCATGCCTTGTAACGGGTTGCTCTACTCACCACCCCACAATTGTGCATGCTACCCGGAAGCCAAGCTATATGGCCTGAATGCACTGGCTCCCGCTTCTCAAGCCCGGAACCTGCCGGCAGTCATTTCGCCCGCAGGGCGACTGGAAAAAGGTCCGGCTTACAATGATACAATCCGGGGCGGTGAAACCGCAGGAGACTGGCCAACCTACCGCGCCAACAATGCCCGAAGCGGCAGGAGCAAAGCCGTCCTTTCAACGAACATCAAGCCTTCCTGGAAGAGTAAACTCGGTGGCCGCCTCAGTGCCCTGAGCATTGCGGCAGGCCGGGTTTTTGTTGCCCGGGTTGATGCCCACACCCTGCACGCCCTTGACCAGAAAAGCGGCCACCCGCTGTGGCAATACACTGCGGGTGGACGAATCGATTCACCGCCTACCATTGCCGAAGGACGTGCCATCTTCGGTTCCGCTGACGGCTGGGTCTATTGCCTGAGGGCAAATGACGGAAAACTGGTCTGGCGTTTCCGGGCAGCACCCCGCGACAGGCGCTTAATGGCAATGGAACAACTCGAGTCCGTATGGCCGGTTCATGGCACCATACTTGTTGAGGAAAATATTGCGTATTTTGTCGCCGGACGTTCCTACTTCCTTGATGGGGGGCTGCGCTTCTTCAAGGTAGACATCAGGTCAGGAAAAAAACTTGCCGAGGTCGTGCTCAATGACCGCAACCCGGAAACCGGAAAGAACCTGCAGGACCAGCTTCAAACCCTGCAAATGCCGGTAGGCCTTCCTGATATCCTCTCGGTCAAGGATGATCATATTTACATGCGCTCACAGCAGTTTGACCGCAACGGGAAGAGAATGTTCCTTGGTCCTCACTCAGGGGATGCGGCAAGGCAGGGATCCGTGCAAGGTGGTGCTGAAGCGCACCTTTTCTCGCCAACCGGTTTCCTGGACGGCTCGTGGTTCCACCGCAGCTATTGGGTCTACGGGCGCAGTTTTGCTGGCGGACACAATGGTTACCACCAGGCAGGAAAATTTGCACCTTCCGGGAGAATTCTCGTCTTTGATGAGGACAACGTCTTCGGGTTCGGGCGCAAGCCAGAATATTACCGTTGGACAACCACCCTGGAACACCAGCTTTTCAGTGCGCCTAAGAAAGCACCTCCGATTCCGAAAATACCAGCAAAACGCGGAATCGGCACCACTGCAATCGATTATGCAATTACCCCGAGCCTGAACCCGACTCAGAGCGCCCTGAGCATTCAGGCCTGGATCAATCCGAACAAGCCGACTGGGGTCGTCGTGGCACACGGCGGGCCCCAGAACGGATACGCAATCTACTTGAACAAGGGAAAACTGCACTTTGCCGTGCGGGCCAATAATGAGCTCACACAGGCGGTCTCCCCAATGCGAACACCTCCCAAAAAGTGGTCACATGTCGCCGGTGTCCTGGGCAAACAAGGTGAGATGCGCCTTTACCTCAATGGGGAACAGGTCGCTAAAGCAACCTCAAACTCCCTGATTACCGCCAACCCCATACAGGGACTCCAGATTGGTGCGGACGCAATTAGCGCGGTTGCCGAGTATACCGCCCCCTTAGGCTTTGCCGGTTCTATCGATGAGGTGCGTATCTTCCACCGGGCACTTGCCGCTGAAGAAATCAAAAGCCATGCAGCCAACCCCGGGGGAGTGCCTGAGGACCGGAGCGGAATCGTTCTGGACTGCTCCTTTGACCGGGGACACGGACGTGACTTTTCAGGTCAAAACAACCATGGCAAGGTCGAGGGCGCGCAGCCTGCCAAGGGCAAGGCTGGCAACGCGATGCGCTTTACCGGCAAACCCGCCAAGAGCAAGGGCATAGGCGGGTATCACGTGGTTCATAAATGGACAAAACAAACACCGCTCTTCGTGCGTTCCATGCTGCTTAGTGGCGATTCCCTGTTCATCGCCGGTCCCCCCGATATCATGGATGAGGAGGAAACCTTCAAGCGGTTAACGGAACGGGACCCCGAGGTACACAAGTTACTCGCCTCACAGGATGCGGCCCTTGAAGGGAAACAGGGCGGTATCCTCCGGGTGGTGAACAAGCATGACGGGGCCCAGTTGGCTGAATACAAGATCGGTGCCCTGCCTGTCTGGGACAGCCTTGCGGCAAGCGCAAACCGCCTCTACTGGACCACTGAAACCGGAGAAGTCGTCAGCTACACGGCATCCAGCCAGTGAACCCGCTGCGGCTTTCAGTGAGTAATAAGCACGAGAAAAATTCTGAGCATAACCCTTTGCTAACGCCTGACGTAATCAATGGCCTTCAGTATGGCCTGCTCTTTTCCACGGGTTGATTCGAAGTGAGGGCTGATTGCCAGCACCTTGCCTTTGCCAAAATCCGAGACCACCACAGCAGGCGCACCTATCATGGTGCCCTTCTGCGCCTCGTAAATACCGTTTTCAGTTCGGAAAAAAGCAAGTGCCCGGTAAGCCGGGGCCGATGGTGTATTGCCAGGGGAGAGAATCGGCCCGTTATGGTAGCGGATTGAATGCGTCCCCTCCAGGCCGAATAATGCTGCCCCCTCGTCTGTAAACTCTACACGAACCTCGGTTGACTTACCCCGGTACCACATGGATTTGCGTCCCCTGCCTTTCACCTCAACCATCTTATTGAACACAGAGGCATTCATGAGGTTCAGGGACCATTTGTAATGGGATGAGCAAAGGTAAGCGCCTGCACAAATACCAACCACTCCACCACCTTTACGAACAAAGCGCCGCACATTCTCCCGACCATCAGCTCCTATCGCACCACCCTGCTTGCTGCCTGATCCACCCGGAAACACCATGACTTCAAACTGCTGCAGACCCAACTCACTCATGTCCTGTGGACCGACATGACACGCAAAAAAACGACGATCCTCCCCGATCACCTTCAGCACCTTCGCTTCATTGGCACCTGCAGCATCAAAAACCCCAACACGGGTCAATCCAGGCAGGGCCCGCGGACCCATCACATCACGCAAGTCCCGGTCGGTCATTCCAAGGCGCAGAAATGCCATGGAAATCATGACGCGGTGTTGCCGGGCCCGCAATGATACCGGTTGATCCCGGGAAGTTGTTTCCAGGATGAAACTTTTTGCGCCAAGAAGCCTGTGACACGCCCGGGCAAGGCTACCGTTAACGGGACCCGACCTAGAGAGCAGTGAAAAATGTCTTTCCGGTGTAATCCCCTTGTTCACGGCATCCAGCATGATCCGGGCAAAAGAAGCCTCGCCGGGAAAGGTAATAATGCTTGAACCGACCGATTTCGGGTTGATGCGGTGCACATCAAAGCCCTCGTGCAGGTCAAACACCCACTCTGGTTGAAACCTGCTGACAAATGCCCAGATTGCCTGGCAAAGCGGGGTGATCGCCGCTGCTCCCTTGTCCCGGGGGAAATTACGGTTCAGGTCCCTTTTCTCCCGGTCATTGCGGTATTCAGGAGACCAGCGAAGATTGGCAGCGAGGCCAAGCCGGTTGACCTTGGGCAATATCAGGAGTTTGCCACGGATAATTGGCCAGTGCCTAATTTGTTCTGCAGCACGAAACCCGGCGGGTTCATTACCATGCATGCCCCCGACCAGGAGCACCGTTGCTCCCGGCTTACCACTATCGATAATCCACCATGGGGTTTCCCAGGAGGTGCCACTACCAAGTTTGCCGTGACTGATTTCGTTGGCTGACGCTGCTTTACCCGGCAGGGCTGTCACCAATGCCACGACCATAAACCAACCAATCAATCCCCTCGCAAAATGACTTAGCCTGATTTTGCAGCGCCACCGTGCTGCGGCACTGCTGCTCAACTGCAGAAAATCAGTCAGCGAAAACCCAAGGCAACCGGGACTGGTTCCCATAAGTTTCCTTCTGTGCATCTCAGCAGGAAGCATCATGTCCGCACTACGGGCCCATTGGCTTCAACCCGGCCCATGGGCAAACTAATCCATTACCGGCAAACATGTCCAGTGGTATGATCTTTACACCGCTTATCCCGCCAAACAGGGCAACGGCCAATTCCGGACAAGGCCAGTCACCCCCGCCCCTCAAGGTGCATTACTCAATAGCATCAATAATACCGTTAAAGGTCTGGCTAGGCCGCATTGCTGCATTTGCCTTTGCATCAACCGGGCGATAATAACCCCCAATATCAGCCGGCTGACACTGCACGCTGTTTAGCTCATCAACAATCTTCTCCTCATTGGTTCCAAGTGCCTCGGCTATGGGAGAGAACTGCACCCTTAACGAGGAATCTTCATCCTGCCCTGCAAGTGCCTGTGCCCAGTAAAGCGCAAGGTAAAAATGGCTGCCCCGGTTGTCCAGTTCACCCGCCTTGCGTGAGGGAGACTTGTTGTTGAGTAAAAGCTTTGTTGTTGCCTCATCAAGCGTCCTTGATAAGAGGGCAGCCTGTTCATTCCCATAACGCTGGGCCAAGTGCTCCAGGGAAACAGCCAGTGCAAGGAACTCACCAAGCGAATCCCAACGCAGGTGATTCTCGCTCTCAAACTGCTGGACATGCTTGGGAGCTGAGCCACCGGCACCTGTCTCAAACAACCCTCCCCCGTTCATGAGTGGGACAATTGAAAGCATCTTGGCGCTGGTTCCGACCTCAAGGATGGGAAAAAGGTCCGTCAGGTAGTCCCGGAGGACATTGCCGGTGACAGAAATGGTATCCTCCCCCTTCTTCATTCTCTCCAGAGAAAACCTTGTCGCCTCAGCAGGTGCCATGATGCGGATATCAAGGCCTTCGGTATCATGATCGGGAAGGTAGCTTCCAATCTTTTTGATCAGCTCAGCATCATGCGCCCTGTCCTCATCGAGCCAGAACACAGCAGGGCTTCCGGTCGCCCGCGCACGATTGACTGCCAACTTGATCCAGTCCCGAACCGGTGCATCCTTGACTTGGCACATGCGCCAGATGTCACCTTCTTCCACCTCGTGCTCAAGAAGGATGTTGCCGTTTGCATCAACCACGCGGATCCGCCCTGTACCGGGACTTTCAAAGGTCTTGTCGTGTGAGCCGTATTCCTCGGCTTTCTGAGCCATCAGGCCAACGTTCGGGATTGTTCCCATGGTGACCGGGTCAAATGCCCCGTGCTCCTTGCAGAAGTCGATCGTGGTACGGTATACCTCGGAATAACTCCTGTCAGGAATAACAGCCAGGGTATCCTGCGGATTGCCATCGGCATTCCACATCTGCCCTGAATTGCGAATCATGGCAGGCATGGATGCATCAATAATCACATCACTGGGAACATGCAGGTTGGTTATACCCTTGTCTGAATTGACCATGGCGAGACCCGGGCCATCCTCCAGGCACGCCTGCAGGTCATCTAGAATTGCTGCCCTGTCCTCTTCGGGCAGTTCACCCGCCTTTGTCAGCAGGTCACCAATACCATTATTGAAATCAACATTGAGCTCCTCCAGCAATGGGCCATGCTTGTCGATAAACTCCGAGAGGAACACTTTCACGCAGTGCCCAAAGATAATCGGGTCGGACACCTTCATCATGGTCGCCTTCATGTGGAGTGAAAACAGCACTCCCTCATCCTTTGCCTGCCTGATCTGCTCACTCAAAAAATCAATAAGGGCCTTCTTGCTCATTAGCGCGGCATCAATCACCTCGCCGGCCAGCAAGGGTGCAGAATCCCTGAGGATGGTTACGGCATCTTCCCCGTGAAGGAACTCAATCTTGAAGGTGCTGTCCTCCTCAACAGTGCATGAAATTTCATTGGACCGGAAATCTCCCCCAGACATAGAGGCCACATCCGTCTTGGAATCGCCTGACCACGCGCCCATGGAATGCGGATTTGCCCTTGCGTACTCCTTTACCGCCCTCGGTGCACGACGGTCGGAATTGCCCTCACGCAACACAGGATTGACAGCACTCCCCTTGACCCGGTCATAACGTTCCTTGATGTCGCACTGCTCACCGGCCTGAGTATCCTCAGGATAATCGGGCAAGGAATATGATTTTTCCTGCAACTCGGCAATGGCAGCCTGCAGTTGTGGTATGGAAGCACTGATATTGGGCAGCTTGATAATGTTGGCTTCATCCGTCTTGGCAAGCCTGCCTAATTCGGCCAAGGCATCCCCGATCTGCTGTTCACTCTCCAGTGTATCCGGGAAGCTGGCAATAATGCGGCCAGCAAGGGAAATATCGCGCGTCTCGACATTGATGCCCGAGGACCTTGTGAACGCCTCGACTATCGGCAGCAGGGATCGTGTTGCCAGTGCGGGGGCCTCATCGGTAATGGTGTAGATTATGGTGGGACTCTGGGGCATGGTGATAGAATTATTATTGGAAAAACAACTGGCTTTGGCTATCGCGCAAAAATCATTGCGGGAGAAGGGATTTAAGCGAGAAGCAGCTCAAGGTCAAAAGACAATCGATGAACCCTCCGGCAAGCCTTTACCTGTCATCGGGAAGATCTAGCCTGCCTGATGGATATGAATGTCCTGCTGCGGATAGGGAATGCTGATACCCTCACGGTCGAATTCCGCCTTCACCTGCTGAATCACATCCCAGTGCACCTGCCAGTAATCACCGGTATTGACCCAGGGCCTGCAAATAAAATTAACCGATGAGTCCGCAAGCTCGTGAAGCTGGATAACCGGCTCAGGATCCTCAAGCACCAGCTCATGGCGGGATACAATACGCTCAAGGATTGATCTTGCCTTGTCGGCATCATCCTCATAGCCGATACCGAAAATCATATCAACCCGCCGGGTGTTGCTTGCAGAGGCATTGGTGATCACCTGCCCCCAGACATTCCTGTTGGGAACAAGCACCACTTTATTGTCAAAGGTCCTGATCGTCGTGCTGACCAGACTTACACTGTCAATTTTCCCGTTCACGCCACCAACCTCCACGACATCACCGACATCAAATGGCCTGTAGATGAGTAACATGACACCAGAGGCAAAATTGCCGAGCGTGTCCTGCAGGGCAAAGCCAATAATGAATGATGCACCCCCTATCACGGCGAGCAATGCCCCGACATTCACGCCAACTGTCCCGAGGGCAACCAAAAGGCCAATACACATCACCGCCCGGAATGAGATCGTCACCATGAACTGCTCAAGAAGCTCAGAAAACCGGTCGCTGAGTTCTGCAGCCCTTCGGACCACACGGCGAACAAATCGGGCAATGATCCAGAAGACAAAAATTATGCCAAGAAATTTAAGTGCCTGCAAACCCCACTTCACACCACCCTCCTTGGCGACCAGCCAACCCGTAAAGGCATCCCATGTCGCTACCGCATCTGTCACGTCCACCTGAGCTCCGCCAACCGCATTGGCATAGTCAAGAAACGCCGAAGCATCCCCTCCCTTGGACTCCAGTTCGGCAATAACCATCCTGAAACGCGTGATGGCCAAAGCCTTTTCCTCCCTGAGTTTCGTCAATTCCGCGGCAGGCCCGGCCTTGATCGTCAATTCCGAAATCTGCGTGACCTTGCCTTTCACGATATCCAGCCAGGCACCTGCCTCCACCTCAAGCTCATCCTTTGTCAGCGGCTGGAGCAGTAACTTGAGGTGCTTTTCCGGGATCTCCAGACTTTTCCCATCAGGCAGAGCCAACGAAGCCGGCTGAGTGTCCGTCGCAGACGTTTCATCAGGAGCCTGATTAGCCCCAAGTAAGGGCAGGCAGGCCCACACACATAAAAAAGCCAATACAGGCAGGATTGATCGAAAGTTCATCATCTGGTTGGGTTCGGTTGAGCAGCGGTGCTTGACCCTGCAATATGAACATCTAAAGGGCCGTAGTCAAAACAAGCCATGCAGATCTTAAAGGCTTGTCCGGCCAGCTGCACAAACTTCTATGCCTGGCATGATTTTGCAGGACACACAGTCAGGCTATTGTCCCTTAAAGAACCTTAATTGATACCAAGGCATCAAAGTATGCTATATTATGCCATGAATATCCATGCGGTCGCCCGCTGCATACTGGGCATTCTTCTTTTAACCGGCACAACCTCTGCCGTCACCCTCTTCCAGGTTGATGATTTCAATAACGGGACTGCCGGATGGATAGAAGGAAACCCCTCACCCAACCCGCCAATTGCCACGGGCATCGGCAATGACAATACTCCATTCCTCCGCAATGATGCATCGGGTGGTGGTGGTCTCGGCAGCAGAATGGCAATGTATAACGATCTCCAGTGGACGGGTGACTACATCGGAAGTGGTATCCGTGCAATCCGCCTGGAAGCCGGAACCTTTGGGCCTGAGACAATTAACCTCCGCCTCGCCTTCAATGGTGCCGGCGGCTGGTTTACAACCGGCGCGATACCCCTGATCAATAATGATCCCCTCGATCCCCAGTGGCGTTCGTTAACTTTCAGCATCCTGCCCGGCGACCTCACTCATGTCGGACAGGGAAACGGCATATATGCCGACACAATGGGCAACGTCACGCGCATGGAGATTTATTCCGGGGGCAGCGCATTGAGTGCGGGCAGCCTGATCCGCGGCGAGTCCATAAACTCCTCGCTGCTACTAGACCAGATACAGGCAATTCCTGAGCCTTCTTCCGGCATTCTTTTAATCATTGCTGCCCTTACCGCCCTGACCCGCCGCAACCGGACACACTGAGTCCATTTACTACCGGGTAATGCCGAAGGCAAATGGGTCATTCGGGTCTATCACGATCACCGATTGCCCGTTAACCCATGCCCGGCCCGTCACCAGAGGAATCACCCGGTTGCCCTCAAGCGGTTCAATGCTGCCAGTGAAAACAGTGTTCAGTATACTGCTCTGTCTCCAGATATCACCCGGCTTCAGTTTCCCTGCATCATAAAGACAGGCCAGTTTTGCACTGGTTCCTGTGCCGCATGGTGAACGATCATATTCGCCGCCGGGACACATGACAAAATTGCGGGAATCACTCTTCTCGTCCGCCGGCGGACCAAAGACCTCAACATGATCAATCCTGCCGCCATTCTCCCCGCTGATTCCTGCCGATTCAAGAGCATCCATAACGGCCAGTGTAAAGTCCGACAAACCGGAAATATTATCCTGGGCCAATTCCGGCCCAAATCCCTCAACTAGGAAGAACCAGTTGCCTCCCCAGGCAATATCCCCCTTTACCTCACCCCAACCGGGAACTTCGACCGCAACAGACTCACGGTACCGGTAACTGGGCACATTGGCGACAGTAACTGATCCATCGGGATTCAATGTCGCAGTCACCACACCCACCGGCGTCTCAATGCGATGTTCCCCGGCAGTGATCTTTCCGGTAAATTCAAGGGTTTTCACCAATCCAATCGTCCCATGCAGGCAATGGTTTAGAAGGCCGGCATTATTGAAAAAAATCACACCGCATACGCACTCCTCTAGTTCGGAATCACAGAGTAAAGCACCCACCATCGCTTCAAACCCCCGGGGTTCACCAAGCAGGGCCGGACGCAGGAAATCCGCATGCTCGACAAAACCCGGCAATCGCTCCGCCATCGTTCCCGTGCCGATATCCGGGGCACCATCAATAACCACCCGGGTTGGCTCCCCCTCGGTATGGGAATCAATGACATTGATACGGTACGAATTTCCGGACATTCGATAAAGCCTAGCTCAAAACCGGGCAGGTGCCAGCTTGGCAATGTCGATATCCGGCAATCCACCACCCAGGAGTTGCGCCACCAAGTGGCCGGTCACCGGGGCAAGGCTCAGGCCCATCATTGCATGGCCTGTCGCTATAAACACATTACCCAAGCCAGGACCCGCCGGGCCAATATACGGCAGGCCGTCCGGAGCACAGGGACGCAATCCTGCCCAGCGGTTTACCCCGTCAAAATGCTGCATGGCAAACCTGGGAAAACAGCGTGAAACCGACTTGCAAATCCCCCTGATGCGACGCTCGTTCACGGCAAGGTTCCTGCCACCAATCTCCATGGTTCCCGCAAACCTCAAGGTGCCTTCAATAGGAGTGACTGCCACACGGGCCTCAGTCAGAATGGAACATACCCGGGGTAATTGCACCGGTTCCTCCAGTGTCATGGAATATCCCTTTCCTGATGCCATCGGCAAGCTCAGGCCAAGTTCACGCGCCAGCAAAGGTGACCAAGCGCCCCCGGCGATCACGACCTGATCGGCATCGACTTCATCGGCACGGGAGGAACCTGACGCAATGCGCACTGCCTTGACCTTGCCGGCTTCCCTGGTAAACCCTTCCACATCGGCATCATAGCGGAAGTTCCCGCCGAGGGCGGCAATCCGCTCACGCAAACCGGACAAGAAGGCATGAGGATTTAAATGGCAGTCCTCCTTGAACCAGACTCCGCCGGCAACCTCCATGTCGATGTCTGGATCAACCTCGGCAAGCCGGCTTGCGCTGCAAACCTCAACCTCCATCCCCAGTCCTTTCGCTGTCTCGGCCAGCAAGGCCTCACTTTCAAGGGTCTGCTGCTTTTCACAGAGCATCAGCAACCCACGTTTCACGAGCCCATAGTCAAACTCCGAGGACAACTCCACAAACAGCTCCCGGCTCTTCAGGTTAAGCCCGCAAAGCAGGCTGCGACAACCCTCAACATGAGACCTGTTGGCATGTCTCCAGAACAGGTATGCCCAGCGAAGAAGGGCGGGTCGAATACTGAAAGAAAACGGACTCTCTGGATTGAGCATCCAACGTAAGCCCAGCGCGATCATGCCGGGTGCTGCCAACGGCACAAAGTGGCTCGGCACTACCATCCCCGCATTTTCTGCCGAGCAATTATCACCCCCCTCAGGCTCACGCTCAAGGATCGTCACCTGCTTGCCTGATCGCAATGCATAGTAGGCAACACACAAGCCAATGACTCCGCCGCCAACCACGACGACGTGATCACCGGCTGCATTGGTGCCCATGGTATCTTTTCCCATAACGTAATACACATACATCCCAGCCTGCATCCGTGACTGCTGCAACCAAAGATTTTAAACATCTAATAGTGGCCGTAGATGACAAACAGGCGTAATGAAGCCAATCAGTTCATCAAAATGAAACTCCTGCTGCAGATCATCCTCGCCACCATACTTGTAGGTTCAACCACACAGGCCAGGCAAAAGCCAAACATCCTCTTCATCGCCATCGATGACCAGAATGACTGGATCGGCTGCCTTAACGGCCATCCGCAGGTCAAAACGCCACATATCGACAAGCTTGCTGAACGCGGCACGGTATTTCTCAATGCCCATTGCCAGTCACCACTCTGCAATCCGTCACGCACCAGCCTGATGACCGGACTGCGGCCAACCACAACCGGTATCTACGGGCTCGCTCCCTGGTTCCGCGACGTTCCTGAGTTAAAGGATCTCGTCACACTGCCCCAATACCTCAAGTCCCACGGCTACAAGACGCTATCTACCGGAAAGATCTATCATGGAAGGTATGGCAGGCACCCGAAAAGGGACAAGGAATTCGACGTCATCGGCCCCGGGGCCACCGGCGCCCCATTTCCAAAAGAGCGCCTCGTAAAAAACACGCCACAACCCCATAAGCTGGTTGACTGGGGAACCTTTCCACACCAGGACGAGGAGAAGGGTGACTACAGGATTGCAAGCTGGGCAGTTGATCAGCTCAATGCAAAACCGGAAGGACCTTTTTTCCTGTCCGTGGGATTTTTCCTTCCCCATGTGCCATGCTTTGCAACCCAGAAATGGTTTGACCTCTATCCCGAGCAAACCCTGAAGCTCCCGGAAATAAAACGTGATGACCGCAAGGATACACCAAGGTTTTCCTGGTATTTGCACTGGAGCCTGCCGGAAGTGCGGCTGAAATTCCTTGAACAGAATAATGAATGGAAAAACCTGACCCGCTCCTACCTGGCATGCACAAGCTTTGTCGATGCACAGGTGGGCCGGGTGCTTGCAGCACTTGAGCGCAACGGGTTTGCCGACAATACCATTGTTGTCCTCTGGTCAGACCATGGATGGCACATCGGTGAAAAGGCAATCACCGGAAAGAACACCCTGTGGGATGATGGCACACGTGTACCACTAATCTTTGCCGGTCCGGGAATCGGAAAAGGACGTTGTAACCAACCGGCAGAGCTGCTTGATATCTACCCGTCCATCAATGAACTCTGCGGATTGCCGGCCAAGAAAGAACTGGAAGGCATCAGCCTGAAGCCCCAGCTCAAGGATGCACAAGCCAAGCGCAAGCGTCCTGCCATAACCTGTCATAACCACGACAATAACGGTGTGCGTTCGGAAAAATGGCGCTACATCCGCTATGCAGACGGCAGCGAGGAGCTCTACAACATGGTGGAGGATCCCAACGAGTGGAGAAACCTCGCCGGCAGTGCCGAATACCGGTCTGTTATCGAGGAGCACCGCAAATGGATTCCCGAAAACAATCGCAAGCCGGCCCCGGGAAGCCGCGCGCGCATCCTTACCTTTGATAAGAAAACGGGTGCAGTTACCTGGGAAGGAAAACCGATCAAGCCCAACGACCCGGTTCCGGAAATCTAGAAATTCGGCAGAAGGTTGTAAGGGAAAATGCCGGAATGATTGCCCCTACGTGGAATCCCAAAAGGAAAAAATAATTACTTCCAGTTTAAGCCAGCGGGTTTAATGTGTGGCTTAACATCCCCTCTCCCCGGAATTCCGGGGTCAAGTTGTCATCACCCCCCGTTTAGCCATGCCCTCATTGCCAAGGCATCTGTCCCTGTTGCCCCTTTACCTCCTTCTGGCCACACCTGCAATTCCACAAGCCGCGCCACTGATCACCGAGTTCATGAGTGCCAACTCCTCGGTAATCTATGATGAGGACGCACAGTCCTCGGACTGGATCGAGATTCACAATCCGGAACCAAATGCTATTGACCTTGATGGCTATTTCCTCACCGATGACCCTGAAGAGCCGGATAAATGGCGCTTCCCGGAAATCACCTTGCCGGCCGGCGGTTACCTTATTGTCTTTGCATCCGACAAAAACCGTAAAGCCGGTGAGCTTCATACCAATTTCCGATTGTCCAACGACCCCGGGGGCTATCTTGCACTGACCGACCCGGACGGGCAAACCTTCATCTCGGGATTCACGGATTACCCCGAGCAGTTCGATGATATCTCCTATGGCCTGACACAATCCGGCGGCAACACCACAAGTGTACTGGTGCGCGAGGGGGATGCCTGCAAGCTGCTTGTCCCCACGGCCGATATTGGCACAGCATGGCAGAACATCCAATTCGATGACAGCAACTGGGAAGACGCAACAACGGGTATTGGTTACGAGCGCTCAAGCGGTTACGAAAACCTCATTGGTGCGGGAGGAGATGTTGAAAACCAAACCTATGATATCAACTCCACGGTCTATGTCCGTATTCCTTTCAACCTGGATTCAGTCGATGGAATATCTGGCCTCAAATTCCGCATGAAATATGATGACGGGTTCATTGCCTACCTCAACGGCACGGAAATTGCCTCCGGCAACAAACCCGCGAACCCTGCCTGGAATTCAGATGCATCCAATGACCACCCCGACTCCCAAGCCACCAGCTTCGTGGACACGGACCTCAGCTCGAGGGCAGCCGAACTGCTCATTGCCGGCAATAACATTTTGAGCATCCATTCAATGAACGGTGATACCAGGAGCTCGGATCTATTGGCCCTGCCAAGACTGGAAGGCGAATTCTTCTCTGCCCCCGGCCAGATCGGCAGCCCGGGATACTTCCAGGAACCCAGCCCGGGAAATGCCAACGGCACCGAGCAGGGGCTGCCGTCCGGCCGCGTCAGTTTCTCTCAACCCGGCCGCGGATTTACCGGTTCACTTTCCGTGAGCCTTTCCTCCCCATCACCCGCCGCACAGCTTCGCTATACCACCAACGGTGATGTGCCCACGGCAAACTCATCCCTGTTCAACGGCAATCCCATCAATATATCATCTTCAACGCTGCTAAGGGCACGGGCTTTTGAGCCCGGCCTGACACCTGGTCCGGTCAGTGAAGAAGGCTATATCAGGCTCTCAAGCAATGCGCGCACCTTCAGTTCCGATCTCCCTGTCATTATCATGGAGCGTTTCAATGGGGGGCCCAGCGCATCCAACGGCAAGGCCTTTACTTTTTTCGCCTTCTTCGAGCCCGATCCGGCCAATGGCCGCACCACCCTCAATCGCCCCTACAATCTCGGTACGAGGGGAGGCTGGAAAGTTCGGGGGTCCTCCTCGTCAGGATTCTCTAAAAAAGCCTTCTCCATTGAGGCCTGGAACGAGTTCAACAGGAACAAGGACATTTCGCCGCTTGGCCTGCCTGAGGAGTCGGACTGGATCCTTAATGCGCGATCTGTTTTTGACCGTTCACTGATGCGTAATGCCTTTATCTATGAGTTGAGCAACCAGGTGGGACGCTACGCCGTGCGAACCAGGTTCGTGGAACTTTTCAAGGACGACAACGGTGGTGACCTTAACTACAACAATGATTACGACGGGGTATACACCTTCATGGAAAAAATCTCCCGTGACAAGGAACGGGTCGACGTCGAGCGCCTGCCACAGAGTATCAATGATGAGCCCGGCATTGCCGGCGGCTACATGATGAAAATAGACCGCCTGGATCCAGGGGACTCCGGTCTCTCTGCAGGCGGCAGGACCCTGGGCTGGGTCTACCCGAAGGAAGATGACGTCACTTCTGCGCAATCCAGCTGGCTGCGCAACTACATTAACGAGATGAATGCTGCTCTAAGCACGCCTCAATACCGGGACTATATTGACGTTGGCTCCTGGGTTGATCACCACTTGCTAAACGTACTGACACTCAACGCGGACGCACTCAGGCTCTCCACCTATTTTTTCAAGGGCAGGCATGGTAAGGTCGAGTTCGGTCCAATCTGGGACTTTGACCGTTCCATGGAATCCACGGACAACCGGGATAACAATCCCTCCACGTGGGCAGGTGGCACAAATTACTTCACTTACCCCTGGTGGGCGACGCTCTTTAACAATGAGAATTTCTGGCAAACCTACATCGACCGATACTTTGAATTAAGGGATGGTGTCTTTGCCACCGCCAATGTCCACGCCATTATTGACGGCATGGCGGCCGAGCTCAATGAGGCACAAGTGCGCAATTTCCAGCGCTGGTCTGACCAGCCGCGATTTGGCAGCTACCAGGGAGAGGTCAACCACCTCAAGGACTGGCTGGCCACCCGCCTGAACTGGATGGACGGGCAATTTGCTCCGCGCCCATCAAGCAACCGTCCTGAAGGCATCTACCCGCCCGGGACGAGAGTCAGCCTCAGCGCATCTCTGGGAGCCAACCAGAAAATTTATTACACCCTTGATGGACGTGATCCACGGCCGACAAGTGAAACCAATGCCATTGAGGGCACGACCCTGGTTGGCGAGTCCATCAACGTTCGCGCACTTGTCCCGGGATCAGACATTGGCTCCCAATGGCGCACTGATCCAGACTTCAACGACAGCAGCTGGCTATCAGGCCGCAACGGCATAGGTTACGAAAGGGGCAATGGTTATGAGCCCTACATCAATATTGACGTCAATACGCAAATGGAGGGACGCACCTCCTGTTACGTGCGCATCAAGTTCAATGTCAATGCGGAGGATCTTGCAGGCTGGAACTTCATGAACCTGCAGGCCAGGTGTGATGACGGTTTTGTCGCCTACCTAAACGGTACAGAAATCGTTCGTGACCTTGCCCCCGCCAACCTTAGCTGGAACTCCTCTGCCATCCAGACGACCGACGACGCCATTGCGACCACCTTCCAGAATTTTGAGGCCAGCAACTTCTTCAACCTGCTGCAACCCGGTGAAAACCTGCTCGCCATCCATGCCCTGAATGAAAGCACTACAAGCAGTGATTTTCTTAACCAGGTCAAGCTCGTTGCCGGATTTGATGAAGGCGCTGGTGAGGGCGGCACGGGTGGTATTGAATATACCGGGCCAATAACCCTGAATGAAACCACCCGCCTCTTCGCCCGTGTCTTTGACAGTGACGGCGGTAATTCCACCGGGTCAGGAAGGACTCCTGTCGGGACAGGATGGAGCGCGCCACTTCAAGTGGAATACCTTGTTAATGAAACACCGGCCAGCACAGCAAACCTGGCCGTTGTCGAGATAATGAATAATCCCCATGACCTTGGTGACGACCTGACTGAAGATGGTGAATTTGAGTGGATTGAACTACAGAATGTCGCCGCTCAGACAATCTCCCTGACAGGAGTTTCCTTTAGTGAAGGCATCCAGTTCCAGTTCCCCGGCAGGAGCCTTGACCCTGGAGAGAGGGTAATTGTCGTCCGGAGCCTGGAGGCCTTTCAGCAGGTTTATGGGACCGGCCGCAATCAACAGATTGCCGGCACCTACTCCGGGGCACTCGAAAACAATGGAGAAACCCTGGTCCTGACTGCCGCCGATGGAAATACCATCCAGAACATTTCCTACCCGGGTAACATTGCGCCAAAAGGCTACTCACTGGTCCTTGCCGGCGATAATGCCTGGCAGGCCAGTCGCAGCCTGCTCGGGTCCCCGGGCGCTCCTGAACCCACACCCGACCAGGTCCCCGACATCTTTGTCACCGAAATACTCACCAACTCGATTATACCTCAACTGGATGTCATCGAGATTCACAACCCAAACACTTCCGCGGTCGATATTTCAGGATGGCTGCTGACCGACAACCTTGGCCAACCGGATAAATTCCGCATCCCGGACAACACAATACTCGAAGCAGGAGGTTACCTGACCTTTGATGAAAATGAATTCACCGGGTTTGCCCTTGATTCGTTCGGTGAAGAAATCTTCCTGGTGGCATCAACTCCGTCTGGAGAACGCCGGGACTACGTGGATGGCTTCAGTTTCGGGGACGCTTCTGCCGGGGTTACATTCGGCAGGCACATTACCTCCGCGGGTGAAGTCCATTACGTGCCAATGGCTGCTGAAACCCTGGGGGCACCCAATGCAGAGCCACTTGCCGGCCCGCTCGTCATCTCCGAACTAATGTATAATCCGGCGGCCGGCGGGAGCGAGTTCATTGAAATTAAGAATATTTCCTCCTCGACTGTTTCCCTTGCCGGGGTCGAGGTAAGCGGCTGTGGATTCATTTTCCCCGCCGATACAGCGGACCTGGATGCCGGCGGCCTTATCTTACTGGTTTCAGGAGATCCGGCAGAATTCCGCGATTTGCACAACATTGCCGGGAACGTGCCCATTTTTGGCCCTTACCCTGGCAAGCTCGACAACGGGGGAGAAAAAATCCGCATCAAGGTTCCTGAATCCAGCGGCGTGGCAGGAGAACCTGAACTGTTGGTGTCGGTGGATATCACCGATTATGAAGATAATCTGCCTTGGCCCGCTGAAGCGGATGGAAATGGTTTCTCACTCCAGCGCGTCTGGCCGGCAGGTTACGGCGGGGAACCCCTCAGCTGGGAGCTCTCACCTGAAGAGGGCGGTAACCCGGGAGTCGATGGAGCAGCGGAATTTGACTGGCGCACACTTTTCTTCTCGGCCGCCGAGATCGCCACCCCCTCCATTTCCGGTCCCCTTGCTGACGCGGACAATGACGGGGTGGCAAACGTCCTGGAATACCTTCTGGCAACAGATCCGCGTAATCCCGGATCCAGTCGTCCGCTGGGTATCTCCGCAGTCGGGCTGGCAGGCGAACGTCGACTGGAAATCACGCTGACCATCAGGAACCAGGTCTCCGGATTTACAGCTCGCATTGAATCCTCAGAGACACTGGGTGAATGGAATCAGTCCGCCGGGCAACTCACTCTCTTGAGCACGACACAGAATGACAACGGTACAACCACCCTGGTCTACCGGAGTAATGAACTCAATAATCCCCCGGATACAAAAAACCTGTTTTACCGCGTGCGTGCCGTTGAAACACCCTGAAAATTGCGCATTCAACCGCGCATCATCGGCCAGTTTTCCAGACTGCCAAAAACTCCTCGGCATGTCGCGGGTCATTGAGGATAATTGCATCATCATCGGGCTTTGTCCCCTTGCGCATTATCCGGAAACTTCCCCAACCTGACGGGGCAAGTTTCCTCTGCAACTCAAGTGCAACCCGTCCCATGGTCATGCGCACGTTAAGCTCTACAATATGCCTCAGGGCCAGGGTACCATCACGACGACGGTAAACCATTGCATCCACTCCCACCGGGCCGGTATAACCCGGCAAAAGCCGGGCAACGGCTTCCGGTATACTTCCTTCATACCACTGCATGCACTGCTCCCCTGAAAACAGGAACTCGGCAACTTCCCTTGCCAATAGCTTGCTCCATTTAGGAGCAACACTGATTCCTCGAAACCTGCCAGCAGCATCATTCTCTACCCGGGTCATTCCCAAGAGATCCACTTTTCCGTCCCTCATCTCATAAAGGGCGGAAAAATCCACCACCCTTTCAAGCCATGGTTCAGCAATCACGCAACCGTGGCCGGCAATGGTTCTTTCCAGCCACCGGTGCAATTCATCCGGGTTTTGATCACTGCGCCGGTGTCCACGGCCTGCACAGGAATAAGCCGCCTTGAAGAGAAAAATATCATCCCGGGCCAGGTCCAGGGCAGATTTGACATCACGGCACACGGTTGCCCTCTTGTCAGACAATCCAAGGCTCTGCTCCAGGCGCAGGCCTGTTTCCTTGGACAACCATTGGAGAGGGTAATCATCCCGCCATTTCCACTCCACTTTTCTCGAAACCCCTTCAGCATGTGGCCTGAGAACATCAACGGCGTCCGGTGACCATGCCCATGGGCGCAAGCCACCAAGTTTGCGTTTATCCATCCTGCCGACCCCGATAATCTCGGGCAACTGCAATCCTGCCCCGCTCAAATAGAGAAGATGCTCGGTGGAAGGAGGCCTGCGCACCAGCAGGATATCATCGCGGCGACTCAACGAAATCATCAACAGCTCCAGGTCATGCTCCATTGCGTGTTGGAACCGGTCCGGATCAAAGCATCCCCCGGAGAGGCTGCGCATGGCATGTGACTCAGCATTGGGATTAAACCAATGAACCACCGGTGTCCTGCCCCTTGATTGCTCACAGACCTCGAGTTGATTGATAAATTCCTCATTCAAGCCGGCCAAAAGACGCCCCTCCCTGTTAAATGGAGCAATGCCCTTTGCCCTCGAGGAACTCAATGGAAAAACGAGCCGTTTATCAAAGGCCTGCCAGTCTGTGTCCCCTTCATCCTTCCAGTGGCGAAACCATTTCACCCCATGACCCACATGGCCAATCTCATCCCGATAAATCTTTTCCAGTATGGCCGCTGTGGCTGGATCACCTGCCTCACGAAAAAGTGCCGCGTAATGCCTGGAAAAATCAAGGTTCGCCTGCTCAAAGGTAAGGTTAAGCCTGGTCACAAAATCCATGAGTGAGTCTACGGGGGCAATCATCCGCCAAAAATAATCATTCAGGGGCAATTGTCCGAACTCCACACCACATTCACGCATACGCCTCAAATAAAGCTGCGTGTGGATCTGTTCCTCACGCATGGCATGGTAAACCCCGGCACGATACTCGGCAGGAGCCTCAGGAAACCTAAGCAGAGCCAAAGCCATTAATTCCGCGGCAAGCAGTTCATGATTGGCCAGGAAGTGCAGCAAAACACCACGATCCCGCTCGTGGCCAATGCGGTGAACACCCGGAAATTCCGCCCGCGTGCCCTTTGGGCTAAGCTGCAGATTATCCGGTCGGCCCGGGCTGTCGGGAGAAACAACCGCCTTTCCCGCGGCATCATCGTTGACCTGTATCGGGGCAAGCAGAAGCTTCTCCTCAAGCGAGGATGAAAAAAGTACCCGTTCAGCTGCCTCCCTTACCTGCAATTGCTGAATCCTCCTGTCATCACTGCATTGAGAGAAGTCCGGTTATTTTCTCTTCGCAAAGACGGCCATCGCAGCATGGCCATCACCGGCTTGCTCATCTCCGAAATCGCCGAGGATTTCCACGGACTGGAACCCTGCAGAGGCGAGGAGCAGCTCGAGTTCATATTTCCCGTACCAACGCAGCCGGGAACGCTTCAACTCGGACTTTACTGTAACCCCGCTCCTGTCAATCACTTCAAAGCGATGTCTCAAATCCATGACTTGTTCACACCTGTCAAGGTCTGCACAAACGTGGCAGATTGCCCGTTGCCCGTCATTCCCGATAGCCTCGTCCCTCTCAAGCCGCCAGACCCCGTCCAGTGACTCGTGCACGATCTCATAATAGGGTATAAAGAGGCTCATCAACATCAGCCCGTCTGGTAACAGGTGAGCCCGGACCTGTTGCAGGGCAGAAATCACATCCTCCCTTTCTTCAAGGAGCTGAAAAGTGGCTCCAGGTAAAAGAATCAGGTCAAATTGCCGGCCAAGGTCAAAAGTCCTCATGTCATCGTGCAGAATTTCCGCGGATAATCCCTCCGCGGCAACCCTTGCGCGGCATTCCTCAACCATGAATTGCGATGCATCCAGACCCGTTATATGGATGCCCTGCCGTGCCAGTGGAAGGAGGACACGACCGGTACCACATCCCAGGTCAAGGCAGTTGCCGCCCTGATCAGCAGCCACCTCGCTGTAAAATCCTATTTCATCCAGTTCGTCGCCACCGCGAAAAATATCATACAATTCAGCTTCCAGACCGTTATAATCCTTATAAGACATACTGCCCATTCGCCCGAATTTCGTCATTCGTCATTCTGAAATTCGCGATTACAGTCCAAATCGCATGATTGAAAGCATCGGCCAGACAAAAACAGAGTTTTTTCATTTCTCGGACGCAGCATCGCCGCTGGCACTCCGCTGTGGAGATACCCTTGCCAATTTTACCCTCGCCTACGAGATGTATGGTGAGCTCTCGAAGGATCGCGACAATGTGATCCTTCTCTTTCATGCCCTGAGCGCCAGCCAGCATGCTGCCGGGCATACCGAGAATGTCCCCGGCCTCAACGTGGAGTGGGACAAGGAGTGCCAATCCGGGTGGTGGGACGGCTTCATCGGCCCGGGAAAGGCACTGGACACGGACAAGTTCTGTATCATCTGTGCAAACTACCTTGGCGGCTGTTATGGCTCAACTGGACCCGGTTCAGAGAACCCCGAAACCGGTCAGCCATATGGGTCATTATTCCCCCGTGTGGCCATCAGTGACATTGTCGATTCACAGGTCAAGCTCCTTGATCAACTGGGGATAGAAAAACTGCATGCCACGGTCGGCAGCTCACTGGGAGGCATGATGGGACTCAGCCTGGCCACGCGCTATCCGGAACGGGTAGATAAAGTGGTGGCACTGGCAAGTGGCGTTGCAACCTCAGTTCTACAACGTATCCACAACTTGGAACAAATATCTGCAATTGAAGCTGACGGGAACTTCAAGGGTGGGGACTACTATGGGGGAAATCCTCCGGAACGCGGGCTGGCACTGGCCAGAATGATCGGGCACAAGGCATTTATTTCACTCGACACACTCGAGCGCAGGGCAAGCAAGATTGTCGAGGACGGCACCGAAAAAGACAACGGCTGGTATAAATTGCTCACCCCGACAGAATCTTACATGCTGCACCAGGGGCGCAAATTTGTTCGCCGATTTGACGCCAACACATACCTAAGAATCATGGATGCCTGGCAGAGCTTTGACCTGCTGGAAGAAGCCGGCTTCAATGATTACGCGTCCATGTTTGAACGCTGCAGGCATCAGCAATACCTCATTTTCACCATTGACTCCGACGTTTGTTATTACCCGGGCCAGCAGGAGGAACTTGCAAATGCCATTGCACAGGGTGGTATAGCCCCCGTACGCATCACCGTACACTCGGAAAAAGGTCACGATTCTTTCCTGCTAGAGCCCAATCTCTACACACCACACCTGCATTTCATGCTCGGTGAATAATCTCCCGGGCCTGGCTTGCCGGGGCAAGGCACTGTTCTGACCATCCGACTCGCCTCTAGGTAACACGCCAGGTTCCCCGCCTGCGTGCCGCGCAAAAGTGACCGGACTTCCTGCCAACGTCATGCGCGCTGATCTCGCCGCCCTTGATCTCAACCACCATGGCCCGGGAAAGAGGCATGAAGGCACCGGTATTGATAACGTGCTTATCATCATGCTCATGAACCATGGCCCGGTGAGTATGCCCGTATATGATAAAATCAGCCCCGGGCCGGAACCGGTTTCGCAACGCGTGTCCGAGATAATGGGAACGCAGCCATGTCTTGATGATCTTTGCCGGACGGTGTGGCGGCCATGCCTCTGCCAACAGTGTCCTCAGCTTACGCAGTCGACCGTCCCTGATTGCAGGACGCACCCTCGTCTCTGCTGAAATCCGCTTGGCAACCTCAAGGCTCAGCTCAAGGTCATCACGGTAATCGGGAGGATACTCACTACGGATTCGGCCTAGAACCTCACGCATTTCCGCAATCAGTTTGCTCCATGGCGACACATCCTCATAGAGAATATCACCATGGGTCAGGAAAACCTTGCCAGTACAAAGGTCAAGGTAATGGGTCCCGGAAACCTCCGGGTCATGATTTCCGGTCAAAAACACGGGTTCCGTCCCGATTTTGGCGCACAATTGCTCCAACTCTGCACGGTAATCCTTCGCCCTTTGGAGCAGTGCCTTTTTGCGTAACTCAAAGGTGTCTCCATTAAACAAAATGGTCCCTGCCCCCTCAAGCAAGGGACGCAACTCATGGATTGCGGACACGGTGCTTCCCGGATGTGCCAGGTGTAGGTCAGAAAGGATCCTTACCGGTTCTTCAAAGCTCGTTCCGGAGAAAATCATGCAGCATGCGAATGTTCCCTGCCACTATTGATTTGCAAGGTGATTACTGTTTGCCGTAAAGCAGCAGAAGCTAGACGTTAAAGCGAAACTCGACAACGTCCCCGTCCTTAACCTCATAATCCTTGCCCTCGATGCGAAGCTTCCCTGCATCCCGGGCAGCAGCCTTGGACCCAAGCTCCTTGATATCATCAAAATGCACAACTTCAGCGGCAATGAAACCGCGTTCAAAATCCGTATGGATCACCCCTGCCGCCTGGGGTGCCTTTGCCCCGGTTGGGATCGTCCATGCACGCGTCTCCTTCTCTCCTGTTGTCAGGTAAGTGCTCAGGCCAAGCAGGTGATAGACGGAGCGGATCAGGGTTGATACTCCGCTGTCACTGACACCCATTTCCGCCAGCAGTTCTCCCGCCTCCTCAGGTTCCAGGTCAATCAGCTCCTCTTCAATATGTGCTGAAATAACGATGACCTCCGCACCATGGGCCTCTTTCACATACTGCCGCACCTTGCTAACCATCAGGTTGCTGTCCGGGTCATCGAGCGCGGCAGCCAACTCGCCTTCAGAAACATTGCAGGCAAAAATCGTGCGCTTGGAACTGAGAAGGAAAAACTCCCGCATCATGAGCTTGCGCTCATCATCATTCAAATCAGCGGTGAGGGCCGGGTTGCCGGCATCAAGATGCGGCAGAAGCTTCTCCATCACCTCAAGTTCCGCCTTGGCCTCCTTGTCCCCCCCCTTGGCTTTCTTTTCCCGTGAAGCCTTCCGTTTTTCAAGCGCCGAATGATCTGCGAGGATAAGCTCCGCGTTGATAATCTCAATATCGCGTAATGGATCAACGTTTCCAAGTTCATGGATAATCTCATCGTTCTCAAAACAGCGGACAACCTGCACAATGGCATCGGTCTCCCGAATATTGGCAAGGAACTTGTTTCCCAGTCCGGCGCCCTCGGATGCGCCTTCAACCAACCCGGCAATATCCACAAACTCGATAGCTGCGGGGATAAGTTTCTCGGAGCCTGACATGTCCCGTAATACCTGCAGGCGGGGATCAGGAACCGTCACCACGCCAACATTGGGATCAATGGTGCAGAACGGGTAATTTGCAGCCTCCGCGTTGCGGTTTCTTGTTACGGCATTAAACAATGTCGATTTGCCGACATTCGGCATTCCTACTATTCCGGCCTTAAGCATAGGGCGAGGAGACTAGACTTAAAGCACAATGAGCGCAAGAGTGACGCATGGCAAAGCTTGAAGACATCGTAAACTATCTCGATGAACAGCTCAATATTAGTGAAATACCTGATTATTCCGGGGCCCTCAACGGACTGCAGCTGCATAGCGCTGGCCCGATAGAGAAAGTCACCTCTGCAGTGGATGCAGCACTGCCCGTGATCCGTGAGGCAGTGGAAATGGGCAGTGACCTGCTGATCGTCCACCATGGCTTGTTCTGGGCAGGAGCACAAAGGATCGAGGGCGCCCTTTATGAGAAGCTGAAACTGGCCATGGAGGCGGAAATGGCCATCTATTCCTGCCATATTCCACTGGATGTGCATCCGCAATTCGGCAACAACATCCTGCTGGCAAAAGCAATCGGCTTGAGCAATGGCAGTGACTTCCTGGAATGGCAGGGAATCCGCACGGGGCTTCGCTTCAATGTGGATATGCAGCGCGCCTGCCTGCTGGAAAAAATCGTGGACGCTGTCGGGGGACCTGTCCACCTTGCCCCGGGTGGACCCTTAACAGTCAAGAACATTGGCCTGGTTACCGGCGGTGCCGGGTCACAGGTTGCCACCGCTGCCGCCGCTGGCATCGATACCTTCATCACCGGCGAAGGCCAACACCATACCTATACTCTGGCCGAGGAACTGGGGGTGAACCTTATTTATGCGGGCCACTATGCGACTGAAACGTTCGGCGTGAAGGCCCTTGCCGCCCACTTGGCAGAGGAGTTTGGCACTGCCCACACTTTTATTGACCACCCCACCGGCTTGTAGCGGCAACACAATGGCTACCGGATCCATGATATCAATGATGCGCATCCACAGGAGATGAAAAGCACTGAAATACTCAGCAGTGACACATTTCGATCGGATCCACTGACTGCGGCCAGAAAATTAATCGGCGCTGAACTGTTGTGCGGAAATTGCTCGGGAATTGTCGTCGAAACCGAGGCCTATGCCGCCGTCGGAGATGAGGCTGCCCATACATTCTCGCGCCCATCAGCACGTCAATTCGTTGCCGAAAATGATGCAGGTAGCGCATATGTCTATCTTAATTACGGGATGTATTGGCTGGCCAACGTGCTTGTCAAGAGCAGCTCAGGTGATGGTTTCGTCCTGCTGCGTGCACTTGAGCCTAAAAGCGGGATTGCAACCATGCGGCGCAGGCGGGGCCGAAGGCACCTCCATGACTTATGCTCCGGCCCCGGAAAATTGACCATTGCCATGGGAATTAACGGAAAGGATCACGGCAAGAGCTTTGTCGGCCGCAATGCGAGGTTCTACTTCCGCCAGTCCGCATCGCCGGTTGAAGTCATTACTGACACCCGTATTGGGATTACCAAGTCAGCTGACCTGCCATGGCGTTATTTAAAGAAGGGAAGCCGGTTTGTCAGCGTGCAAAAAAAAGGCGGGTGATCCTCAGACCACCCGCCCTGAATAAGCCTTGTAGGCTGAATGTATTTACTTCCCGCTGTCAATATAGGCACCGGGTGCGGCATCAGGCTCTGCATAGATAGGAGCTACTGCTTCATTGGATTTACAGGCACCGAGAATCAGAAAACCCGAAGCGGCGGCAATGAGTGAAAAGATGCGAAGCAATTTCATAGAGTATGTTTAATATGGTGTGGTTGGTGGTTGGTTATGCGGCAAGCTAGCGAACCCGGCACCTATTGCAAGTAGATGCTCCGCTACTCAATAATCCGCACCTTGCTGCCCACATCCACCATCCCGAAAAGCCTCACGACATCCTCATTGCCCATGCGGATACAACCAAAACTGGCCGGCTGGCCGAGATCCTGCTCATGATTGGTGCCGTGAATATAGATATACCGCCCGCGGGTATTCGCATTGTGCTGCTCACATCCATGCAGCCAAAGGATCCGGGTCATCACGAGGTCGCCGTCTGCAGCCTGCTTGAGGTCTTGGATTCCAATTGGTCTACGCCCCTTGAACACTGTCATAAGCTGTGCGCCGTCCCCGATCTTCTCGCCTACCTCAAAGTCACCCAGGGGCGTCTTGTTGCTTCCTTCCCTGCTTCCAACACCGAATTTTGAAGTGGAAACCACAAAAGAGGCAATTTGACTGTTGCCTTGTAATACCTGCAAATTCTGATCGGAAATGGATATCCCGATACGGGTTTCCGCTTCATTTCTCTCTCCTGTTTGCATCGGCGTAACCACGGGGTAGAATCTCCGTCCCGCAAGCACTGCACAAAACACCCAAACCAATGCCAGACAAACCAAATATAGCGATTGCCGGAATAACCGGGGCTGTAGGACAAGAAATGGCCAGATGCCTTGAACAGCGCAATTTCCCGATTGGAAACCTGAAGCTACTGGCCTCGGCAAGATCTGCCGGAAAAAAAATCCGCTTCCGGGATCAGGACCTCATCGTTGAGGAACTCACTGAGCATTCCTTTGAAGACACCGATATCGCGCTGTTTAGTGCCGGAGGCGACATATCCAGGCAATATGCCCCTCTGGCCGCAGAAGCCGGAGCCACGGTCATTGACAACTCCTCAGCCTTCCGCATGGAGAAAGATGTCCCTCTTGTGATTCCGGAAATCAATCCCGACGATGCAGCACGTCACAAGGGCATCATCGCCAATCCTAACTGCACAACGATTGTCACGCTGGTGGGACTCAACCCGCTGCACCGGCAATGGCATGCCAGCAAGCTGATTGCATCAAGCTACCAGGCTGTTTCGGGCAGTGGTGCAGCCGGGATCCTTGAACTTGAGGCGCAGGTAAAGGCACTGGCTGAGGGTAATCCCGTCCAGCCAAGTGTCTATCCGCACCAGATTGCCTTTAACGTGATCCCCCAAGTCGATCAATTCCTGGAAAACGGGTACACCAAGGAAGAAATGAAAATGGAAAACGAAAGCCGGAAAATCCTCGGCAATGGGGAGTTGTGCGCCTCGGTTACCTGTGTACGGGTCCCCGTCTACCGTTCTCACTCTGTTTCAGTAACCGTCCAGTTCCTTGAAAAACCGGATGTAGACAGGGCACGTTCGCTCATTGATGCCGCACCTGGTGTTGACATCTGTGACAACCCTTCCGAAGGATTGTTCCCCACGCCCCTGGACACAACCGCCAAGGATAACTGCCTTGTAGGGCGTATCCGCGAGGATATCGTGCTGGACAATGCACTGACATTCTGGGTGGTAGGAGACCAGGTCCGCAAGGGAGCCGCGCTCAATGCAGTACAGATTGCAGAACTTTTAATCTGATCACCGTGAAGCCTGAAAAGGACTTTAAAGCTTATACCGCTGCACAGCAGAAGCGGATCAATGAGGCACTGCGAGGTTTGTTGCCGCGTGCCTCATGCCGGCCGAGAACACTTCATGAATCCATGCGCTACAGTGTTTTTGCAGGCGGCAAACGACTGCGCCCGATTCTTTGCCTGGCGGCAGCTGAAGCATGCGGAAGCAGTGACAACCGTGCAATGCCTGCAGCCTGTGCCGTGGAATGTGTCCATACCTACTCGCTGATCCACGACGATCTGCCATGCATGGATGATGATGACTTGCGACGCGGCAAGCCGACCAATCACAAGGTCTACGGTGAGGCGGTAGCTGTGCTTGCCGGTGATGCGCTGCTCGCCCTTGCCTTTGAACTTATCAGCCAGAGCAAGCCGGCAGGGAAGCACACGGCAGGGAAAATGGCACAGGAACTGGCACTTACGGCTGGAAGCAAACATCTCGTTGGTGGCCAGGTCATGGACATGGAGGGCGAGGGAGCCGGGCTCTCCGCACGCCAGTTGCGCTTTATCCATGAAAGCAAGACTGCAGCCCTGCTGACCTGCTCACTGCGTCTCGGAGCCATGGCTGCAGGAGCCAGTCAGGGAAAAATGGATTCCCTGAGCCAATTCGGGAAATCCACCGGTCTCGCCTTTCAGATCATCGACGACATCCTGGACATTACGCAAAGCAGCGAGAAACTGGGCAAGAGTGCCGGCAAGGACCTGGCAACGGAAAAGGCCACTTACCCCGCAGTCCATGGACTGGAAAAATCACGCAGGGAGGCCGCACGCCTTACAGCGGATGCAATAGCCGCCCTGAAGCCTCTGGGCTCCAAGGCATCACGCCTTCGTGAAATTGCAGGATACCTCCTTGACCGTGAATACTAGCCTGGTCGCCAAAAGGCACCCGCACGCTGCATCATTACTCCTCCTTGCCGCTGAGGTGCCCGCAACGATCACCCACACGAGCATAAACCTCCCGGCCCTCCGCCCCATGCTCAAGAAGATCAGGGGAAAACCTCACGCGACCGGGCTCGAAAAACATCATGAACATTGATCCCCCAAACCTGAAATACCCCTTCTCATCCCCCTTCCCGACCGGTCCGGGAACATAACTCTGCACGATACTCCCTACACAGGTTGCCCCGATCTCAAGCAAAGCCACCGAGCCGAAAAACGGTGACTCCAGCATGGTCATGCAGCGCTTGTTTTCCCAGAGATAAGATACCCGCTGGCGCAAAGCGATGGGGTTAACCGAGTAAAGAAAGCCATTCATCAATTGCGTCTCCCCTGCCTCGCCGCCGCATGGAAAATGATAACGGTGATAGTCTGTTGGACACAGGCGCGAAATCAGGACTGCCCCGCCGGAGTAACGTTCGGCAAGCTCTCCGCTTCCCAGCAGCCTTATTAAATCAAACTTCTGCCCCTTTGCCCATAGCCCATCATAGGAGGAGAGATCCGCCACGGCCAGATGCCGGCCCTCAGCTGGAAATCCGAGCTCATGGTCATTTTCTGGAAAAGGGCGGGCCCCGGCACGCAGTCGTCTGACAAAAAAAGCATCAAAATGCTCAAACTTGGATATCGGGTCGGCAAACTCCCCGGGATCCAGACCGTAACGGGCCACGAAGGGTTTTATTTTGCTAGCCGAGGCACTTTGACGCATTCTCCATCCATAAAACCGTGAAAAACATGCCCGGCGAACCAGAGCTGACAGGGCAAGTTTTCCCAGTGGGTTGCCATAAGTGAACTTCAGGAAACTTTCACCATAGACAGACTCGCCCTCGATCTTCCCCGTATAACGATTATAGTATAGAATTGGCTCAGTTGCAGGCATCGCCCTCACTATCGTCAAACAATCGCCCAGTGCAATCTATGCTCCGTATCTTCGCAACCTGTCTTGCCATTCTCAATGCCTGCAGCATGGCCGGCGAGCAAGCCGACCAGCTGGTATTTTCCGCCATGGGATGCGGACCCTATAGTGGTGATGACTTTAAGGCCATCCGCCATTATGTCAGTGAGGAAAACAGGCAAAAGGGATCTGAATTCCTGATTCACCTTGGCGACATCAACTCCGGCGACATGGCGCGCCAGGGGAAACTCACTGAGGCTCATTACCTGTCGATTAAAAAACTGCTTACCAGGGGCAATCAAATCCCGACATACATCATTCCCGGTGATAACGAATGGAATGACCGTCCTGACCCTGAAACCGGGTGGAAACACTGGACTGCCCACCTTGGCAGCCTGGAAAAAAACTACACCGTGAAATGGAGCACCGATCGGCAGAAAGCCAGACCGGAGAATTTTACCTTTATCAAGTCAGGTGTCCTTTTCATAGGTATTAACCTCGTCGGGGGGCGCATTCACGACAGGAAGGAATGGACACGGCGCTTTGCTGAAAACAATGACTGGATAGAGACACAGTTCATCAAACACAGGAAAACAGTGCAAGTCGCCGTGGTCTGCTGCCATGCCAATCCAATCCGGATGGTGAAGGGTAAACCACAGGCAAGGCCGCCCTTTGCACCGTTCTGTGATCGTTTTGCCAAGCTTGGAGCTGCATTCGGCAAACCTGTGCTCTTTTTACACGCAGACGGACACCAATGGATTGTCGACCAGCCATGGAACAATGCCCCGAACATCACGCGCATCCAGCTCGATCGCGTAAACCAAACCTTTCCCCCGGTGCAGTTTACCATCAGGCCCGCAGCCAAAAAACCGTTCTCCTTTGACCGGCGACTGAAAAAACCCGGATGGAAATTTCCCGGCAGTACCAGATGAATATCCCGCTATGTGGTAATGTGGTACCAAGCAGGAGGCACATCAATCCCAGTTGTTGCACCAGGCTTGTCATTGGAAGCGGGAAACAGTAATATTTAGATGAAGATGAAATTCCTCCTTTTCACCCTGCCGGCTTTCCTGGTCGCCCTTGAGAACGTATTCGCCATTCCCCAGAATTTCGGTGGTAATTTTTTCGGGGCCACTTTCCAGCCCAGGGACATTAATGAGGATTTTACCGAGCAATTGCTTGCCGAGGCAATCTGGAGAGGCGAAGAGCTGCCCCAGGTCTGGAAATCCATCCCTTCCCTGGACGGCAATGAGGTCAAGTTACTTGCCGTAAACCCCGTGATCCTTGGCCAGCGCCCGGCAGCAGTGTTCGCCAACACCCAAAAGGGCAGACTGCAATCCATCGCAGCCCTCTACCTGGATGCAGGCCATTTCTTCGGGTATCACGGCAACAGGGAAAAGGACGACATAAAGGCTCTGCAGCGTGACTTCAAGAAGCGCTACGCTCAGCTTGAAAAAGCACTTGGCAAAACACTTGGCGAGCGAGCTGAGGATGGCCCTGATGATGCTGTTATCGGCCGCACGGCCTTGCTTAGAAACACCTACCAGGATTACCGGATCGGCAAGCTGACCCTGCGATTTTCAGCCATCGAGAACCATTCAATAAGCCTGATCATTTTGCGCACCGAGGATATCTCCGATGATTACCTTGATGTCGATATTGCCTCGCTGGACAAAAGACAGCGCCGCAAGCAACTACTTGCCAACGTCCGCCAGGATCGTTCCGGTGATGTCACCATAGGCGGCATCCCCATGTTTCGCCAGGGCCTGCGCCCATATTGCGCAGTAAGCACGCTGGGAATGGCCACCCATTACCTGGGATTGCGCATGAGCACGGATGCGCTGGCATCCGGAGCCCGTTTCCGCAACACAGGCAGCGCAAAAGGCTCTAAAATCCTCGACCTCTACCGTGCTGCGGCAGAAGAGGCACTAGCCAGTGTGCAGCGCAGCGGCAGTTTTGACTTCAAGCGGGCCAAGAAATATCTGGAAAAGGGGTTTCCTGTCGTCGTCTGGCGCCGCTACAGCTCAGAAAGAAACCTGCTGCACAGTGCTGCTGCCAAGGGCAAGGTCCTGCCGGAAGCCAATCCCGCGGATCGCGCCTCCTGGCCCACTTCAAAGACAGATCCCGGTCACGCTTCCGTTGTCACCGGTTATAATGAAAAAACCGGCGAAGTAATCTTCATGGAAAGCTGGGGTGAACACACCAGAGGCAAGCGCATGCATATCGAGGAACTGGAGGCCACCAGTTATGCCGCCTTCTACTTCAAGATTTAGCCGTTAGCCGATCAGCTTGTTGGCTTGCCCGTCCCCGGCCAACCGGTCCAGTCGCAACCGGTCCCGCTCATCGAACAGCCGGCCTGCAGCCATGCGCACGGCAATTAGCATCCCGAATCCACACCCGGCGGCAATCAGCAACCAGATGAGAATCTGATACCGCACCGCATCCCCTGGCGGATTACCTGCCAGTATCTGCCCGGTCATCATGCCCGGAAGGGAAACCAGCCCCGCAACGGCCATGGAATTAATTACCGGGATAAGTCCTGAACGCAGTGCTTCCCGGGCAAAATCGCTGACTGCCTGCCTGCCGGTCTCACCAAGCATCAAACGTGCTTCTATTATCTCCCGGCCCTGCCATGTTGAAACCGTCAACCGGTCAATGCTGAGTGCTACAGCCGTCATTGTATTGCCAAGCAGCATGCCCAGCACAGGGATTGCGTATCGGGGATCCCACCAGGGATCTGCGCGAACCACAGCTGCTAACCCGAAAATGGATACCGCAAATGAAGATACAAACATTGCACCGGTACCGATGCCATAACCCCACATGCCCCGTAAACGGTATTTCTGGCGGGCGGACACTTCACGCCCGGCAACCGCCAGCATAACAAGGGCAATTATGCCGACCCACAATGGTTGCCTCGCCTCAAAGAGTTCCCTGAGCACCAGCCCGATTAAGGATAACTGCAAAACCATTCGAACCGCCGAAATCAACAGCGACCTGGTAACACCAAGTCTGGCAGAGAACGTGCAGGCAGCCAGGGCAGCCACCAGCACGCCTGCAAGGGAGAGTTCCCACGGCTCAAGTTCGATAATTTTCACCAGGACTCTTCAAGTTGTTTGCCATGCATCCGCAAGGCTGTGTTTGCCACACGCTTCAACTGCTCCTCATCATGTCCCACCCAGACAACCGGAACCTGTTGCTCCTCCCGGTATTCCGAAATGACTTCCTCGACAAGGGAAGTCGACCGGGGGTCAAGGTTGGCGGTGGGCTCATCCAGCAACAGCACATCAGGCCCACGTACAAGCAACCTCGCCAGTGCCAAGCGCTGTTTTTCCCCCGCCGACAAACGGGATATCTCCCAGTCCATGACTTCAGAACCCGGAAAACCCAGCTTTAATAAAACCGGCTCATGGTCGCCTTCAGGGAAATGTAATCCAACCGAGTCAAACCACCAGCGTGACTCTGCCGCCAGCATCGCCACACTACCACGCCACGCCGCACCCGGATAATCCACACAATTCTTGCCCTCAAGAAAAACTTCCCCCTCATGAACATCCAGGTCGGCAATCGCACGTAACAGCAGGGACTTCCCGGACCCGGACTCGCCGCTGAGGCCCACGCACTGCCCCGCCCCGACAGAAAAGCTCAGGGGCCCCCAATCCAGAAAACACAGATGTTCAACCTGCAACACGGGTAAACCCTAAAACCCTTCCTGCTTCTCCTCAAGAGTCACTTGCGGCGGCGGATCGCGTTTTTTTTGTCACCGTATAACTCCTCACCCTTGATGCCCGCATATTTATGGGAAACTTTTTCAGCCGGCGGCAGCTTGAAATTTTTCTCCGGGTTCATCACGTCCACAATTCTCCTGCTGCCATCCTCCAGGGTAATTTCATTCCACGCATGCCTGCCAAGCAACCTTCCGCGCGACTTCATGTGACCACGCCTCAGCCCCACCTTCAAGCCGGCCTCATCGCCCATGATCTTGAAGAGCAATGACCGATGTCGACAAACACCACCTCCACAATATTCAGCAACCTGGCCGAGTAATATCTCGCTGTTTCGATAATCCATCAATTGCCGGGTTGCCGCCTCGGCCTGGTCCCTCTGGCCATTGGGTGAAGTCATACTGTCAATGTATCGGGCCAGAACCTGGGCACGCTCAACTTCCGGCAAATCTTTCTTGCCCCGGGCAAAATCAATATATCCGGCAAGCTTGCTGTCACGCTTTCTGTCGACCATGATCACCTCTCGCGTAGCGACCACTGTGCCGTCCTCCTTAATCTTCATGTATGTGCCCCCATCCGCATAACCATCCGGAATACGCATGGCAGGCGCCACAAAATGCCCCTTGTGATAGGCATTGATGACCTGCCTGGCTTCGGCACGCACGACCGCCTTCTTTGGCAACTCCTCCTCTGTCAGCGCGAAAATCTCCAGGTCAAGCACCAGATCACTGCTGGCCGGACCCACCTGGTGGACGCTGACTGCCAATACGTTTTTACCCGCGCGCAACAAATCAACCGGCACCTGCATGCGGTGAAACTCCTGCTCCTCCTCACCTGACAGGGCCTGTTCGGCAAATGTCCTTGCAGTTACCGCACCCCTCCCCAGATTCAATCGGGCAAGCGGTTTACCATTCAAGGTCAGAGCGGCCCCATCATCACAGCGCAGGGCAAGGTTCACCCGGGCAAATTCCCCCCCCGCAGGGACCTCAAAATGCCGGCGGAAAAATGTCGCCGCATGCTTCTTTTCCGGATCTCCACCGAACCCCACGATGGTCGAGATACCCCGGTCACCATAGCCCAGCGGCGATGCCCCCTTTTTCCAATGATGATCATTGAAAGCAGCACCCTGCCAGCCTACATCAGCAGTACCATCATCATCATAACTCCATCCTGCCGAGGAACGTTCCAGTAACACTGTCCGGGACAATGCCGGGGCAAGGCATGCAGCAAGTGCCAAAAGGGCCAGGATAATCAATCGCATCATCAAAATGTAACCCTCATCAAGGTCGGCAGCGAACCAAATAATACCCTCCGAAATGAAAGAAAACGGTGAAAAGATGCATCAAGCAGGAATTCAACCGTCTAACCAGGTAACGACTCCTGAAATCAATCAGGAAAAGGGAATATTCATGCAATTAGACAAAATGATCATACAGCCGAAATACCACCTCCATCAACTCACCTGCCTGCTCATCATACTGGCCTTGACAATTGCCCTTAAAACAGGCCCCGCCATTGCTGAGGTAACCAAGGAAAATCTGGATGAAAGCCGCACATTCACCCATGATGGAGTGAATTACACCATTACCTATACGGACACACCTGGAGATGCCGACCGAGTCAGCACAACCGATATAGACAACACAGAAGCCTTCACCAAGGACTCTTATGACTCGCTGGTTGGCAGCATGGGGTTTCGCGCACCATGGTTGAGCACCTTGCCTGATTATGGGATTTTTGTGCACGACATTGCCAGCGCAGGAGTATTGGGAAGCGCCCATCCGGATTGCTTTGAACTGGATGCACCCATGTTCAGTACACAAACGGCGCTGGCCGTCAAAACAGTATTGCTCCACGAGATGTTCCACACTGTTCAACGTAATTATAAAGACAGTATCAATGGAGGCAGCAGCGGATATATCGGGAGCACATTCGGCAAATGGGTTTCTGAAGGAACTGCCGTCGCCATAGAAGACAAGGCTTTCGCTGACACGGATGATAGCACCGGGTCACCTTTCTATGAGGGGTGGGCTTCGAGTTTCCTGAACAGTCCGGACGAGACCCTGTTCAACAAGGATTATGATTGCGGACTCTGGTGGAATTACCTGATGGAGCAACTTGGCACCAACAAGGTCGAGCCAAACTATGGGACAGAATTCATGGTCGCATTCTGGGACAAGCTCGTTACCAACGATGTTGATGCACCTGCAAATTCCAAGCCGGCGCTTGAGGAGCTGCTTGCAGCAAGGGGACGCAGCCTGGAAAATATCTTTCACGACTTTACCATCTGCAACTATACCCGGGAATTTGACGCGTCCGGGATCCCGGACGCTGCCAAATACAGCTATATTGATGAACAAACCCAGCCGCTTACCGGCAATGTGCCGAAAACTGCGGCAAGTATCCCCAGCAACGGATCAACTTCCGTAAATCCATGGGCTGCGGAATACATCGTTGCTGATGTCGGACAGGGCAGTGAATGCTTTGCTGTTGGATTCAAGGCAGTATCCACCGGTGACACCATGGCCTTTACCGTGGTTGCAACCGACAGTGCAGGCAGTGTCATCGGCATTAAACGGGCAATCGGTACCGAGTTTGCCGGGGTCTTTTTCTCTGAACCCACACGACCGGTCGAAAAAATCTGCGGTATCGTCAGTGGACTTGAGGAAGGCGGCACCGTGGACTGGGACTTTGATGCGGGGCAGCCCAAAGTAGAGATTGTCCGCCCGACCTTCAGCCGTTATGCCCACCCCGGTCCCTTCGACAACCCTGGAAATATCGTGGTAACCACCAAGGTCACCGGTTTACCCGACCTTGCCCCGGATGGACCGGACAATCCGTCTATCCTTGGACTGGAAGAAGACTATTTTGCCGTGCGTATCGGTGCTGAGGACGCAAACGTCCTTGACGCCGCATACGTAGGCGGCCTCTGGGAACTGGTGGTTGCCGCTCCCGTTCAACCTGCTGACGGATTCTATAACCTCGAAGTCAAGCTCTGCCCGGGTATCACCGGAGGGTCAACGGCGATCCAGCGCCAGGCAGTCCTCTACGGCGACCTTGTCTTCCATCATGCAGTGGTTCTCGATATTTCAGGGTCAATGGAATCACCGACAAGTGCCAAGCTGGACGCTGCCAAGCAGGCAGCCAAGTTCTATATCGATTCCGTGGATAACAATGACAAGTTCACGGTGGTGTCCTTTAGCGGGGATGGCATTGAATGCAATGAGGATGCGACAAACCTGAAGGGATCCCCGGGATTACTAAGCGGCAGTTCCCTCTCCCGCGGACTGATGAAGCTCGCGGTGGACACGCTCACCTCACAGCAAACCACCTCCATAGGTGACGGGCTCTGGGTGGCACAGGATGCCCTGGATGCCGCATCGTCCGCGGATGCCATCGATACCATCCTGCTTCTCACAGACGGCAAGGAGAATGAATCCCGCTACTGGGACTCCGCCATGAATCCCGATGGGTGCGGCAGCGCTGACGCACGGATCATTCCCGCAGGCACCATTGTCAACACCAGAGCTTTCGGCGAAGGTGCCGAAACCGACCTCCTGCAGGAAATCGCAGCCATCACACTTGGTGACTATCTTTACAATCCCGTTGAGGATAACGCGGGAGCGGCCAAGGATGCCACTGCTGACTTTTCGGCAATGCGCAACCAACTGACATTGCGCTTTCTCTCCGGGCTTGAACACTCAAAGAAGCTCCAGCGCATTACCCTGGAGAAAGGGGAAATATTGGCGAACCAGAACGCCCAGTTCATCCTCAATCAACCCTATGATGATGTTTCAGCCCCCTTGCTCTATGTCGGTTGGTCCACACCAACGAAAATGACTGTTTCCGTGCAAACCCCGGATGGGCAGAACCTTGAAGACATCTCTCAGGTCTACACAGAGGACACACATGTCGTCTTTCACCCCCAGAAACCCCTCGTGCGCGGTAATTACATCGTCACAATGACTGAAAAGGACGGCAATGATGTTGAGATATTCAGTGGTATTTCCGGCAAGCCGGGGAACGCACTGGACTTTTTTGTCTCTCTTTCCGCCGTTAAAAACGGCGGCCTCAACAAGCGCCGGGAACATTCCCGCGAACACTTCGAGCATGGCATGCCAGTGGACATCAAGCTGGCCGCCTTTGATCTCAGGGGAGCAATCCGTAATCTGGAGGTATCCGTTGAGGTCACGATGCCTAATGGGCAACTTGCCTGCCCAAAGCCGCTGCCGATGCCTGATGATGGAGCACACCAGGATGGCAACTATCAGGATGGACGTTATGGGGTGCGTTACACCCGCACGCCCTATGCAGGCAGCAACGTGGTCACACAGGAACGGTCCGAGGATGCCAAGATCAGGCCGGGATCCTCAGGCACCTATCGTGTGGTTATCCATGCACGCGGCAAGGATAACTTTGGAGTGGAAATTGACCGGACCTTTGAAAGGGCATTCCAGGTATTCGAAAGGTTTGAATCAGGAAACGGGGACGGAGACTCCGATAATGACGGCATGAGTGACTGCTGGGAAGTCTTCTACGGAACCAATCCACAACTTAAGGATGCGCACATTGACCGGGATCAGGACGGCCTGCGCAATATTGATGAGTTCTTTGCAGGAACCCATCCCGGAGACCCTGACCAGGACAATGGCGGTGCAACTGACGGCTATGAACTCAGCCATGGCCTCTGCCCGCTTTCCCCGAAAGATGACCCGTTCCCAAACCTCGCGGCAGTTTCCCTTATCACCAGATCCGATGCACACGGGAATGTTGGCAACCTGAAATCAGATGCCCTGCTCCTGCATTTCCCGGACCATCCCGCATATTCGAAGATAGAAATCTATCGCGGAACCCTCTCGGGATTTGCCTGCAATGCGGCATCACTGGCACACACCGTGGAGACAAGTGGAAAACTGGTTACCAGTTTCTATGACGAGGGCCTTCAGGACGGCAAGCGTTACTTCTATAGGTTACGCGCCCTGAGTACTGATGGATCGGCAGCAACCGCCCTTTCCAGGGAAATCAACGGAGTTGCCAGACATGACCCGGAAGAGCCCTTTGGATCCATCGTGCTTAACAGCAAACAACAAACTACTGATCGCAAGGAACTCGCAGTGCAATTACTCTCAGGCGGAACAGCTGTTGAATACCGGCTCGCCGAGGCAGCTTTTGACGGAACAGAACCCTGGGTTGCCCTCCCTGGCTTTGGATCCATTGTCCCATTCACCCTGAGCGATCCCTCGTTGACGGACGGTTCCCTTGCCAAGGTCTACTTCCAGTTTCGCTCGGCAGCAGGAGTTGAATCACACATGCAGTATGTCACCATCACTCTTGACTCCGGCAGCGACCATGACGGAGATGGCCTTCCCGATGGAACAGACCCTGATGATGATGGAGACGGCATCAGCGACCATGACGAGCTCTTCGTCCACTGGACCAGCCCTTATTCCAAAGACAGTGACGGGGACGGATACCGTGATGATGAGGAAATCGCCGGCGGATACGATCCTTCCGATTTCGGCAGTGTCCCCGACACAGATGATGACGGCTACAATGATAAGCTGGAAAGTCTGCTCGGCGCAGATCCCAATAACCCGCTCAGCACACCGGACATCAGCCTTGAGCTCACCATCAATGAGGATTTCTCCGAGGTCAGCTTCAACACCACTGCGGGCATCACCTACCGGATTCATACACGCAGTGAAATCAGTTCGCGCATCCGGGACTGGCAGGTTATAGCCGATCCAATTGCCGGCTCAGGCGCACGGGAAACCATTCTGGTGCCTGTCACCCGGGACCGTGACTTCTACGGTGTCAGTTACCAGCTTGTCCCGGCTCAATAAGCCCGAAATCACGCATAAATCCAAGCTCCCTGAGCCCCGCGCCTGGTAAAACCGGGTTGCGGGGCTCTTGCTTAAACAGGGATATTCCATAATTAAATAACGTCATTTCCGTTCACTGCTTGCCGGAACCCGATAGTTCTCTACTATACGCACACAAAAGCTCCTGTCTGGCAGGCACACTATGAAAAGTTTTACAGCGACATTTCTAACAGGCGAAAACACCCAAGGCACACTGCATTCGCTGCCCGCTCTGCGGGATGCCGGAATTGCACCCAACCTTGACCGCCTGCCTGTCTCAATCCGCATTGTGCTGGAATCCGTGCTGCGAAATTGCGACGGTAGTAAAGTCACCGAGGAGGATGTCGGCAACCTTGCCGGCTGGAATGCAAAATCCCCCGGCAGTTACGAGATTCCCTTCACGGTGGCAAGGATTGTGTTGCAGGACTTCACCGGTGTTCCCCTGCTGGTGGATGTTGCCGCAATGCGGGATGCTGCTGTTAACCAGGGGGCTGACCCAAAAGCTGTGGAACCACTGGTCCCTGTGGACCTTGTCGTGGACCATTCAGTGCAGGTTGACTTCGCAGGCTCCGCGGAAGCTCTGGATCGTAATATGGCCATAGAGTTTATTCGTAATGCCGAGCGCTACGAGTTCCTCAAGTGGGGTCAACAGGCTTTTGAAACATTCTCAGTCGTGCCGCCAGGCATCGGTATCGTCCACCAGGTGAACCTTGAGTATCTTGCCCGGGGAGTCCTCAGCAAAGACAACACCTACTATCCTGATACCCTTGTGGGAACAGACTCTCACACCACAATGATCAACGGCATCGGGGTTGTTGGCTGGGGAGTAGGTGGCATCGAGGCAGAAGCTGGAATGCTGGGACAACCCGTCACGTTTCTTGTCCCTGAGGTCGTCGGTGTCTACATGCACGGCGAACTTGCCGAGGGTGTGACTGCCACCGACCTGACCCTGCAGGTTACCCAGATGCTCCGCAAACACGGGGTCGTGGGAAAATTCGTTGAGTTCTATGGCCCTGGTGCTGCAGCACTCTCCCTTCCTGACCGGGCAACCATTGCCAATATGGCGCCGGAATACGGTGCCACAATGGGCTTCTTCCCGGTGGATGAGGAAACCATCAATTACCTCCGCGGCACGGGCCGTGATGAATCACTCTGCCTGACAGTCGAGAATTACTTCAAGGCGCAGGAACTCTTCGGCATCCACGATAAGGGCCAGATCGACTATACCGATGACCTTGAACTGGATCTAAGCACCGTGGTGCCGGCTGTGTCCGGTCCAAAGCGTCCTCAGGATCGCATCGATGTCCCGCAACTCGGGGAGAAATTCAACGCCCTCTTTGAAACCGCCGTGGATCAAGGGGGTTTCGGCTTGCCGGCCGAGAATCGAGATAAACGTGTTACCCTCCACCTGGACAGTCCGGCAGGTGAATTCGACAACCCACTGATCGAGGGGGAAACCATCACTGAGATCGATACCTCAACTGAAATCGGCCACGGTTCAATA
>CACIUL010000009.1 GCA_902589825.1 uncultured Verrucomicrobiota bacterium
TCTTTGACCTGCACAGTAAAATCATGCTGCTTTTGTCAGGGTTGGCGGGCGTGCAATTGTATGTTTTCAGTTGCGCGCTTTACCTTAAGGGTGGCAGCGCGGTTATGAGGGTGACCGGCAGAATTATTGACCTTGATGAGGGGGCTCTTTTCTTTTTATTAATCCTCTCGCTTGGAGTGCAGGTGATGGTCGTGGCTGGTATATTCGTGGCGTGGATATGGTCAGGCTTTGGCGGTCTTGATATGGTGGATAGCCTGGTGCTCGCCGGGCACTTGTTGAGTGCGCTGAGCATTCTTGCAATAGGTCTTCTTGGTGTCCATGTTCTCAAGCGGGTATAGCCACCCTTCTGAAGAGCTAGCCATCGGGCTTTCTGCATAAAATATGGTATTGCCCGCCGAGGGGAAGCTTGCATAAAGGAGGCTCGAGGAACCGAAACGCACGAAGCGCGGAAGGAAAAATGAACGCGTAACTGGTGCTTATGATACGGAACCCGGCCCTTGCGAGGTTTCGTCTCGCGTTGCGAGGCCACACCAGTATAGCGTCACTATCGAAGGGAACCCGTTTCATGATAAACCTCGTCATGGGATTCCATGGGTTATTTTCCCAGAATGAAAAGTATCCTCCTGGAGTCAGTGCTTTATAGATAAGCTCGATAGATTCTTGCCTTTGTGCAGGAATGATATGGTGAAAAACACCATTACAGTAGGCAAGGTCGAATTCCGAGCTTGCTGTAAATTCCTCCGTGTGAATGAATGAGATCCCGGTGCAACCAGCGTGCTGGGTGTGGGCAATTTCCAGTGATTTTTCCGAGGGGTCAGTGCCGGAGATGGAGCAGGGACTGAAATGCTTACGAAAGAGTGGTGTTGTGGTGCCTGTTCCACACCCGAAATCAAGAATGCTGGCGGGGTTATGGCCCAGTTTACTTAAGTTCCTGGACAGGATGAGCGCCCTTTTCTCTGCAAAATATTCCTTGGTCTCGCCGGTGAATTTCAGGCCTTTGGTAATTGCTGTGTCGTAGTCTCTGGCAAAATGGTCAAAGGCTGGAGTTTTATCGCTAGATAAGTCTTCACTGGACATTGGAAATCAAAGCATATAGGCCATTTGTTGTTAGTGCCAGTCAAGGTGCAATTGACTTAATCATGCTGTAATGGTGCAACTTCGGTGTAAATGGAAGGGTGGCAATGGTGGGGATGCGATGTTCCTCGCAATGCTCTTCTTCAGCCTGCTTGCCACGAATATAGTCTTGCAAGTGTTCAATGGTTCGCATGGATGTGATTTCGGAGCTCATCCAGATGAAGGGGCTCACGTGGTTACTTCATTGATGGTTCGTGATTACATGACCGGCGGATTTCTTGATGAGATGAATCCCGTCACTTATGCGAAAGGATACTATGCGGCTTTCCCAAAGGTTGCTATCGGCCATTACCCTCCTTTGTTTTACTTTCTTGCTGGTGCTTGGCTGGTTTTCGGGACAAGCGTTCATTGGTTTCTGGTTTTCTCTGCCCTGATGACGTCCACGTGTGGACTCTTCACTTTCCTGATCGGAAGGCAGTTCATGGGAAGATTTCCGGCCTTGATGGCAACGCTTGCCTTTACACTTTTGCCTTTGACGCAGCAATACACGTCGACTTTTATGTCCGATATGCTGTTGCTGGGCTTTAGCCTGTTGGCGGCACTTGTATTTGCAAGGTTTATGGGAAGTGGACGCCTGCGTGATTCTCTTCTCTTTGGCTTGGTTGCTTCTGCTGCCATTTTGACCAAGTCATCAGGCTTGTTGCTGGCTTTTCTACCCTGCTTGGCTCTCTTGTTGGCCGGCAAGTTGCACTTGTTTAAAACAAGGGCTATCTGGATGGCTCCTGTAGTGGTTAGTATCTTGGCCCTGCCATGGATCGCGCTTACCTACAGTATTACATCAGAAGGGGTCATGATGACCGAGGGCGGATTGTATGCGGCAAAGGCGTGGTCATTTTTTTCCGCGGCGCTGGTCGATGAAGCAGGGATGCCATTACTGGTGCTTGCAGCGATCCAGTTGTCTTTCGGATTAATGGCCTTTGTCTATCGGCACCGGGCTTTTAGTGATATCGAAGCGGTAAACATTGCCATTTGTTTCGTGGGTTTCTCCTTTTACTTGTTTGTTCCAGCGGGTCTTGAGCAAAGGTATTTGCTGGTTTTAATGCCCTCGTTGATGCTTCTGGCATTCAAAAGCCTTGAGAGATTGTTGTCGGGGATTGTTGGGGCCTGGCGTTTTGACAAGAAACTTGAGCGCAAGTTATTCCTGTCTGCGTTATTTGCATGCAGCGTCGTATTGCTGGTTTTTTCCTCTGGGCTGAGGCCTAAATATGCTCACGGTTTCCGTGGTGTAATCGAAGCTGTTGCCGGTGAGAAGGCTGATAAGTCTCATGGGTTATTAGTGGTTTCTGATTCACGGGGAGAGGGAGCACTGGTGGCGGCTTCAGCGCTTGCCGCTTCACTGAGGCCGGAAGGCGGGGTCCAGGTATACCGTGGAAGCAAGCGGCTTGCCTCAAGTGACTGGCTGGGCCGTAATTATAGGCCCTCCTATGAAACCGTTTCCGGATTGCGGCAATACATGAACGGAGGAGACTTTGAGTTTTTAGCCGTTGACCAGGGGGTTCCTCCCACTAAGAGGGATGATTATCATGATCTTGTGAGAGACCTTATTGATGAGCATCCTGGAGATTTTCACTCTATGGGATCATTTACGACCCTCAGGAAAGGTGGAAATGAATCCTGCATCATGCTTTACCGGATTGGGTTGCAACAGCCTGTCAGGTGATTGGAATATCCGTAAAAAATGTGAAGCAATTGCCTCTCATGGCGCTTATCTTTTTTCCTGAAAAGGGATGAATGTTCTTTATAGCTTCAGGACTCGTGGCGTTGGTGCTGAAGCGGTTCATATATCCGGGGTGACGCGTGCTCTTGAACGCCTGGGACACAAGGTGTTTTATCACTCTCCCTGCAGTGTGCGGCCTGGGGCGAACCCTTTCAGCAGCGGTGGAGGCAGGTCCAGGTTTTTGGGGTTTCTGTGCAGAATGATTCCAGGGGTTGGCTTTGAACTCATGGAAATTGCTTATAACCTTTATTCGTGGCTGCGCGCCAGGCGGTGTTTACGGAGGTCTCAATTCGGCCTTATTTATGAGCGTCATGCCTTTTTTCATTTCGCAACAGGCTTGCTGGCCAGAAAACATGACGTGCCGCTTGTTGTTGAGGTTAACGAGCTGGCTGGAGATAGTCGCGTCAGGGGGCGGGTAAGGCTAACTTCCCTGGCAAGGAGGTGTGACAAGAAGCTCTTTGAGTGCGCGTCTTTAATTGTTGTTGTTTCCCCTTATTTGAAGAGGGAAATCATTAAGCGGTATGGCATACCGGAAAATAAGATTGACGTGCAGTGTAATGCTGTTGACGAGCCTGCCTCCGGAAGTTCAATTGACTGCAGTCTGGAATTCCTCAACCGGCTTGAGGGGGCATCGTGTGTATTTGGATTTGTTGGTTGGTTTGTTCATTGGCATAGGCTGGATATCCTTATGGATGTGTTCAGCAGGTTGTGTTCTGAACGCCCGGATATTGATGCCCGCCTTTTGATTGTGGGGGACGGTCCACTCAAAGATGAGCTTTCAGGCGCCTGCAAAAAGCTTGCTATATCAGAGAAGGTGATTTTTGCGGGCAGTGTTGAGCATGCGTGTATTCCCCGGGTTTTGAGCGTCGTGGATATTGCAGTGATTCCTCACAGTAATGAATTTCGCTCGCCCGTGAAGCTCTTTGAGTATATGGCGAGCGAGTGTGTGGTTGTTGCCCCGGAAACAGAGCCGATATCCTCGGTGATTTTCCACGGACAGAACGGGTTGCTGTTTCGCACGATGGATAGCGATCACATGCTGGACATGTTCATTAAGGCTGCCTCGGATCAAATTCTTAGAACTTCCCTTGCCGAGAGGGCTGGAGTGGATGTGATAGAGAAATATACCTGGACCCACAATGTCCGGAGGGTTCTGGAAAGGATGGGGAAGGATGCATTTTAGGCTGACCTGTGGAGGCGGTACATTCAGCAGGGGAGGTATTCCTCTTGCATGAATAACATGAATTTGGACAACAGGCTGCTGGGAAGCTCGATGCTTAATATGCTTGAGCATGCTGTAAAGTTTGCAGCCATGTTCCTGGTGACTCCTGTCCTTATCGGTGGTCTTGGGAAAGAACAGTACGGGTTGTGGCTGCTGTTGATGACCTTCTTCTCGTATTACAGTCTTCTGGATCTTGGAATCGGGATAGCAAGTGTTCGATTCATGTCGAGGGCTCTGGGGGATCCGGGAGAAGATGTGGCGCGGGTTGCTGACACGTGCCAGAGGTTCTTCAGGAGGATATCACTGGCTTCTGTCATGCTTTCTCTCGTGGCGCTTGCGTTCGTGCACCTGATCTTTGAGCCTTCACAGAATGCATTCAATGCACAGCTTGTCATTGCTGTATGTGGGTTCGGAATTTCCATCCGGTTCCTCTTGATGATCTACCAGGTAATGCTGAAGAGTCACTTGCGCTACGAGGTAATTGCGTTTTCCTCAATTGGTCGAGTTGTTATACAAAGCCTGCTTGTTGTCGGTTGCGTAAGGGCGGGTTATGGATTGGTTGTCATTGCTGTTGTTGTTTCTTGTTGCGACCTTCTGCAGCAAGTCGCACAATATTTTTTTGCAAGGCCGCTTCTCAAGTGCGTGCGATCCAGTGATCAATCCATTGACAGTGACCTTGGCGCCCGTCTCATTCGCTACTCGCTCACCTCCTTTGGAATGCGTTTGTCTATTACGCTCAAGGACCGGATTGATCCTTATCTAATAGGTGGCTTACTTGGAGTTTCCGTAGTTCCACTTTATTCAGTAGGGACCCGGTTTTTGTTTCTCGCCGGAGACGTTATCAATGCGCTGTTTGGCGGTCAATTTCTTGCCGCGTTCAGCAGAATGGATGGCGCAGGCGACCGGCAGGCGATGCGTGCCAAGTTCCTTTCCAGTTTACGGTTCTGTGCGGCTGTTGCCGCTTTTATTAGCTCTGCGCTCGCAATTCAGGGTGGGGTTTTTATAGAGCGTTGGATCGGGAGCGATTTTTCCGGTTCCTATGATGTCTTGCTCATCATCGCATTTCCATATGCCCTGTTCATGATGCAATATCCCTCATTGAGCTTGGTCAGCAGCATGAACAGGCATTCCCATGTGACGCGCATTACTGCGCTGGGCAGTGTTGTTAATATTGCCCTCAGTGTGGCACTTGGCATTTATTTCGGGTTCAGGGGCGTGGCCTGGGCTACTGCGATTGACCTTTGTATTGTGTATTTGATTTTGTTTCCTCGAACGGTTTGCACTCAAGGGGCTATACCTGGGTGGAGTTATTGCCGGGCACTGTGCCGGGGTGCGCTTCCTGTGTTTTCGGGCATGTATTGCTGTTATGTTTTATCGAGAGGTTGGCTGGAACCGACTTATTCAAGGATTTTCATACTGGGCCTGCTTCATGCAGGTTGTTTTTGCCTCATATTCTGGAGTTTTGTGCTTACCGGCAGTGAGCGGGCGTGGGTTAATGGTAGATTTAAAAGGAGAGGCTGCTCGTAAACATGCTAAATTGATGAGCGTTGTTTGAGGGCAGGTCGAAGACAAATGGTCGTTTTTATAACCAGTGCATAATAAAGAAAAAGCTCGAAGAACTGCTGCACAACTACGCAACCATTTTGAGGTTGAGCGTGAGTTGGCGGCCAGGGTTCTTAATTCGAGTCGAGATGAGCGAAGGACTATTTTGCCCGACCTTTATGATGAACTTTTTGCGAGGGTGCCCGATCATCCCCGCCTTACAAGGCAGATAACTGCAGAGATGAGGTCGGCAGCAATTGAGTCGAGGTTGAGGATCCTTCGCCCGCACCTTTGCAAAAACATGCATTTCCTTGAGTTTGCCCCCGGAGATTGCGCTTTATCGTATGCGGTTTGCCCTCTCGTTGAAAGTGTTACCGCCGTCGACATATCCGACCAGCGGTCATTGGGCACTTCGCAGCCCGAGAATTTTAATTTGATTCTTTATGATGGTTATGAGCTAGGCCTTTCTGAATCATCCGTGGATATGGCTTTCAGCTATCAATTTCTGGAACATTTACACCCGGAAGATGTGGGAATTCATCTCCGGAACGCAGGCCGGTTATTAAAGGAGGGAGGCGTTTACATTTTTGACACACCTCACAGGTTCAGTGGTCCGCATGATATATCCGGTGCATTTGGCAATGAGCTGAAGTGCCTGCATTTCCAGGAATGGACATACCGGGAAATGTTTGAATTGTTGCGCCAACATGGCTTCGGTAGTTGTTTTGCCTATGCGGGTGGCAAGGTCAGGAAAAGCTACCTTATGAACCTTCTAAAGCTTTCGGTTGAGGGCATTATTGGCATGCTGCCGCGTCGATTGGAAAAGCTTTGTAGTGCAAGGATGTTCCAGGGGGTGACGGTCATGGCTGTCAAGGGGTAGCCCGGCTCAATCATGAAGCATGAATATCGTCCTGCCCTCTTGAGCCCTGGCATTAATCCCTTTAGTTATTTACTTCCCTTTGTATTTTGATTGCTGAGCGTGATACAGATTTTGGTGACCCGTTGTCCAGCGGGCCTGTTGAACCTCCACTGGTCTCCATAATTATAACGGCTTATAATTATGAGGCTTTTGTGTCGCTGGCAGTTCAGTCTGCGCTCGACCAGACTTATCCAAGTGTTGAGGTTATTGTTGTGGATGACGGTTCCACCGATGGAACCGTTGATGAAGTTCAGAAATTTGGTTCAGCTGTCCGTTATTTCATTAAGGAGAACGGGGGGTTGGCAAAGGCCAGAAATTATGGCATTGAAAAATCCAGAGGAGATTTCCTGCTTTTCCTTGATGCGGATGATGAACTTGAGCCGGACGCAGTTCGGGGCATGCATGAATGTATGTGCGGTCTTAGTGATGATTACGCCATCGTTGCATGCACATTTACCAAGATTGACAGCAAAGGGAATGTAATTGGCTCCCAGGGCAATCCGCCACGGGGAGAGTGCGATATTACTTGCCGTCAGTTATTGATGAGGAATCGTTTTCCTGTAACCGCTCTTGCCAAGCGCTCGGCAATCCTCCAGTGCGGAATGTTTGATCCAGGTTATGGGACCAGCCTTGGTTCCGAGGATCGAGATATATGGGTGAGGATTTCCAGTTTGCACAAGGTCAGGATGCTTACTGCTTCGCTGTTGAGGAAAAGAGTCCACGCGGCCAACATGAGTTCCAAGGCCGACAATCAGCATAGGGGAATGATAAGGACAATTGGTAAGGCGCGTGCATCCAATGCTGTGCCAGGTTCAGGCTTTATATTTTGGGCAAAGGTTGCGGCAGTTCGGAGATTTCAAGTTGCCATGATGCGCAGAGGATGTCGCGATAAGGCAGGAGGTTGGTTGGAATTGTTCAGGTCTTGCTGTGTCTGGCCTTGGTTTTTTTCACTCAATGAAGTTGGCCTGCCTGCATTTTTCCGCGCCAGATGTGCGCTTCGATGGATATTGGGCAGGTCCAGATTCAAAGGTTGAGATCGAGACGATGCTTATATTTTATAAGAGCTTTCGATGCAGATATCATCAATAGTTAAAAATTTAATCGAAGTTATTCGGCGTGAGGGGATTGTTCGCGCAACCGTGATTTATACACGCATTTTGCGTTGGATCCTTTTCAAGAAATTCACTAACGCTGAGTTTGTTTCTCGATCGATTAACGGGTTCAGGATGTATTTGAGTTTGAGAGAACCGGGTATTTCTGAGATACTTAATCACTACGGTGATCGCGAACCTGAACACGTGAGAATCCTTGAGCACTGCCTTACAGAGGGTATGTGCGTGCTCGATATCGGCGGGAATATAGGATACTACACCTTATTAATGGCCTCCAGTGTTGGCGCAAGGGGCGCGGTGTATTCCGTTGAACCGGTTCCGGCTAATTTTCGGATTCTGGAAAAGAATGTGCGAGCAAACCGGTTTGAAGACCGTGTTGAACTTTTCCGGGTTGCGATATCCAATGCAAACGGGAAGGTAAGGATTGACCTTTCAAATCGCTCCAACTTGCACAGTCTGCACTCCAATCGACCCAACTTGATGGATGACCTATTGGATCTCAGTGGAGAGTCGATCGAGGTTGAGACCCTTGATCTGTATACTTTTCTTGAAGGGAAGCGGTTGCCTGAGCTGTTAAGGATGGACGTGGAGGGCCATGAGGTGGAGATACTTTCTTCCCTGCTGCGCTGCGCCGAAGACATGGAATGGTATCCCGATGTCCTTTTTGAGGTGCATGCTGAGTATTATGATAATGGCGGTCACGACATAGCGGCTCCCCTTGAAGGACTTTTTTCCCTTGGTTACAAGGCCGTCATGGTGGCGTCCAACCAGCACCCTGCTGAGGAGTTCCAAGTTCGTGGTCTGGTGCCGGCGGAGAGTGTTCGAATTAAGGGTATTACTAGAGCTATCTACCGTGATATTGATGATGAGCAGCTTCTGGAGATCATTCGGGTGCCCCGTCAGGCTCGTTGTGTGCTCCTGCAAAGATCTTGACCGACCTCAACAGGATTTGTGGTTCCTTTTTCGCTGTGCCTTTCATGCAACCCTTGGTAATGTAATCTTGATACACGAATCGCGGTTTTCTTGGCAGCGATTTGCGAGACTGTTTTTCATGGATCTAGACAGGCCTATATTTATCGTTGGCATCGGTCGTTGTGGCTCAACGATTTTTCACCGGATACTTTGTGAGCATCCGCGTGTGTCCTGGCTTACCAGTTGTGCTGACTGGAACCCGGCAAAGCCTGCCAGGAACCGGTGGGTAATGGAAATGGCTGACTGGCCTCTGCTAGGTAGCCTGATGCGCAGGGTTTACCCGTCCGAATGCTATCGCTTCTGGGAACACCATTGCCCTGGCTTCAGGCGCCCCTTTCGTGATTTGACGCAAGGAGACCTAACGGAACGATCACGAATCAGGGTCAGGGATGCACTGGGTTCAATTCCCAGCAAAAAGCGTCCCAGGCTTAGTATGAAGATAACGGGTTGGCCCCATCTGGGGTTATTAACATCCATTTTTCCTGAAGCAAAATTTATACACATAAGACGGGATGGAAGGAGCGTTGCCAATTCGTTCATGAATGTTCCCTGGTGGTGGGGTTGGCGTGGGCCGGAAAACTGGCGCTGGGGACAACTTCCGGCCCATTACAAGGCGGAGTGGGAGTCGCACGACCGATCTTATGTGGCATTGGCTGGGATCCAGTGGAAAATTTACATGGATGCCTTTGAGGCTGCCGGCAAGCTGGTTCCACAGAGTCAGTTGCTTGATGTTTCCTATGAAGATTTGTGCAAGGATCCTTCCGTGGTATATGGCCGAGTGCTTGAATTTTGCGGGTTGAGTGAAAGTGCCATTTTCAGCAGGGCGCTGGAGGGCTTTTCCCTTGTAGATACGGGCACCAAGTGGCGCAGGCATTTGTCAGAAGCTCAGCAAAATATCTTGAATGAGGTGCTTTCCCAACACCTGGAAAAACATGGATATCCCGTTAATGCCGACTGATTATTGTATTGTTGAATTCGGGGCAACGGTTTTATTCCAATGCTTAAGTTCTCAATGAAAAATGAATTCATTGCTCGAACTGACTGAGATGGCTGCGATTGAGGGAAGGAAGCCCCGGGTATTGTTTGTTTCCAATTTGTTTCCTGATTCCGGTTCCGCTTACCTGGGTTTGGATAACGCAGCTTTGCTGCATGAGTTATCCAATTTTTTTGACATCAGCGTCCTTTCACCTCGACCTTCCTTAAATCCAAAAAGCTGGTTTGATTCCTCGTCTGCAAGATTGAGTCCTAGAAAAGTGGACGAGAGGTTGAGTCCATCCTTTGCGCAGGTTCCATATGTGCCGTTTCTTGGAACACCGGGCAATTATCTGCTAATGAGGATGTTTCTGAGTAAGCGTGTCGGCAGGATTGTCAAGGAAGTCGGAATTGACGCGATTGTTTGTTCCTGGCTTTATCCTGACGGGTGCGCAATGGCGGCAATTGCAAGAAAGCTTGATGTGCCCATTATCCTCATTACCCAAGGAACAGATACACACCATTATATCCACTTTCCGCTTCGCAAAAAATATATCTTGGCTGCTCTTGAGCAAAGTTGTGCCGTGATCTGCAGAAGTGCTGCCCTTGGGCTTCTTCTGGAAGAGGCGGGAGCTGATGCGGAGAAAATCTACCCCGTTTATAACGGCGTTGATCAAACTATATTTTATCCCCGTGACAGGGCGCAATGCCGCACTGCCCTGGAGCTTGACCATGATGAAACAATCTTTGTTTTTGTGGGCAATTTTCTCCCGGTCAAGAACCCAGAGTTCCTTCTCAGGGCTTTCTCCTCAACCGCTTCAGGCAATAAGTCTCTACTGGTCATGGTTGGCAGGGGACCAATGAGGCCAGCGCTTGAGAAATTGTGTGTTCGCCTTGGTATTTCTGAGCGAGTGAGATTTACCGGTTCACTTTCCTCTCAGGAGGTTGCCACTTGGATGGGGGCAGCGGATTGCCTGTGCTTGTGCAGCCATAATGAAGGACTTCCCAATGTTATCATTGAAGCGATTGCGTCCGGATTACCTGTCATTTCAACAGATGTTGGCGGTATAAAGGAGCTGTTGGGTGCTGATGATCGAGGCGTAATTGTCGATCCGGGAGACATGGAAGGCTATGCAGAGGCTTTAACGCGCTTTATTACGGGGTGGCAGCTGTCGACCGAGAGTCTATTGGATGCAGGCTTGTCATGGCCTGAATGTGCGCAAAAGCATGCCTTGATCATTCGTGAGGCAATGGTGAAGAAAATTGCCAGAGAGGAAGGTCGAGTTTGCTCCTTGCCTGAATTGAAATAAAAATGCTATAAATCAAATCGTGCCAAGGCTGGATGTTTATCCTGTCAGGCTTTATTTCCCCTTTTTTGCGGTGCAGATAGATTATAGCAGTCAAAGGCATTGGCCGCATGTGTGCAGGCACTTATTGATAGATGTTAGCCTGATCATTGTCGCATTTGTCTTAGCCGCGGCGCTGCGATTTGATAATTGGTTGCCTCCAAGGCTCTTTGATTATTGGCCTTCCATACTCCTGTCTGCGGGAACCTCAGGGGCGATGATTTATATATCCGGGTTGTATTCCCGTTATGCGCCCCGCAGGAAACGCTTTACCCAGAATTCCCTGATAATGCTTTCTTTGGTTGCTGGAATTCTCGCCGCGCTCGGCTATGGGTCCATTGATTTTTCAGCCCGCATTGGCAGAGGCGTGATGTTAATCAGTGTGCCGTTCATGGTGACGCTTGTTTTTTTTCACCATTACTACTGCTTCCGAATTGGAGGTCGTTGTCGGGAAAAGCTTGCCTGCCTAGTTGCATGCAGCGCTCACGAAAGACAGGCAAGCCTGGTCCAGAGCATTGAACAAAATCACACTGAGTTTACCGGTCTTATATCCATTGGTGATTATGCGCCGGAAGGGGGCAGTGATGTGATTGGCGCCTTTCGTGATATTGAGTCCTTGCTCAGGGAGCGAGAAATCAATTGCCTGCTTTGTCCTCCGGGCAGCTTGGATAGTGCAGATGTCATGCAAATGGTCCGGCGGCTTCGGTATTCCGGTGTCAATGTGTTTTCCCTCGCCGATATGTGCGAGGATTTGTTCCAAGCTGTTCCGTTGAGGCTCGTGACAACGGAATGGTTATTGCATTGCTCGGGTCAGCCCAGGCTTTTTTACATGCGTAAGTTAAAAAGGATTTTTGATATCCTTGTCTCATTGTTTTTTATAGCCATTTCATTGCCTGTGCTCTTCCTTGGAATGGTCGCAGTTTTTCTGACCTCTCGCGGCCCTGTTTTTTATTGCCAAAAACGTTGTGGCCGTTTTGGCCGTCAATTCAACATAGTCAAGTTGCGCACCATGAAAGTTGACGCTGAGGATGGTGGCGTTCGTTGGAGTTCCAGTAATGATGATCGATTAACTTCAGTCGGAGGCTTTCTTAGGAAATTTCGCATTGATGAGCTTCCGCAGTTATGGGTGGTTTTAAAGGGAGACATGTCTTTTGTGGGGCCCCGGCCTGAGCGTCAGGAATTTATTGACCAGTTGAGTCTCGGCATACCTTGCTTTTCAGAACGGGTGATGGTTCAGCCGGGAATCACCGGTTGGGCGCAAGTGAATTATCCGTACGGTTCGACCACTGAGGATGCAGAGCGAAAACTAGAATATGATCTCTACTACATGAAACACATGGGCATACTGCTCGATTGTTTTGTTCTTTTGGATACTGTGAGGACCGTGTTTCTGGGTGGGGCAAAAAAAGACAAGGGAATTGCATTGGGAAAATTCAGCAATTCTTTATGCAGGGTAATGGGAGGTGAGATAGCCTCTCAATCCAGTGAATCGAGCTGATGTCCCTACTCTAGTGGAATGGATTTTTTTGCCGCAAGTGCCATCCTTGTTATTTATTATATCAGGCCACAGGACTGGGTCCCGGGTCTCGCTGGGGCGAACCTGATTCAGCCGGTCGCGATGATGGCAATCATTGCTGTTATCCTTCGGCGGCGCTCTCGCAGTGGAGTATTGAGCCGCCGGGTTCCCCATGACTGGCTCATACTATGTTACGGCTGTTATATTGTGTTTACGGCACCTGATTTCAGTGATGCCCTTCTTGGCTTCCTGCCGCTTGCCGTGTTTTACTGGGTCACCATTGAGACGCTTGAAAACCAGCGGCGGATAGGAATTTATCTTAGATTGTGGCTCGGCATGCTTCTCTGCGTTGCCGGATTGGGCGTGATGAGTCTTTTTGGTTTTGATTTAACGGGGGCGGCAGAAATGACGGAGCGCTTCAAGGGGCGGCTTGCCATTGGCACATGGATCCACGGCAATCCCAACTCCCTTGCCCACACGGTGATTGTTGCGATTCCGACTTGCTATTTTCTCATGGTTTGGAGACAGGGGCTTGTAAAACGCTTGCAGGCATTGCCGCTTCTGTTGATGGCATCCTATTGTGTTTATTGTGCACAGTCGCGCGGCGCTTTTGTGGCCGGCATTATTCTTGTTGGATTTTCACTGCTGATTGGCAGGAGTATGTTTTTGCGTGGATTTGTCATTGTCCTCCTTGTTACCGGGGCGACCGCGATCCTGTCGACCCTGCCAAGAATGAATGAGGATTTACGCTCGGATGAAGGTGTTCAGGGACGGGTAATGGCATGGGAGATTGCCAGAACCGCATCGAGAAGGGAAACGACTGGAGAAGGGTGGAAGGAGTTCCAGGCTTATATTTCCTATGAAGGTGAGGCTGTCAGGAAAGCTACACACAGCTGTTATGTCCGAGTTGCTGCAGACCTTGGTTACCCGGGGCTCTTTCTTTACCTTTCTCTCTTATGGTTTTGCTTCAGGTCGATGGCTTTTCTGGCTGTTAAGGATCATGAGGCTGAGCGTATTCGCCGCACTATAATGGTGCTGACGGTGGGCTATATCATTTCCGGCTGGATGATAGACAGAGCCTATTATGTGGAATATTTTCTTATTGCTGCTGTTTCGGGCGCAATGCACCGCTTAAGGCAAAATGGAAATGTTAAAGCTAACCTGGAAACAGGTTATACGGCCGGTCTGGATGATTTAGGAGGGAGGGGTTCATTTGGAGACAGGCTATTTCGTCGAAGTTTTGGTCTTGCTGATGGTGTTGTTTCTCTGGCATTAACTTATGCGACACTCTTGCTTTGGGATTATATACTTCTCACGTTATAGAAGCGAAACGCGGTGTTTTTTCCTTTAATCACTGGCAGGCCAGGCTGTGATATAGAGCGCCATAATTATCCGCCATTTTTGAGATGGAAAAAACTGTGTTAACAGCTTCTCTTCCGGCAGCACCTTGAGTGTTTAATTGATCCTTGTTACGTAAGGTGCAGGCCAGTTGCTCGGCAAGGTCAGAGGCTCTTTCCATTGAACTCACCGTGCCTCCTCCTGTCCTGGATAGAATCTCTGAATTTCCGCAGGCTTTATTGGCAAGCACGGGAACAGAACATGCCATAGCCTCGAGAACGGCATTGGACATCCCTTCATTGAATGATGGTGAAACCAGGAGATCAATGGCCTGGTATACGGCTACCATGTTTTTTTGAAAGCCAAGCCAGTGTATGCGGTCTTTATATTTGGACTTGGATATCTGCTGCAGTATGCGGGCCTTTTCAGGCCCTCCGTCACCTGCAATGATTAAGCAGGGCTGCGCTTGTCGCGAGGCAAGTTCTTCGAAGGCTTGTAATAATAAGGAGTGACCTTTCATTGGGCCAAAACGGCCAACGACACCGATCAGGAAACTGTCATCGGTAATGCCTTTGATTGGAAGTTTGTCTCTTGCTCTCGATTTATCATAAGCGGGCGTGAATTTTGATGTATCTACGCCATTGGGAATTGTATGAAGGTTTTCATGTCCAAATCCGTGGGAGGCAATTTGCTTTGTTAATTGCGCTGAAACGCAATGGATGGCGCGGCATCTACGATACATTAATTTCCGGATTTTTTTTCTTCGCAAGCTCAGCTCCGTTCCGAATAGTTCAGCGTGTTCACCGTGGAGGATTTTCCACTTTTTCCCCATGCACGTTGACAATGAGGCGTAGATAAGCGGCCCAAGGTTGTGGGTGTGAATAATGTCCGGCTGAAGTTTTTGGGTGATTTTCCGCAATTGTTTAACGCACCGGAAAGAGAATCCGGGGGGCTTGTTGATTTCGTATAGTTGCGAAGGATGCTTTAACCTTTCCCCAATGATGCCTCCTGTGCGAATGCAGCAGACGTGAAGATCAAAGTTCTCTGTGGGAAGGTGGTGGGAAAGATTGGCAATGCCGTTTTCCATGCCACCTGCCCCCATCGAGTCCACGACATGAAGCACTTTGATGGGGTTGGGCACTTTCCTGAACCGGGTAGGATGATTAATCCTCCCTTTGTACCTGTTGAGGGTTTGCTGGGCGAGGGCGGAACTGGCTGTGCATGTTGTCAGGCAGGGGGTTCCCAGGACTGTCATTTTCAGCTACATCTTGTGTGCCGGGTGATCGCACGTTAACCTGTGGAATTCTTATTTTTGCTGACGGATCATGAGGAGGGTCGAGAAGTTCGTCGACGTCATCCAGCGATGCGTAGTAGTCAGCTGAATAATAGCTGAACTGGTAATAGTTTTTTTTCTGGTTGAGGTCGATGCCGTTAAGAACAAAACCAAAAAAGTGAGCTCCTGTCTTCTTAAGCATATCAACTGCATCCTCAACGTCTTTTTGCGCGGTTTTCTCAGCCCTGACAATGAGGAGGATGCCGTCTGTCACGCGCTGGATAGAAGTCGTCTCGCTTAGGCCAAGCACAGGGGGTGTATCAATGACGATTCTGTCATAGTGAAGAGCCCAGTGGGTTATAAGGTCTTCAAAAAATTGCTGCGAGAGCACCTCGGTGGAGCCTGGTATAACAGGTCCTCTTGGAATGACATGGAGATTGTCGAGTGATGAGCGCTGTATTACCTGATCAGGGGAATGCATTCCGGTTAGAAGCGTGGTCATGCCGGATGCATTGTTTGCCTGCGTTAGTTCATGTATTCGACCCCGCCTGAGATCGGCGTCAATGAGAAGAGTTTTCTCGCCTATGGAATTAAATGCCCATGCAATATTTGCAGCCTGCGTGGTTTTTCCCTCCGTGGGTCGTGCACTTGTAACCATGACGGTCTGCGTGTGTCCCTCGGCGTTTGGGTGCAGCACGATATTGCTCCTGATGATACGAAAATTTTCCAGCAGTTGGTTTGGAATTTGCGCACCAAGCGTTGGAGAACGTGAAATGTTTTCCAGTTCTGACCGTTTCATTAGTGGAATAATGCCAAGGCCCATTATGCCCGTGGCATTCTCTATTTGCTGGAGCCTTGATGCGCTAGAGTCGAAGAGTTGCAGGATGGTGGGGGCTCCTACAGCCATTCCAAGCCCTAGCACCAGTGATATAATCAACAGCTTGGCCTTGTTGGGCGAGACCGGTATTTCGTCACGCATCACCGTATGGCCTCCGAAAACAAGCTCAAAGCGTTCCTTGTCTGCCCCAAATTCCAGTGCAGCAATGCGTTCAGATAACTTTTTTCTCTGGGCTCCCCATTCCATTTCCCCCTTGTCGAGAGCCTCGTAGTCCTGTTTAAGTTTTGCCCATTTCTTGGTTACTTCATAATAATCGGAAAGCCTCGATTCGAGGATGGCTTTTCTTTCGGTGAGACTCTTGCAATCAAGTTCAAATTGTTGGGTCAAGTGCTCAAGCTCAATATCTAGCTTTGATGTCAGGTCCTTTATTTTATCATTGAGGTCGGTAACCAGTGAGTTTTGAGGGCCTACGCCTGAGGCGATTGCATCCCTTATTTTTTGCTCGGCGATACGGCGTTGCTTGGCAAGCTCCTTCCAGTCATTGATGGTATTGGCTGGGGGTGTTTTTATAAGGTTGGAAAATGGAGTTTCCAGTGAAATCGGGGCGTTTGTCTCATTGCCTGAGTGCCGGCGCAGGTTACCGATTGATATCGGCTGTTCAGTGTAGAAGGAGGTCAATTCCGTGAGCTTGCTCACTTGCTGCATTTGGTTGCCGCTTCTTTGCAGGAGTGAGCGTACGTCCTCGGCTTGCTGTAAGCGTGCTTTTGTCCAGTCCAGATTAACGGGCACCTGGCTTAATCTAGCGTGACTGATTTCAACGTCGGCGTATGAGTGGCTTTCCTCAAACCGAGCCTTTAAAGCGAGAAGTTCGTCGCGTTTCTGGTCAATGGCATCACGTTCAGCCTTGTAGCTTTCAATTTTCTTTTCCCTGGAAAGGGCCCGTAGCTCTTTTTTGTGGGCAGTGAATTCCTCAATCAATGTTGGGGTGAACCGACGTACAATGCTGGGTGATGTGGCGTATACCTCAATGGAATACTGGTCATTGTTTTCCAGTGCAGCCCTGTATTTGGGGACAAACTTCTCCTTGATCTGGTCGGCGCTGGTGTCTTCACTCACAAATCCCATGCGAGTAATAATTCGCTTGAGCATTTGCTTGTTGGCTAATTCGTATTTCAGATTGCGCTTGGTGCGCGCGACAGATTCCCGGTCCGGATCCACGGCGTCGGCGTCGACTGCATATGAGTAAACCTGTACATTTACCAGTCCCTTTGAGTAATACAGTGCATCACTGTAAACGTAATAAACCATACCCGAAAGCAGGGCCAAGCAGCACAACAAGGTGGCGAGTCTGTGATAGCGTGCAAGGTCGAGAATTCGGCTGATAAACTCTTGTGGGTCGAAGTTCTCTTTTTTTGGGGGTTTTGAACTCACGGGTTGGAAGAGCAGTGCATGTCAGGTGGGGAGCTTTATCAAAAACCGAAAGTGCGCTCTGGCACAACAATAATGTCTCCTGATTGAGCGGGTATATCTGCTGACCTTCCCTGATTTATTCCCCTGACATTCATTTCGACCTTTGATTTAAGTCCATTCTTCCCATTTCTGAGTGCGTGAATTTTCTGGATGTCCGCAAATTTTGTTGTTCCGCCACCAATAAGGAGTGCTTCATAAAGGCCAATGTTCCTGTTCCCGCCGGTGGGAATGGTGTGTTGTCCCGGAGCCTTTACCTTGCCGGTCAGGTAGACTATGATGCTTGGCTGTCCGGAGGGTGCGCGCGATTTGTTCTGCAGCCGATCCACGATCACGGTTGCTGTCTGCAGTTGCTCCGGCTCAAGGTTTTCTTTGATTTTCGCCTCGGCTTCGGAGATGGACAGGCCGGCAACTTTAATTCTCCCAACTTTAGGAATAATGATATCGCCGGATTCCCGTACAGGGTAAATTTCATTGAAGCTGGTGTCTTCCTTGACGAAGACTTCAATTCGATCACCAATGGCAATGTCTCTCAGAGCGCTTTCTTTGCCCGTCGAGATGGCTGATGACGGGGTGGGAGTAATGGCATGACGGGCTTCATCGCCTGTCTTGCAGCCGGAATTAAGGATTACTATCAAAAGGGCTGATGAAATGGCCAGCGGCCCCCTTATTGAAATTCGAGCAGGGGTCATTAGTGGATCGATAATGTTTAGTTTGAGCAATGAGTGAAGGATTTGTGCAGGATGAGCTTTTGGGCTTGCGTGTCAATTCATGGCTTTGCCCACACCTTTTCGGCATTTGCATTAATGAATTCCTTTTTGTGCGGCTTCGGGTTCACTGTTACCAGCAAATGGTCGAATGATGTTCGAAAGCGCTTCAAAAGTTTCTTTCTCGATTCGCTAAATCGCTCGCGTGAGCTGCCCTGCGCACGGTGCGAGACAGTGACAAGAATTCGGATGTCTCCTATGAATTTCGGTGAAGGTGTGATGCCTTCCACGTAGACAGTTCTTGGTACGATTCCCGGGAGGTTTGCCGGGTATTTTGTGTCATCGACAGCCCATTCACAGAAGCGCTTGGCAGGATTTGTAGAGTCGATCAGCAACTCCTTTTTGGAAAGGTCTCTCCAGATCTTGATGGTACCTGTCGAGGTCAGTTCATCGTCGAGGTTCTTGAACTCGCCGCTTTTCTTGGAACGGTTAATTCCTGCAACCTCAAGTGTGACAACTGCTTCGCCCTGGAAGTCGACACGGTATGGTGTTAATCGGATAATGAGCTTGCTCATTTCGCCCTTGCCGACAACAAGGCCTGGAGGGGTTTGTTGGAAAGCACCATTGTCTGCGGGGTCGTAGTTGTCGATTTTTCCGTCGTAGTTCATGTCCCCATCGATGTCCAGCTTTGCCAGCTTCCTTTCCTTGTCCCGGTACAGGGTGGATCGCTGACCGTAGTATTTATGGAAATCTCCCGGAAGGTCGCGATTGGTTTCAACCACTGTCACGGCAGCCGTGCCTGATGGGATTGGAGGTGGTGCAGCGTGCATGGCAGTGATGGTAAGCATGATGCCGGCTAAAAATGCACTTTTCGTGTGAAGGGATATTGGGTTGTGGTGCCTTGGTTTCATCTTCATCGTGCCGTTTGTTGACGTAAATATTCTTTGCGGTCCGGGGTTTTCGCCAGAGATAATCAATATTAAAACGTTTTTTTAATGCCAGCGTAAAAGAAATGTTCGGTAAAGCCGCCATTTTGGCGGTTCAAATCCTCGTATTGATAGCTCAGTTCAAGATGAAGCCTGGACATGATGCGGTATTTTAGCCCTGTACGGTAGACCCACCGGTCCCATTCGGTCATGGATTGGCGACTGTTGCTTTCATATCGCGCCATCAGTGTAAGGTGGATGTAGTCTGTTGCGTGAGCGGTCAAATGGATGCCGGCATTCCAGCGGTCATTGTCCATATCGTCCCTGCGGTTTTGAATTCCCGTAAACGCACGCGCCATAAGGCGGGTGTTGAAACTGTGTGATATTGAATAACGGGCATATCTGTACAGCCCGTCCTCCCCATACATGTCGTCGTCGTAGATCAATCCGCCATAAAGTGAGTGACGGGTTGATGAATTGATTTCATGGGTTAATCCTCCTTCATAGAGAAGGCTTTCGACGCGGCGCTTGCTGAATTCTCCTTGGTCCCAGTAATAACCGACTCGTGAAGTCCCGCGGAGGTTCTCGGCAAGCCTGCCTTTTGTTCCTAACCAGACCTGGTGCTGGAGCGAGTCAAAGTGGTCTCTTGTCCTCACGTCATAGGTTACGAATGGAGGGAAGGCTAGATCATCGCCTTCGTGCGCAAGCATGAACTGCGCCCTGTCCCTGCTGTGCCGGTCGACAAAACGTGAGGTTTTCCAGAAGTCGGTATGGTCAAGTTTTGCCCAGAAGCTCCAGTGATTGCCAAGCGGACGCATGGCCTGGAGAGCGATCACATTGCTGTAGATGAGGCCGTCCGGGTCGAAGTAGCCGTTTACCCTTGAGTTATCTGTGCGGCCAAAGCGGTATCTTCCCGCTATTTCGATTTCATCGACCTCCATCGGGTCCAGGAGGTCATTGGAACGGTGAAGAACCTTGAACTCATCATACATATGGACGTCCCAGATATCAATTTTGCGACTCCAGTTTAACCGTGCATAAGACCGATTCCTGCCCCCAAGGTCGACTCCCCACTTATTGTTTCCGGGCAGGTAATAAAGCGTTGCAGCCAGGGAGAAATAAAGGTCATCGGTCAAGCGTGCATAGCTCCTTCCCGTCAACTCGAAGATACTCAACGTTCCGTCTTCGTGGTGAAGCTTTCGGGTCTCGGACTGGTAATCGGAATAAAGCGCTTTGGCAGAGACTGACAAGAGATCGCAGTAAAATGGACCGACCTTCAGGTGTGCAAGGTCAGGGTCAAACTTTCTTGTCAAGGGTAGGCCCGGGTCAATGGACAGATTGAATTGAGAGCTGTCATCAGATTCGATGGTTATCGATTCGCGGGGTGAGAGAAAACCGAGAGCTGAGTCGATGGGTTTAAAGAAATTACTGCGCCTCTGGTAAAAGTTTTCTGTTGGGTTGTCGTATTTCCATATCCCGGTTGTGCTCAAATCAGGGCCGCCCGCTTCGCTGTGGAGGTGGGCTCTTGAGCGTGGATAATCCGCAGTGCCAAGCAAGTCCCCGGAGAGCAACAGGGTGTCTGTTTTGGTTGGAAAAAATCCTTCCTGCTCACGCTCTTCAGCTCGGGCAAGTGATGAAACAGTCAGGGTAGTTATTAACGCCAGAGCATATGTAGAGAGCAATGCCGATAAGTAATGGGCAGGTCTCTTGCGATGATTGCTCGGCATACCAGTATATATTTTCTCCCTGAGCGCTAAATAAGTTTTGAGTTGGTTGTGCTTCGCAGTATTCCGATCGAGCGAAGGAATGAGTGATCGGCTGTAACAAGGCAACACAAGGCGTATATGGCCATGCCGCCTATGGGGACGACCAAAATAAATAAGGACCAGATAATTTTCCGGGCAGTGGAAATGTCCTGGGTGCGGATGCTGTTGATTGTAGTGAAAATCAGGGCTGCATAGATTATTAGTAGCCCGAGGTAGATTTCCGGGGCGACATTCCTGGCATCCAGGGTGATGAAACGATAAATTGCGGCCTTCATCCAGCTTGTTCAGGTTGACTCGAACATTTGCGTTCAGCCTATCAACAAATTAAGATGCCAAAGTTATCAACAGGTATTAGAATCATATGCTGTTGACAGGCTTGGGGAGATTTTGGCAAGATGCAACAAAGAGTGAAGAAAAAACAGACATCTTCGCCCCTTCGAATGTATTTAGTTTTTCTAAAAATTTTAGCATTTTTAATGGTTTCATTAATTGTGAGTTGTTCATTTAATGAACGGCGCGTGGAAAAGGGCATGTCACTACGGGCTGGCGACTATTTTGGCGGGAATTCCTCGGCCTTTTGGCCTTCCGGCCTGTATGTTCCAGATGAGATTAATAATAACGAGAAGCGCCTTTCCTCAGGAAGTGTCCAATGAATCTAGTTTGAGCCCCTCTCGATTCGATGCCGTTTTCCCATGAATACAATTCAGGTGGTGATGGGGTAATTTGCCGCGCCTTCACTGTTATCGAATCTGTTGTGATGCTGTTAGTCTTGAGCGTGTTCACACTTATTCTGATCGGATTGCTGATGCGTGAGTCAGTTCCGCTTGAGGAACCTGGTTCGGGTGAGGTTGGCAGGTTATTGACTGAACCGTCTCCCTGAGTGATTTCATCAGCAGATCGGTGATGGATCTAGAGCAATCTAACAAGCCCGCAACGAGCAGTTTCAGGAGCCGTTTAATTTGGTTTCTGTCCGCTAGTTCGCTGGGGTATCCACTGGCGCTGCTTTTCTTAATATGCGTGATGAATCCATTTATTGGGGAGCGAAACGCTACGGTGGCCTTTCTGCTTTATCTTCCCCAATCCATCTGGGTTCTTACAACGCTTCCTTTCGCTTTCATGGCGTGGTTTTTTTTTCGCAGGTGGGTCTGGGTTTACCTGCCTCTCTTGCTCCTTCATCTACTGCTTGGAATGGGGTGGCGTCTGTCCTTAAGTGCCCCAGAGGAGTTTGATGAGTCACTGTGCGTCCGCGTGATGAGCTTTAACAGGGGGCAGCATTCCAGTTATAGTCTGCAACCCTTTAAAGGTATCGAGAAGCCTGATGTGATCCTTTTGCAGGAGGCCTCAAGGAGGGAAGCAAATTACCGGAGATCTGAAGGCTACAAGGAGTATCCGCACATTGTGGCAAAGGGCGAATTTATTGCACTGAGTAAATGGCCAATACTTGATGCAAGTGAGGTGAGATCACCCCAAAGGGTTGTGTTTAAAACCTCCAAAGGCAGAATGAAAGTTCGAGAAGATCGCGTTGAGGGGGACTTGCTGGCGATTCGCCTGGAGTTGGAATTGCCCGGAGGAAAGAGGTTTGCGTTATACAATGTCCATTTTCCCACTCCGCGTGATATCCTCAATGACAGTAAGCGGGGTGGTTTTCTCAGCGGGATTCTTGGTCTACCCGGCACACCGCTGGCCGATAAGCGTAAATTGTATGAGGCATACTGGATGGAGAGGGTAAAGCAGTCCGAAGGATTTATTGATTTGGTCGGCAGGGATCCGCTGCCCAAGATTATTGCCGGCGACTTTAATATGCCCAGTAATGGGTATGTATACCGATTATTTGCAGAACGCTGGAAGGATGCTCACACCGAGGCGGGTGAAGGATTTGGCTACACTTTTCCCGGGAGCACAAGGAATCCTCTCAGCCTTGGTTCCGCATGGTTGCGCCTTGATTATGTGTTCAGCAGCCACGGCTGGGATGTTGCTCGGCTGAATGTTGACAAGACGGGAAATTCCCAGCATCGACCCATTAGCGCGACACTTGTTTTACGAGAGAGTCCCTGATCGATCCTGAAGGCTCAACTCGTTTCATTTTTCAGGGTGGCTGACAATTAGCGTCATGGGTGTTGGCCCATGATTCGTTGATAACGGTAATTGCGATAATTATTCGGATTCCCGGTCATTCCGTCCTCTGCGGCGTGAATGATATTTACCATTTCACGGGCAGTGGCGAAGTGAATTTCAGGTGTATCGTCAGAAAGCGAAAATTCGCATATGGAACGATAAAATTCAGCCATGGGCTTTCCCAGAAGCATCTTCTGGTTTCCCGGCAGTGCACCGTGGGTGTAGAGCTTGATAAAGCTCCAGTCGGGCATTCCGGTTACCTGGATGTTTAGTTTTTCCCACAGACGCATTCGCTGCAATGTCGGAGGATTTGCCTGGGTAAGCGCGCCATTTTCAATCCGGGGAAATAATCCCCATTTCCGGCTTTGCCAGTTTAATCCCAGCGGCCCCTGTACCATTAACAGGCCCTTGCGTTGCCCTGCATTTACCGCGGAGGCAAATCCGTTTTCTAGCGGTTCAGGGGATTCTGGCCTGGAATAATAAATCGAATTAATGGTTCTGGGCTGTGTTGGGTGTGGTGCAGATGGCATCGTAAAGTCGGCATAGCATCCTGCATTTTGCAGTATGTCAATTTCTCCGGCGACACCGCAATTAATTCCCCGAGGGTGACAGTTTGCCAAGGCCCAGTTCCCGTGAATGAACCCGAAAACGATGTTCCCCTCAGGGCACAATGAGAGGAGACGGTGCCGGGCCAAGTCTGTTTTTCCTGCGCAAAGCGCTGCATGAAGATTTTCCGGCGTGTCGTTGTCGTGGTGAAGATGAATTTCTGTTTCGCAACCTGTGCATGCGCAAAGATCTGCAATTATAGAGATGACCTGTTCATTGTATTGCTCAATAGGGTAGAAGAAAGTGTGCCTTGCGGGCGTTCCTGACGAGTCCAAAAAATTTTGCGCAAGATACAAAAATTCTTCACGCCATTTCTTTGCCCGCTGGATTGCTGTGTATAGGTCTGCCTTGTGAAAGGGCTCGAAGTGATCACAGATGCTGAGTATCAGGTGGCGGGCACGAGGGCCATTATTCCTTTTACGCAGGAGGTATGGCGCCAACCATTTGTTAATTGATCTCGGGAGTTGCACTGATTTTTCAATAAGTCGCTGAAATATCGGGCATGCAACATTCGATCGCTATTGAGCAACCCTGATTTTTTTCAAAAACCAGAGTGCATTAACCGTGATTTGTGACTTATCATAAGACCTGATGCTCAGGACGCTGCCATTGTTTTTGCTTGCCGTAATTTTCCATGTTCCGGGCTTGGTCATCAGCGCGGAGTTGCTTCACAGCTGGAATTTTTCCAAAAGCAATTGGTCAGGAACTACCATTGAGGAAAATGCCAAAAAGCAGTCCGCCACGGTTCCGTCCGCTCCCAGATTCGAAAGTGATGGCGGTTGGGTTACGGGAGCATCTAATCATATTGCAATAAAGGGGGTAAGGTCTTCGTCCCTGCCCAATGAGGGCATTACGGTTGAGGCTGACGTGATTCTTGAAAAAGGGCAGCAGTGGGGCGGGATCATTTCATATGCGCAGGACAACGGCTCTTATGAGAGGGGTTGGTTGCTTGGGTATAATGAACGCTCTTTTCTTTTTTGGGTTTCGACAGGTGGTCCCCTGAAACAGGTCGTTGCGGACGTGCCCTTTGAACCCGGTACACGCTACAGGGTTACAGGGAGTTACGATGGTGCAAATTTAAAGATTTATATTAATGGTAAAATTGCCGGTTCAACTTTTCATGAGGGAAAGTTGGCTTATCCCGATTGGGCATATTACGCGATTGGGGTTTATAAGGATGCGGATGAAAATTACCCAATGGAGGGCAGGCTTTTTTCAGCTTCCGTGTTTAATGGAGTCCTTTCTGAGGATCAGGTCAGGGCGAAGTCCGGCTTGGGACCTGCCCCTAAACCTGTCGATTACACAGCCCGGCCGATGCTGAAATTTACCGGCGCTGATTCGGCGAGGATTGAATGGGGGACGGAATTTCAGAATGGGGGGGCTGTTGCCTTTGGTGAAGGCAAGGAGCTTGATAAGGTTAGCCCTGCCAGATTCCTCAATGGCTCCCACGTTGTGGAATTGAAAGGGCTAAGTCATGCGGCCGGCTACTCTTACAGGATTGTCCAGAAATACCCGGGCGGTCAAATGCTCAGCCCTGTTTACGAGTTCAATACATCCTTAAATTTCAGCGTGCTGCATGAGCCGTCTAAAGAGCTGGCCGCTCCTGTCAGTGAGGCCGGAGCAATAATTGAAGCTGCGGGCATTGACCGTGGATACTGTTTGGTGATCGGTGCTTCAAGGGCTGACTTGCTGCTTGATCTAGCCAGACTGTCTCAGATGTCCATAATTGTGCTGGAGAGTGATAGGGCAAGGATCGCCGCGGCTCGCAAGCTGCTATACAAAAACAGAATTTATGGATCCCGCGTTAGTGTTATTGAAGTCAATGACCTAAGTGCGGCAATTCCGCTTACAAGCAGTATGGTAAACCTGCTGGTATCACTGAGCCGGGCAAATGATGCGGAAATCACCAGAGTGCTTGTACCTGGTCGCGGCAAGGCGTTCTTTCTAAGCGAAGGCGGGCGTCTTGTTTCCAGGCAGGGCTTGAAGGATAGTGGGGAATGGTCGCATCAATATGGAGATGCAGGTAACACCGCTTCGAGTAAGGACTCGCTCGGCGGGGCAACGGGCACGTCTGATTTTGCAGTGCAGTGGGTAGGACGACCTGGTGCTGATTTTGGAATTGATCGCAATCCCCGAATGCCTGCCCCGGTTTCCGCTGCGGGCCGGTTGTTTCATCAGGGCATGAATCGATTAATTGCCCTTGATTCAAATAATGGTTCTGTTCTTTGGGCGGCTGAAATACCTGATCTGCGCAGGGTAAACATTCCCCGGGATTGTGGAAATTGGTGCGCTGATGAAAACAATCTCTATGTCGCTGTAAAAGAGCAGGCATTTATAATGGATGCGGAGACCGGTGACCGAAATCAGGTGCTGCAGGTTCTGCCGGAGGCAATGGAAAAGAGTGGCTATCAATGGGGCTATATTGCCAGGTTGGGTGATAGTCTGCTGGGCTCGGCAGTGAAGCCGGCGACAGGCTATACAAGTTTCTGGTCAAAGAAAATGTGGTTTGATGGAAAGGGGGCCAATGATGGCACGGCGCAGGTTTGCAGTGATAGCCTGTTCAGCTATAGAATGGTCAAAGGCAGGGCAGAGGCATCCTGGATATACCGCAAGGGTGTGATATTAAACCCCACCATTTCTGCAATGTCCGGGCGTGTTTATTTTGTTGAGACGCGCAACAGTCAGGTTACCTCCTCGTCCCGGAGAAGGCTCTCAGGCGCAGATATGTGGAAAAACCAATACCTGGTGGCGCTGGATTCGGACAATGGCAAATTGGTCTGGGAACGTCCGATTGACACCGAGGATGGCACAATTGCCTTTTACCTGCAGGCTTCGCCTGAAGGATTGCTGCTGACCGCCTCCAATAGAAAGTTTCACCTTTATGCCTTTGATCCCTTGAGCGGAGAACCAATGTGGAACAGGTCAGTTCCATGGGCTGATGACCATCACAGTGGACACTTCCAGCATCCCGTGATTACCGGAGGCAATGTTTACCTTCAGCCAAATGGTTACCGGTTGAGCTCCGGAGAAATTGTTACAACCAAGGTTGGTCGCCGCGAGGGTTGCCATACATATGTGGGAGCCGGAGGTGCTCTGATATATCGGGGGAAATCCCGTCAGATCTCCATGTGGGACCGGGAGACGGAATCTGTTTCAAGCTGGCCGCGATTGCGACCGAGTTGTTGGCTGAACACAATACCTGCATCCGGCATGCTTTTGGTGCCGGAAGGCGGGGGAGGTTGTTCTTGTGGAGGGTGGATGGAGACTTCTATTGGTTTCCTGCCGAAGTCCAGACTGGGAGGTGGTAAATGAAGCTCGTGAACATACTGCTCACCGTTTGTATTTTCTTATGGATGGGCGAAGTGTCTATCGCTGAGGATTGGCCAACCTACAGGCATGATAACCGACGGTCGGCGGCAACGAGTGAGAAGCCTGACCTGCCGCTTAAGATAGCCTGGGTAAAAAAATCTTCAGTGGCTCCCATGATGGCCTGGTCTGGCCCTGCAAAGTGGGATGCCTATTCCGGCAACAAGGATCTGCAGTCAATGAGGAACTTTGATCCCGCATTTTTTGTGACGGCAGCAAATGATTCAGTTTATTATGGCTCATCGGTTGATAATGCCGCCCATTGCCTTGATGCCAGCACCGGCTCTGAAAGGTGGGTGAGTTTTGCCGGAGGTGCCGTGAGGCTGCCTCCAACCATTGTCGACAAGAAGGCATATTTCGGATCTGATGACGGTTATGTGTATTGCGTGGAGGCGGAAAGCGGAAAGCGAATATGGAAATACCGTGCGGCAAGTAGTCCCAGGCTCATCCCCAGCAATGGCAAATTGATTTCCCCCTGGCCGGTTCGCAGTGGCGTCATGGTTAAGGACAAGGTGGCCTATTTTGCGGCTTCACTGCTGCCTTGGGAAGAGTCTTATCTTTGTGCTTTGGATAAAGAAAAGGGGGTGCCGATTTATGTTTCTAAAAATACAGGAATGACTCTTCAGGGTGCATTACTTGGTTCCTCAACAACAGTGTATGCTCCCCAGGGGCGGAGTGTCCCTCTGCTTTTTGATGCATCCAGTGGGAAACAAAAAAAGGGTGTCTCTGGCATGGGTGGCACCTTCTGCCTTTTGACTGAAGATGAATTGCTGGTGGGAATGCCGCATAACCAGAAATCCTCAGGCAATGTAATCCAGATAGGTGATCCAGCGGGAACGCAGGCGATGCTGAAATTCCCGGGAGCTGATCGTTTGCTCGTTGTTGGAGGAATGGCATATCTTCATCAGGGACGGTTCCTGAAATCCCTTAACAGGGTTAAGTATGGTAGTCTGCAGACAAGCCTGGTTCGTCTCTCAGCACAGATAAAGCCATTGAAGGGGAAGTTGAGTGGTTTGCGCAAGGGAGAGAAGGCTCTCTTGACCCAGAAGAACAGCAACGGTGTCGCGGAAATCAGGTTAAAGATTTCTGAGGCGGAGCGCGTGTTGAAGTTCACTGAAGCCCAAATTGCTTCCTCGCGGAAAGGTTTGGCGGGATGTTTTGGTTGGGAAAAGGAGTGTGAAGTTCCGTATGAACTGATTTTTGCCGGCGGGGTGCTCTTTATTGGAGGGAAAGAAAAGGTTGTTGCCTTCGATGCCGACACGGGCAAGCAGCTTTGGGCGGCAGAGGTTGAGGGGCACTCATATGGGCTGGCTTATTCCGGTGGACGGCTCTATGTAAGCACGTCACTTGGTCACATTTATTGTTTTTCAGGATAATGCTTAAGCGCAAACATCTATTGGCTGTTTTTTATACGGTGCTGGCCCTGCTTGAGTCAGCGGTTTTGACTGAAGCCTGCCAGGTTCCGGTTTTCAGGTATGCGCTAGAAAGGTGGCCTGCAGATTCTTACGGCTTGGCGGTTTTCCATAATGGACCACTATCGGAGGAGCAGCAGGAGATCGTGGCCAGTGTGGGTTACGATGTGAACCTTGAACTGTTCACCATCGACACGGCAAAAATGACAGCTGCTCAGCGCGTCAGGTTCGGTGACGTGCGGGTGGAAAGCGGTCGGGCACTTGCGCGTTTGTATTATCCCCTTGAAAGCAGGCAGGGTGACGAGGCTCTCTGGGAAGGTGATTTAACGAGGCAGGAACTTGCGCGGATAGTGGATTCTCCGGTTCGCCGTAAAATTGCAAAGGACATACTTGCCGGAGAATCTGCGGTCTGGGTTATCCTTAATTCGGGGAATCCGGAAAAGGATGAAAGGGTAAAGAAAAGTTTAAACAAGCATCTTGAGGCCATTTGCCAATACCTTGAGATACCGGAGGGAGTTGCGGGTCCGGGTGAACTTGATCGTGTGGCAAGCGGCGAAGTCGCGATGGAGGATGTCCTGAGGTCGACGATTCCCCTCAAGATTTCATTCACTACCGTTTCCATTGATATTAAGGCCCCTGAAGAAGAAATGTTTGTGAAGATGCTGACGGGTTTTGTCCCGGGGTTAATGGAGCAATACCCCAACCAACCCCTGATATTTCCCGTTTTCGGCAGGGGAAGAACGCTTGATGGCATTGCCGAGGAAATGCTTACCGAGGAACTTATGGCTTCAGCCGGTTCTTATATTTGTGGTGCTTGTTCATGTGAAGTAAAACGTGAAAATCCCGGAATTGACTTGGTGATGAGTATGGAATGGGATGATGCGATTGAGGGAAGTGCGGTTGTCGTGGACAAGCAGTTGCCTCCACTTGAGGGAGTGGGGGACCTACTGGCATCTGCTGATTCGCTTGGAGAGTCCGGTGCAAACCTTGACTCGAAGGAACTTGTTAAGAATGATGTTGCCCCTAAGCAATCACTGTCGATCATGTCCTACATGGGGATTTTCTGCCTCGTGATATTGCTGGGGCTGACCGTATTTACGTTCATTTACAACAAGCGTCGAAGCCATTGATGAATGCTAAAACACTAGTCATTCGGGAGATACTCCATCGGCGATGGAGCTTTGTGATTGGTGTAGTGGCGGTCATGGTCTCGGTTTCCTGCCTGCTTGGTTCCTTGGCGTTGCTGGAGCGCTTTGATCGGGCAACTGAACAGGAGTTGGGCAAAATCAATTCGGAGACAGAAAAAATATTGAAAGGTCACGAGGATGGCATTCGCAAGGCAATGAAGGGGCTTGGTTTCAATATCCATATTTATCCTGAAGGGCAGGATTTGGCTGAAATCTACAGCAAGGGTTATGGTGAGGAGCTCATGCCGGAGTCTTACGTAAACAAGTTGGCAGAGTCCAAGATTGTGACAGTCAATCACTTGCTGCCACGATTGACTCAAATGATTGAATGGCCTGAAGGCGAGACATCAGTCCTGCTTTTTGGAATAAGGGGGGAGGAGCCGATTGCCCACAGAAGCGGCAAGCGAAAAGGGGAACTGCTGGACCCTGTTGGGGAAGGGGAAATAGCGCTTGGGTATGAGCTTCATCATCGGAGAAACATTAAGGAGGGAGACAGTGTTGAATTCCGTGGGAAAACCCTTAAGGTTAGCAAGGTTCATGGCCGGCGTGGAGGCATTGATGACATTACTGCGTGGGTTGCGTTGCCGGCAGTGCAGGAAATGCTCGGCAAGCCCGGCAAGATCAACTCAATTCTCGCCCTTGAATGCAATTGTGAATCTCTTGACCGCCTGGGTGAGGTGACCAGGGAGATTATGGCAATCCTGCCAAACACCCAGGTTATTGAGGTTGAAAGCAGGGCCCTTGCCAGAGCCCAGGCCCGCAATGGCGCCAAGGCACTCCGCATCCAGGAAATGGAGAACTTTGTCCGTGACAGGGAGAAGCTGCGCGATCTGCGTGCCGCGTTTGCCAATTTCTTTGTTGTTCTCGTGACATTGTTAAGCCTTGTTTGCATCACCTATCTTACTGCATCAAATGTGCGCGAAAGAATCCATGAGGTGGGCGCCCTTTGTGCAATAGGTCTTTCCCATTCCAAGGTATTGCAGGTCATCCTGTCGAGGGCAGTCCTCATGGGTTTGATTGGCGCTTTGCTCTCGGTGGCATTGCTGAGTATTTGTGGTGTCATACTTCAGTCTGGGGGGGTCTTCGATCTCATTGGGTTTGATGCCTATAGCTGGACGGCATTGATCATAGCGGTGCCTTTAATGAGCGGTGCAGCGGCATGGCTGCCTGCGTTTTTCGGTGCTCGGCGCGCCCCTGCCGAGGTGTTAAGAAATGAATGAGCTGAGTAAATCTAATCCTGTTGTGTTTGCAGCAGGTCTGGGCAAAACCTATGAGGCAAAGGGCAAAAAGGTGGTTGCTCTGGACGGGATTTCCCTTGAAGTAAACGCTGGAGAATTTGTATCTGTTTGCGGCCCTAGTGGATGCGGAAAGTCAACGCTCCTTTTGATTCTTGGATTGTTATTAAAACAGGATGAGGGATCTCTGAAGCTATCAGGCACTGATGTTTCAGACCTTTCTCAATCAAGCAAGTCTTCCTTCAGGGCTGAGCACATCGGCTTTGTCTTCCAGGATTTTCACCTCATTCCTTACCTTAGTGTTATGGACAACATTCTGGTGCCCTCCTTGGCCAAGCCAGTTGAAAACGCGGCTGATCGGGCTCGCATGCTCCTTTCTGAGATGGGCATTGAGAACAGGTGTGATCATCTGCCTTCTGCATTAAGTGCCGGCGAGCGGCAGCGTACAGCGCTTGTCAGGGCATTATTGTTGCAACCTGAGCTGATCCTTGCCGATGAGCCGACAGGCAACTTGGATCGGGAGAATTCAACTATCGTGCTTGATCATCTGGCCGGTTATACTGACCGTGGAGGTGCAGTGATCATGGCAACGCATGACAATGAGGCCATGGAAAGGACCGGGACAAGGATTGTCCTTGATGAAGGCCGGCAGATTTCCAGCAAATGAAGGCTGAATCAATATTGAAATGCCAGTAACCGTTCATTATAGAGGTCAGCTTGCAACTGCCATGGGGGCCGATTCCGAAGAAATTGAACTTGGCCAGAATGAATCCATTCAGTCTTTGCTTAAAGGCCTTGCGGAGAGGGGAGGCAAGGATTTTGCTGAGATCGTAATTGATGGTGATGGCGCTCCGCGAAGGACTTTGCTGGTTGCCGTTGACGGTCAGCAGATCATTGATCTGGATGAGCCATTAGATATTGGCGTTGTCGAGATCACCCTGATTCCTCCTATATCCGGCGGCTAAAGGATCCATGCTCAGTGACTCGCAGCGTGCCACCTATTCGTGGCAACTTGATATTCCTGGTCTTGGCGAAGCGGGGCAATCAAGGTTGGGTGAGACCACCGCCCTTGTATCCCGTGTCGGCGGGCTCGGTGGTCCCTTGGCGATGAGCCTGGCTGCAGCTGGTATTGGCAGGATTATCCTGGTCCATGGTGGCAATCTGCATGAATCAGACCTTAATCGGCAAACACTTATGTCAAGGGATTGGATAGGCAGACCACGAGCGGACTGTGCTGCAGAAACCATTGCCCGATTTAATCCCGAGATAGAGGTTGTGCCTGTGGATGAGAATTTTACCCAAGACAATGCAGAGCGCTTGGTTGAAATGGCCGACATCGTTTTTGATTGTGCTCCGTTGTTTGAAGAAAGATTTTTGATGAATAAGGAATGTGTCAGGACACAAAAGCCATTGATTGACAGCGCAATGTATTCTATGCAGGGGCAGGTATTTGTTGTCATTCCCGGTGCCACTCCATGTCTGGCCTGCATTTATCCGGAAATTCCCGGTCACTGGCGCCGTCAATTTCCCGTCATTGGCGCTGTCTCATCAATGGTTGCTCAAATTGCAGCTATTGAGGGAATTAAATTGCTCACCGGGATAGGAAAGGTTTGTTTAGGGGAGCTGATAATGATTGATTCTGGAAAAATGGATTTTACCAAAGTGAAATTGGCACCCAAGAGAGGTGACTGTGGCGTCTGTGGTGCATTGCGTGAATGCTCATGAACAAGGCAAAGATTGTTTTTCTGATACTTTTGGCAAGCCTCTTGGTCCCGGTTGTCTTTTTGTTGATGACTCCGCCCAAGAAAGGTGAGTCGTTGCTGGTATATTGTGCTGCCGGGATGCGGAAACCCATGGTTGAGATTGCCCGGAAATATGAGGAGGAATACGGCGTGAAAGTCGAGCTCCAGTTTGCCGGTTCCGGGACCCTGCTTGCAAATGCTGAAGCGTCTGGGCAGGGTGACCTTTACCTGGCCGGTGACATGAGTTATATAAATATAGCTCGTGAAAAGGGCTTGGTTAAGGAGGCGTTGTCCGTTTGTTACCTTACTGCCGGGTTGGCAGTGGGGAAAGGTAACCCGTTGAAGGTATCCGCTTTGGCGGATTTAGGCAGCAACAATGAATTGCGCAGTGTGATAGCCAACCCTGAGGCGGCATCCATCGGTAAATTCACTGAAAAAATCTTATCTCTGCACGGTCTCTGGGAAGGAGTATCCTCCCGCGCACTGGCAATGAAGCCGACGGTCAATGAGCTTGCCAATGATGTGAAGCTTGGCTCAGCGGATGTGGCAGTGATATGGGATGCTGTTGCCAATCAATACCCGGAGCTGGAATTTATTAATGTCCCGGAGTTTGATGCTGAAAGCAAGACAGTGGCAATAGGTGTCTTGAGTTCAGCCGAAGTCCCGAGTGATGCACTCAGGTTTGCCCGCTATGCAACCGCAAGTGATGAGGGGTTGAAAACGTTCTCCACAATGGGTTACAGGGTCGTTGATGGAGATAAATGGCAATCTCGTCCAGAATTGGTTTTCTTTAGTGGAGCGATGCTTAATCCTGCCATTCGTGACTCAATGGCAGTTTTCAAGGAGCGTGAAGGGGTTGAGCTTCGCTTTGTGCCCAACGGGTGTGGAATTCTGGTTTCACAGATGAAGGCAGGCGCCAGGCCGGATGCTTATTTTTCCTGTGATGTATCATTCATGGATGAGGTTGAGGATCTTTTTGGGAAGCCAAGAACAGTCAGTTCAAACGATATGGTCATACTGGCAGGCAATGATGTGCGAGGGAAAATTAATAAGCTTGATGACCTGTCTGTTCCTGGATTTCGCGTTGGTCTTGCGCATCCCGAAAACTCTGCGCTTGGAGCCCTTACAAGGAGATTGCTGGTGAGCGAAGGTGTTGAGATCGGAGATAACAAGAAGCTTGATTCTGCGACCGGTGATTTTCTGGTAAATCAACTCCGGGCAGGTTCCCTTGATGCAGTGATTGTCTACCGAAGTAATGCCCGGGCCAATCCATCGACTCTCAAGGACGCACACATTGTTGAGATAGACAGCGAGATGGCTGTGGCACTCCAGCCTTTTGCCGTCGGTGTAGATTCTGATCACAAGCACCTGACAGAGAGGTTATTCAAGGCGATGGTTGACAGTCAGGGGCGCAAGCAATTCCTCAAGTACGGCTTTCAATGGAAGCTGTCAGAATGATGGCAGTGGAGCCCTACAGTCCGAGTAAAATTCGCTCGGATGCACCATTCCTGACGGCCTTGTGGGGCATATCAGGCATGTATGTATTGCTGATCATTGCCGTGTTGGCTGCCGATGCCTCTTATACTTCGGCCCGTGATCTATGGGCGGCGCTCGAAGATCCAAATGTACGCGCATCAATCTGGCTTACGCTGCTTACATGCACTGCCACTGCCATATTATCGGTTCTTGTTTCGGTTCCTGCCGGATATGTCCTGGCAAGGTTTAATTTTCCACTAAAGAAAATATTTGATGCCATTCTTGATATTCCCATTGTCCTGCCGCCATTGGTTATCGGGTTAAGCCTTCTGATCCTTTTTAACCAAGTGATGATCGGTGGGCAGAGTATTGAAAAATGGATTGGTGGTTGGATGGAGGGCTTGCATGCCTGGAATGAAAACATTCCTTCCGGTGTTACTTATAAAATTCCTGCCATTATCCTTGCTCAGTTCACGGTTTCCTGTGCTTTTGCAGTCAGGACAATGCGCAATACCTTTGAAGGCATCGATCCGCGGCAGGAAGAGGTTGCAATGACCCTGGGTTGCGGACGCAGCGGTGCTTTCTGGCTGATAGCGCTTCCCCAGGCTGCGCGAGGCGTCATTGCCGCAGCAACACTGGCCTGGGCACGTGCCCTTGGTGAATTTGGCCCTGTTCTGGTTTTTGCCGGCGCAACAAGGGGCAGTACTGAAGTTCTGGCGACAACGGTTTTTTTGGAAATATCCATTGGAAACCTTGAGGGAGCGGTGGCGGTATCATTTCTCATGATAGCCGTTGCCATAATGGTCTTAAGCGCAGTGAGGTTACTGGGGATGAGGCAAAGTGTTTGAGGTAAATTATGATTGAAATACGTAACTTGTGCGTAAGGGCGGGAGACTTCCGGTTAGATAATGTCAACCTTTCGGTTCCTGAATCCGGTTACACGGTATTGATGGGCAAGACAGGGTGTGGCAAGACTACCCTGCTTGAGTGTGTGTGCGGATTGAAGCGTGCTCATTCCGGATCCATACACTTTGGCACTCATGACGTTACCACCTTGAGACCGGCTGAGCGAGGAGTGGGCTATGTGCCACAGGATGGCGCGGTTTTTTCCACCATGAAGGTTTCGGATCAGTTGTCATTCGGACCACGCATGCGTGGGTGGGAAAAGTCCAAGGCTCTTTCTCGTGCAGCTGAAATAGCGGATGAACTTGGAATCGGCCACCTTCTGCAGCGATTTCCGGAGGGGTTGAGCGGCGGTGAAAGGCAGAGGGTTGCACTGGGCAGGGCCTTGGCTTGCAGACCTCAGGTGTTATGCCTTGATGAGCCTCTGAGCGCTCTGGATGACGAGACAAGGGATGAGATTTGCGATCTGATAGAGAATCTTCGCCAGAATCATCCCTTTGCAGCCCTTCATATAACGCATTCAAGGGCAGAGGCTGAACGCCTAGGGGACGAGATTTTCTTGTTGAATGCCGATGGGTGTAAGCTCCTTGAGCTCTAAGCTATCAAGGATATTCCGGGTTCAAAGGGCAGCCAGTTGCTTAATGCCCGATTCAGGCAGTCGCACAATGCGCCAGTCAGGAAGCACGTTTGCGCCAAGTTTTCGATAAAAATCAATGGCGCCGGTATTCCAGTCCAAGACCGTCCATTCCATTCTCCCGCAATTGCGATCAACTGCAATCCGAGCTAATTCAGACAGTAACCGCTTGCCTGTGCCTTTTCCGCGACACCCTGGTTTCACGTAAATGTCTTCAAGGTAAAGTCCCTGTCGGCCAATGAATGTAGAGTAATTGAAAAAGAATATGGCGGTTGCGATGATCTCTGTTCCGGATTCTGCCACTAGGGCATGGGCTGTTGGCCTTTGACCAAATAATGCCTGATGTGTGGAGTCCGTCGTCGATTCTACCAGGTGATCAATCTTCTCAAATACGGCTAATTCCATTAGCAGGGAATGGATGTCGCTGGAATCAGATGGGTGCGCGGATCGAATAATTATTTCGCTCATCAGATCGGGAGCCAATTAGACCGGTGGATTTGAATGCCTCCGTTTTTCCATATCATTAAAGCAAAAGAAAGGTAATCGACTTGCTGTCAAGCGCTAGTGGGCGTGTGGCAATGTTCATAGAAGCGGCTTAAATGGGCTTCTCATTTCTGCTTAACTGTCCAAATGGAAGTGGCGTAGAGTGTTGTGTGTGCCATAATAGCGCGGTTTAAGTCAATGGCCAAACAACAAGAGTCAACTGCCAAGAAGGATTTCATCAGGGAAATTGTCGCTGCTGATATCCTTGCCGGCAGGCACAAGACAACAGTTACCCGCTTTCCGCCTGAACCCAATGGGTATCTGCATATCGGGCATGCAAAATCGATTTGCCTGAATTTTGGCATTGCTCAAGAAAATCAGGATTCTGGTGCGAGGTGTCATTTGCGATTCGACGATACAAACCCGGCAAAAGAGGAATCTGAGTATGTTGAAGCGATAAAGGATGATATTCGCTGGCTGGGATTTGACTGGAAAGATCACCTTTATTTTGCCTCTGATTATTTTGACCAGCTTTATAACTGGGCGTTACACCTGATCGGCGAGGGCAAGGCTTATGTAGATGACCTCAGTGCAGTCGAAATACGTGAGTATAGGGGTGGCTTGACCGAACCGGGGAAGGAGAGCCCTTACCGCGATCGCTCCATTGAGGAAAATCTGTCCCTTTTTGAGGGAATGAAGAATGGTGAGTTTGATGATGGGATAAAGGTTTTAAGGGCCAAGATTGATATGGCTCACGCAAACCTTAATATGCGAGATCCTGTTCTTTACCGAATCCTTCACAAGAAACATCACCGTACAGGTGACCAGTGGTGCATCTATCCAACCTACGATTATGCCCATGGGCAGAGCGATGCCATAGAAGGAGTCACTCATTCATTGTGTACTCTGGAATTTGAGCATCATCGTCCGCTATATGATTGGCTGGTGGGAAACCTTCCTGTTCCTGCTCGCCCTAGGCAGATCGAATTTGCCAAGTTGCGACCCACGTATTTTCTGATGAGTAAACGCCGGCTTCTCGAGATGGTGAATGAGGGGCATGTTGACGGGTGGGATGATCCGCGCATGGCAACGCTGTCGGGATTGCGTCGGCGTGGGTATCCACCTAGTGCAATCAGGAAGCTGTGCAAAACAGTTGGTGTGACCAAGTTCAACAGCGTTACTGATGTCGCTTTACTCGAACATGCTGTTCGTGAGGAGCTGAACAAGACGGCGATGCGCCGGATGGTGGTAATTGACCCTATCAAAGTGACGATTACTAATTGGCCCGGCGGAGATCATGTTGAGATGATGAATGCCGTTAACAATCCGGAGGACACGGGCGCTGGAAGTCGTGAGGTTGCCTTGTCCGGGGAGGTGTTCATTGAACGCACTGATTTCATGGAGGACCCTCCCAAAAAATATTTCCGTCTAAGTCCAGGGGCTGAAGTAAGGTTGCGGTATTCATATTGCATCCGGTGCAATGAGGTCATCAAAAATGAAGATGGTAAAGTCATCGAGCTTCGGTGCACTTACGATCCTGAGACACTGGGCAAAAATCCTCCTGATCGAAAGGTTCGAGGAGCAATCCACTGGGTTTCCTGCAGGGAGGCCTTTGAGGCTGATGTGCGTCTCTACGATCGTGCTTTTATTGTCGAGGATCCTGCAGCTGAAGATGATTGGCGTGAAGCAATTAATCCCCATGCGTTAACGGAACTGCGCGGGTGCAAGATGGAGCCTGTTCTCAAGGACGTGCTTGCAGGTGAATGCTTTCAGTTTGAGCGCACTGGATACTTTTGTGTCGACTCGAAGCATTCGGCACCGGGAAAGCCTTTATTCAACCGCACCGTGGCCTTGCGTGACTCGTGGGCTAAAAATCAATCGAAATGAAATCTCTTTGGAATAATCTTGATGCAAGGAAGCTTGGCAAGGGATTGCTTTCCCAGCGTGTTTATTCATCTCGCCTTCTGGGAGCCAATGCCAATCTGGTTTTGCATGGTGGAGGCAACACTTCAGTCAAGGTTTCTGAAAAGGATTTTTTCGGAAACCTGAGTGAGATCCTTTACGTAAAGGGCAGCGGTCATGATTTGGCATCAATAACCAAGGATGGATTTTCTCCCTGCCGGATGAATGAATTGCTTCAGCTCGCGCAGATGGACAGCCTGACTGATTCAGAAATGGTTGCGCAGTGCAGTGCTGCAATGCTGGATGTTCAGGCGCCGAGACCGTCGATTGAAGCTCTTGTGCATGCGGTGATCCCGCGCAGATTTGTCGACCATACCCATGCTGATGCCGTGGTGGCTATTACAAATACCCCGAATGCCAAGGATAAGATAAGGGAAATCTACGGAGACCGGGTATTGGTCGTGCCGTATGTGATGCCCGGCTTTGAGTTGGCTAAGGCAGTCAGGAGGATACTTGACGGTGCGGACCTTGATCGAGTCGAAGGAATGATATTGATGAATCATGGTGTTTTCACCTTTCATGATGATGTAAGGAAAAGTTATGAACTGATGATCAAGCTGGCTACCCAGGCCGAAAGATACATTAAAGCAAATTTGCCAAAGAGGAAGAAGCCTGCCGGTGCTGGGGGGCGTTTGAAGGAGGATCTTCCTGCAATTTCCATTCTGCGACGCTGCGTCGCGGAGCACAGGGGGGTGCCGGTTTATGCCTGTATTGATCAGAGCAAGGAGGCGATTGCGTTTTCACGACTCAAGAATATAGACTCAATTGCGCGGAGTGGCCCATTAACGCCTGACCATGTCATTAGAACAAAGCGAATTCCTGCGCTGATCGGTTCCGATGTTGAGCGATCAGTGTCGGTTTTCGCCAATAGATACACTCGTTATTTCAATAATTTTTCCAACGGGGATTTGGCGATGCTTGATCCTGCTCCGCGGTGGGCTATTTGGCCTGGGTATGGAGTTGTATCATTTGGGGCGACGCTTAAGGAGACAGGGATTGTTGCCGATATAGCACGGCATACTTTAATTTCCATTGGCCATGCGGAGCAGGCACTTGGCGGATGGAAGCCACTCCCTGCTTCAAAATTATTCGATATAGAATACTGGGAACTGGAGCAGGCAAAGCTGAAGGCATCAGCCGCCCACCATTTTGCTCATCTCGGCAAGGTTGCCATCGTGTCGGGTTCAGCTGCAGGAATAGGCTTCGCCTGCGCAAAGGCACTTGCTGAGGATGGGGCAGCCGTGGTCGGGCTTGATCTTAATCCCGATATTGTTAGCCAAATGGAAGAGATAGGAGCGAAGGGCATGGTCGTAAACCTTACAGATGAGGGGCAAGTGGTTGCTGCTGTAGAGGAAACGATCAGGAAATTCGGCGGTCTGGATATCGTTGTCAGCAATGCGGGGATTTTTACTGCGGGCGCCTATTTGCAGGACATGGATCAATCCAATTGGGATAAATCAATTGCTGTCAACCTGACCAGTCACCAGGTGCTTTTAAAGCATTCGATTCCTTACGTGAAACAGGGCTTGGATGGATCGATTGTGCTGGTGGGATCTCGCAATGTGAATGCGCCTGGAGCAGGCGCGGCAAGTTATTCCTGTGCCAAGGCTGGGTTAACTCAACTTTGCCGGGTGGCAGCACTTGAATTGGCGCCATTTGGTGTGCGATGCAATATTGTTCATCCCGATGCCGTGTTTGATACAAAATTGTGGACTCCGCAGGCATTAAAACGATCAGCTGAGCGTTACGGGATCACTGTGGAGGAATATAAGACGAGAAACCTCTTGAAGGCAGAAATTAAATCGGCTGATGTTGGGGCAATGGTTTCAGCGATGGCGGGAAAGGTCTTTGCCAAAACAACCGGGGCGCAGGTGCCTGTTGACGGTGGTAATGACAGGGTTATTTAAAGTTGCCCGTATTAAGAATTAAGGTATGGGGCGAGGTATTTTCCCGTAATACTTTTTTTGTTTCCTGTGATTTGATCCGGTTCACCTTCTGCCACTATTGTGCCTCCGTCTGATCCTCCACGAGGTCCCATGTCAATAATCCAGTCAGCGCACTTGATTACGTCCAGGTTGTGCTCAATGACCACGATGGTGTTCCCTGCCTTGCATAACCGGTAAAAGACGGCAAGGAGTGTCTCGATGTCGGCAAAATGAAGTCCTGTCGTTGGTTCATCGAGGATATAGAGAGTCGATCCCGTGCTTTTCTTGCTTAGTTCTGCAGAAAGCTTGACGCGCTGTGCCTCGCCTCCTGAAAGGGTGTTTGCAGGTTGACCGAGCCTCAGGTATCCAAGCCCGACCTCAGAAAGTGTCCTGAGCTTCAGGTGAATTTGGGGGATCTTGGCAAAAAAGAGGCTAGCCTTGTCGACCGTCATCTCGAGCACCTCTGCAATATTTTTTCCCTTGTAGGTGATGTCCAGTGTGTCCCGGTTGTAACGTGAGCCATTGCATGCCTCACATGTGACATACACATCTGAAAGGAAATGCATGTCGATCTTGATTGAGCCATCTCCCTGGCAGTGCTCGCATCTTCCGCCTTTTACATTAAAGCTGAACCTGCCAGCACCATAGCCGCGGATCTTTGAAGCGGGCAGTTCCGCAAAAAGCGTGCGAATGGGGGTAAATGCTCCGCAGTATGTGACCGGGTTTGATCTCGGGCTACGCCCTATCGGTGATTGATCGATCACGATTGATTTATCAACCTGTTCAAGGCCAACAATTTCATCATGTTGCCCTGGTATTTGCTTCGATGCGTATAAGCGCCGGAAGAGTGCGCGCTTTAGAATGACGTCAATGAGGGTTGACTTGCCACTTCCTGATACACCCGTAACGCAGGTAAATGCAGCTAGAGGAATGTTTGCATCAACGTTTTGGAGGTTGTGCTCTTTTGCGCCGATAATTTTGATCCAGCCTTCAGTTGGGGAATTTACTGCTGTCGTGCAGTGCTTGATAACCTTTTTCCTGGGAATGGCTATCCTGAGTTTATTGCAGAGATACTTACCTGTCACAGAGGATGCGTGCCCTCTGATTAATTCAGGGGAGCCTGAGGCAATCAGTTCGCCGCCCCTTGGTCCTGCGCCGGGCCCAATATCGATGACATGGTCAGCTGCGGCGATTGTCTCGGCGTCATGCTCGACGACTATGACCGTATTGCCGAGATTCCTCAGTTTCCTGAGTGTAATGATCAACTGCGCGTTGTCACTTTGGTGAAGGCCGACGCTTGGTTCGTCGAGAACATAAATGACTCCTGAAAGTCCCGAGCCGATTTGTGTCGCAAGGCGCACCCTCTGTGATTCGCCGCCGGACAGGGTTGAGCTCTCCCTGTCAAGGGTAAGGTATGAAAGGCCAACGTCATCAAGGAACTGCAAGCGATCGCTGGTCTGCTTGACGATTCTCTCAACAATACCAAGCTGCGTTGCTGTCAATTTTAAACCATGGATCCAGCAGAGGGCCTGACTGATGTTCAGCGATGTAACCTGGTCAATGGACAGCTCATTTTCGCCTTTGCTGTTGATGGTTACTGAAAGCATCTCGGGGCGAAGCCTCCGCCCATTGCAAGCCTGGCAGGGTTGAGGGGTCATGAACCGCCTGACATTACGCCTAGTCGTCTCGCTTTTGCTTGTTTCATGCAGGCGTTGTGCCTGGGCAATCAGACCTTCATACGGTTTATCCAGGGGTTTGTGCTTACCACTCTTGTTTAAGTCAAAACGGACCGGGGTATTTCCTGTCCCGTGAAACAGCGCATCGACAAATTCATCCGGCAGGTTTTCGAAGGGAGTGTCCTTGCTTATTGAAAAATGGAGCGCAAGACAGTTAATCTGTCTGTCGTGCAGCGACTTAAGTTTTTTGTTTCTCGACCACCATGTCTTGAGGGCTCCATCACTGATACACTTGGCGGGATCATCAATAAATAGACGGGGGTCTGCTCGGAGGATGTTACCGAGACCTTGACAGTGTTCGCACGCCCCGAGGTGACTGTTAAAGGAAAAGTGCTTTGGTGAGAGTCTTGGCATCCGAAACCCGGTTCGAGGGTTGGCAAAAGCCGTGGTGTAATCATTGATAACCCACTCGTGTTTTTCTGTTTGCTGGGAGTGCACCTGAACTTCGTCCTCTCCCCACTTGAGTGCGGTCTCGACGGAGTTTGCAACGCGCGATTCAATGCCATCCTTGATAACAATCCTGTCGACAACAACCTCAATGGAATGCAGTTCATTTGATTTATATCTTCGTTGAGGATTGTCCAGTTCAATTAGGTCACCATTGATCCTGGCGCGGACGAAACCGTTTCTTTTAAGCCTTTCGATTACAGCAGAGACATTGACTTTCTTTGCCTTGACCACAGGCGCAAGGATCATGACGCGGGTAAGTGGCTTCAGCTCAAGCAGCTTGTCCACAATTTGAGCGATGCTCAGTTTTTCAACTTTTTCACCGGTTTCAGGGTCATGAGGCACACCAATTGCTGAAAAAAGTAAGCGGAGGTAATCATAGACCTCGGTGACAGTAGCCACCGTTGACCTTGGGTTCGTTGTAGAGTTGCCTTGTTCAATGGCAATTGCGGGAGAAAGACCATCGATAGAGTCGAAGTCGGGTTGCTCAATCTGGTCCAGGAATTGCCTCGCGTAAGTGGACAGGCTTTCAACGAAGCGTCTTTGCCCTTCCGCGTAGAGTGTATTGAATGCAAGTGAGGATTTTCCGGACCCGCTTGGTCCTGTAATCACAACAAACTGGTTTCTTGGGATTTCGACGTCAATATTCTTAAGGTTATGTTGACGTGCCCCCCTTATGATAATTGGTCCGGGGTCTCTATTTTTTGAATCTGGCACAGGATTTCTTTGATTGTGGCTTTCTCCCTGAAGCTGCGTAAAGATATACACGATCAAATGACAACGTCAGAAGAAAATAGTGCACAGGAGCTTCCGCGAGTCCTGGCTGCGCATGAAGATGTGGGCACGTTGAGGTTGCTGCGTGAGACTCTTGAAACTTTTATACCCTGTAGGGTTGATACAACTCCAAATGCCGAATACGCATTCGAGTTGGCCCTGCAGCGCCAATACAAACTTTTTATCTTCGGGTTGGGCTTGCCCGTGATCAAGGGTGAGCTCCTGTATGGTTTGCTGGTCAAGGTGTTGACTGTCTCTGAGAATGAGAGGAATAAATGCCCTGGCGTGATCTACATTGGTGACCCTGAACATTCCGGCCAGGCGGAAAATCTCCAGCGTGAGGCACGCGTTAAGGGGGTGCTGGTAAAACCGCTGACGGTCGAGCGCATTGTCTCAACGGTAAAAAAGGTAACGGCATTCAAGAGGCTGCATCCAGGAGGAGAATCATCCTGATGAAACCCCGGCTTGTCCAGCAAGAGCATGTAGGTGTGAAGATATGCGGGGTGCGCACTTTGCATGATGCCTTGTCAGCATGTGACGCCGGCGCTGATGCGCTCGGATTTAATTTCTGGCCACATTCGAAGCGCTACCTCGACCCTTCTGAGTTGTCCAAATGGATGAGAGATATGCCTGACTCTGTGGAAAGGATCGGAGTTTTTGTTAATGCCGGCACAGAGGAGGTCATGCGTTTGCTTGAAGACGGTGTCGTGCACGCTGCTCAGTTCCACGGAGATGAGACGTCTGATTATTACAAGAAATTTTCACCGGCAACTGTTTGCCTTAAAGCTTTCACTGTACGTGACGCATCCTCCCTTGATGTGGTAAGCGGGTTTCAGGCATCAACCGTTTTGCTTGATGCCTACTGCCCTGGGGAATACGGTGGCAGTGGAACATCTTTTGAGTGGGGGCTGGGCCAGTCATTTGTCGCGGACAATCCTGCAACCAGTGTTGTCCTTGCAGGAGGGCTCAGTCCTAGCAATGTGGCATCTGCCATTAGTCAGGTCAGACCTGCAGCTGTTGACGTGGCGAGCGGGGTGGAATCTGCACCTGGTGTCAAGGATCACTCAATGGTGCGTGATTTTGTTCGCCTTGCACATGAAATGAATATTCGTGATTGACCAACTCCTTATTGCATCGATTCTCGCTGTTCATGGAAAAACAAGTTCATCGTGTTGCAGTACTTCCCGGCGACGGGATAGGTCCCGAGGTCATGACCGAGGCGGTTCGCGTCCTTGAGCTGGTGTCAGCCCTTTATGAGGTCAATTTTGAATTTGACCAGAAGCCTGTAGGCGGAGCTGCTATTGATGAACTTGGCTGCCCGTTGCCTGATGTTACCTTGCGTTCCTGTGAAAATTCGGATGCTATCCTGTTCGGTTCGGTAGGTGGCCCAAAGTGGGAAAATCTCCCTCCGGACGAGCAACCTGAAAGGGGGGCCCTGCTGCCACTCAGGAAGCATTTTGGCCTATTTGCCAACCTAAGGCCGAGTGTATGCTTTCCTTCACTGGTGCATGCTTCTCCTATCCGCGGGGATCTTGTTGAGGGTGGTTTTGACGTGCTGTGTGTCCGGGAACTGACTGGGGGAATTTATTTTGGTGAGCCCAAAGAGATACGCGAAGTTGAAAAGGGGCGCATTGCTATAGACACGATGGTGTACCATCAGTCAGAGATTGAGCGCATTGCACATGTTGCATTCAATGCGGCAATGGGACGCGGGAAAAAACTGACGTCCATTGATAAAGCGAACGTGTTGCGTAATGGAATCCTTTGGCGTGAGACAGTTGAAGCGGTTGCCGCAGATTACCCGGAAGTCGAACTCGATCACCTGTATGTGGATAATGCCGCAATGCAGTTGATTCGTCGGCCGAGGGAATTTGATGTTGTTTTGGCGCCTAACCTTTTCGGAGATATTCTCAGTGACGAGATGGCGATGATTGCAGGATCTCTTGGCATGCTTGCCAGCTCCAGTCTTGGCCGGGACAAGGGAGACGGCTTGTATTTTGGCATGTATGAACCAAGCGGAGGCTCTGCTCCTGACATTGCCGGGCAAGGTGTCGCCAACCCCTGTGCGCAGATCTTATCAGCGGCCCTTATGTTACGTTACTCACTTGGCTGCATAGATGCCGCCAACGCAATAGACAATTCCGTCAGGCGGGCAATTGATGACGGGATTCGTACTGCTGACATCTTTACAGGAGAGCAGGGAACGCATCAGGTAGGGACGACTCAAATGGGAGACGCTATTCTCGAGAGAATCAAGTCCGGTGCATGATTCGATTCTCTTTACAGCAGGACATTTCCTGCGTGACCCCTTGATCTAGCGATTTCATGGTGCAAGACCGATTGCCGGGTAAAGGTGAGGAGGACTGGTATAACATGCCTCTTTATTACGATATTGTTTTTGATCAGGATACATCCAGTGAAGCTGAATTTTTGGAGCATGTATTTGCGCTTCACGCTGACAGGGAAAACGGGAACGGGCTTGAAATCCTTGAACCTGCATGTGGCAGCGGTCGGTTGCTCCATGCGCTAAGCAGCATGGGGCACAAGGTTACGGGGTTTGACGTTTCTCCTCAAATGATTGAGTTCTCTAAAAAAAGGCTGATCGCTGCAGGATATGCGCCAAATCTTTTCCATATGGAGATGGATAGTTTCGAGATTCCTTGCAAGTTTGACATGGCATTCTGTCTGGTTAGCACATTCAAGTATCTTCTTGATGAGAAATCTTCACGTGCTCATCTCCAACGTGTGGCCGATCACCTTAAAAGTGGTGCCATTTATGTGCTCGGTTTTCATTTATCCAATTACGCGAACCGGGAAAGCCAACGCGAAGAGTGGCAGGGATCGAGGAAGGGCACGGAGGTTGATTGTATTATTGATTCTGAGCCACCTGATCCAGATGCCCGCCTTGAGCAAATGCAGTGCGTCCTGAATGTTCGTGAGAACAATGATAAGAAAACGGTCAGGACCACTTGGCAGTTCCGCACTTATGATGCACAGCAGGTAAGGGATTTACTTTCCTCGGTTCCTGACCTGGAGCTGGTGGGATGCTACGATTTCTGTTATGACGTCAATGAACCTCGAGAGTTGGAATCCCCGTGGGAGGACGTGATCCTGGTTTTGAAAAAACGTAATGGAAAAAATGAGTGATTACGGTCACAAGCTTATCGAGGCAAGAGAAGGATTGCTCAGTCGGTCCTCCCTGTGATCATTTGATGGTTTCATATGCAGGTAGAAAGGAAAATTCCCGCTTGGCTCCTTTGCAGGGTTGATCCCGTGGAATTTTTATTCCGCATTGTGTTTGGCGGAGTGTTTTGCATTTCCGGGACAATGAAGATGACGGATTTGCTTGCCTTTGAGGCAGCAATACGAAATTACAGGCTGTTGGGCGACCCTTATGTTGCCTGGGCGGCAATGAGCATCCCTCCACTCGAGATTATTGCCGGAAGTGCGGTTATATTACGGATTCTCTACCCGGGTTGTATTATTCTCCTCTGTGGCGCTCTGACGGTTTTCATGGGATCGCTGATATCACTTTTGGTCAGGGGCATAGATACCGAATGCGGATGTCTGGGTATCAGGACAACGATAGAGGTCCAGCTTGCCATAGATTGCTTGTTGGCAGCTCTCGGCGCATTGCTGCTCTGGATGTGGCGGAAAAAATCCTGCTTAGCCCCTTAACGGCTTAGCTCCAGCATCCTGAGGATTGGGGCCTCGGCTTTAACCCTTGTTTCTTCCGCCATGGTAACTTCAGGGCTGAGGTCGCGAAGACAATTGCGGAGTTTCTCCAGCGTGTTCATCTTCATGTATCGGCATTCAGCGCATGCACAGTTTTCCGTGGGACCGCCAATGAATTTCTTTCCGGGGACTTCCTTGTTAAGCCTGTGAAGCATGCCTCCTTCAGTGACAATAATGAATTGTTGGGCGGAGGATTCCTTGGCATGATCAACCATTTTTTCTGTTGAGCACACTACATCGGCCAACATTCTAACGGCGTAGGTACATTCCGGATGAGCAATGACCTCGGCTTGAGGGTGTTCATCACGGATTCGCGCAATACTGTCCCTTGTAAACTCGATGTGAACGTAACATGACCCCTGCCAAAGGTCCATTTTACGACCTGTTTGTTCCATTACCCATGCTCCAAGGTTTTGGTCGGGAACAAAAAGGATCGGTCTGTCCTCGGGAGCGGATTCAACTATCTTTACTGCGTTGCCGCTGGTGCAGATGCAGTCAGACAATGCCTTTACTTCTGCGCTGCAGTTGATGTAGGCAATCACATAATAATTTTTTGCCGAGTTCTCCTCAAGGTATGAAGCAAGTTCTTTTCCGGGGCAGGATGATTCAAGAGAGCACCCCGCGTCCTTGTCCGGCAGGACCACCGTTTTCTCAGGGTTAATAATCTTGGCGGTTTCCGCCATGAAGTGCACCCCGCAAAAAGCAATCACGGTCGCCTCGGTTTCTCGTGCCCGGTAGGCGAGGCCAAGGGAGTCTCCAACGTAATCGGCGATATCCTGAATTTCGCCTACCTGATAGTTGTGTACAAGGATGATGGCGTTGCGCTGTGCCTTCAGGTCGAGAATTTCATCCTGAAGGCTCAAGTATTTACCGGGTTGCGCAATTGTCTCTAATGCCATCCATTATGATGGTATACCCAACTCTGTGTGGTGCAAGACTCAGATCATTGATTGGTTTGACCCTTTTAATTACATGGTGAGTTAGCGCGAAGACGCCTGTCTTGTTAGTCCCATTGATACTTGCCTTGTAAACTTCATTAACAGCTATGCAGCGGTTCAGAAATAAGGGTAAAAACCGTGTCAAAAAAACAGTTTTGACCCGTAAAATTTCTCCTTTTCGTAATCTTTGATCGCATTCAAATAATCCGAAAAACACAATGGGTGTAACCTGCTTAACATGAGCAACATGAAAAACTTATTTTCATTAAAAAAAAATCCCCAATATCCACTCAATAAGTTGCTTAAGTGTTGTAGCTCTCTTTAGTGTATTAACAATTTCCCGGCAGCCATTCGAGGGTGGGCTTTCGAGATCTGCACAGGAATTGATTAATGCCGATTTTATGTCTGAAAATGATGCTGAAGAACTGAACCCTGATGAAATGCAGGTCGAGGGCGGACAAAGCTACGATGCCGCTCAAATTGATAAGCTGGAAGGTCTGGAGGCAGTGCGCAAGCGCCCGGGGATGTATATCGGGGATCCTGATGTCAGGGGGTTGCATCATTGCGTTTTTGAGGTCCTCGATAACTCCATCGATGAGCACCTTGCGGGATTTTGTGACACGATACAGGTGTCTGTGCACGTAGATGGCTCAGTTTCCATTGCAGACAATGGCCGCGGCATTCCCGTTGACATGCATCCCAAATTCAAGGTTCCAGCCATTGAGTTGGTGCTTACCAATCTTCATGCAGGAGGCAAGTTTGGCCAGGGTGCCTACAAGTATTCCGGTGGCCTTCACGGAGTCGGCGCAAAGTGTGTCAATGCCTTGTCTGACTGGTTTCGTGCCGAGGTCAAGCGGGGGGGGGAAGCTGCACTCGATCACGTTTGAGCGTGGCAAAACGACAAAGCCGCTTGAGGTAATTGGTGATGTGCCCAGTGAGCCAACCGGTACCGAGATCACCTTTTTCCCTGATGCCACAATCTTTACGGACACGACAGAGTTTGAGTTTGACCGATTGGGCAAGAGGATGCGCGAACTGGCTTTCCTTAACCCTGGCTTGACCATTGAGCTGGTTGATGAAAGGCCTGAGTCTGAAGCGGCCGAGACGTTTTTCTACTCGAAGGGCATCGAGGAATTTGTTCTACAGCTTGGTGCCAACAAATCACTTGCTCATCCTGATCCTGTTGTGGTGAAGGGAAAGAGAAAGGTCGAGGTTGAGTATGATGGAAAGGTGACTGAGGACGACGTCTTTGCAGATGTTGTGTTTCAGTACAACGATAGCTACAACGACCATATCCTTAGCTATGCAAACTCGATACCGACAGCTGATGGGGGAACTCATTTGACGGGATTTCGTGGGGCACTGACGAGGGCAATCAATCAATACGCCAAAGGTAACAAGCTCCTTAAAGAAAAGGATCCTGCGCTTTCCGGTGACGATGTCCGGGAAGGAATTGTTTGTGTGATCAGCGTGAAGATGCCCAATCCGCGATTCAGTTCACAGACGAAGGACAAACTGGTGAATACGGAAATTGAGGGAGTGGTTGGTTCCATCGTTTATGAGGGGCTGCAGTCCTATTTTGATGAGAATCCCCAGGTGGCAAAGATGATTATTGAAAAGGCGGTAAACGCGGCGAGGGCAAGGGAGGCTGCCAGAAAGGCAAGGGAAACGGTTCGCAAATCGGTTTTATCAGGTGGTGGTCTGCCGGGGAAACTTGCTGATTGCTCAGAGCGTGACCCCGCTAAGTCAGAGCTATTTATTGTTGAGGGTGATTCTGCAGGAGGTTCCGCCAAGGCGGGACGGAATCGAGTCACTCAGGCGATCCTCCCCTTGCGCGGCAAGGTAATCAATGTTGAGAAGGCGCGCCTGCATCGCGCACTGCAGAACAAGGAGATCCAGGCGATGATTACTGCCATTGGCGCAGGCATAGGAGAGAGTGGAGGAGAGGTTGACCAGGAGGGTGTCTTTAATCTGGACAAGGTTCGTTACCATAAAGTTGTCATCATGACTGACGCGGATGTCGATGGTTCCCATATCCGCACACTGCTGTTGACATTCTTCTGCAGGCACATGCCTGATCTGGTAAAGGCTGGATACCTCTATATTGCGCAGCCGCCACTATATAAAGTTACCAGAAAGAAGCGGGAAGAGTATGTTGCTGATGACGCTGCCCTAAATGAGATTCTCATTGCCCTGGGGTCCGAGGACTTACGCCTCCGTAAGCCCGGCACGGAAGAATCTGTGGAGAAGGACCTGTTGAAGGGGGTTCTGGACTCTCTCTCCCAGCTAACCCGTTATACGGCAACCCTGGAGGGACACGGCGGCAACTTCCGTGATCTGCTCGATGCCCGCAAGGATGGCGGCCTGCCTGAATACATGGTCAGGGTGAGGGCTGGCAATGAAGAAGAAATTAATTATTTCCCTGCAGAGCGGGAGTTGCTGGAATATGCATCGGACAACCGTGATTTGCGCCTGTTTAACGAAGACATAACTGAAGAGGAGGCTCAGGGCTATCTGGAAAAATTTGATGGCGTTCAGCGTCGGGCGATTAAGTATGAGCTACATGAGGCAACCGCCATCAGCAAGATCATGGAACGGTTGGGCGAACTTGGAGTGCAAACAGACCCGTTTTATTGCGATGACAAGCCTATCTATGAGCTTGTTGAGGGAGAAGGTGATCAACAGGAAGTGGATCCGGTATTCAACCTGTTCGAGATCCTGGACAAAGTTCTTGATATAGGGCGCAGGGGAATGCGGATTCAGCGATTCAAGGGACTTGGTGAGATGAATGCCAAGGAACTGTATTCCACCACAATGGATCCGTCGACGCGCCAACTCCTGAGGGTTCGTTATGACAATGACAACCAGGATCAGGCCGACACGATGTTTGATGTGCTCATGGGCGATGTCGTGGAGCCCAGAAAACGATTTATTGAAGATAATGCTCTCAATGTTCAAAACCTTGATGTCTGAGAAGTGGGAGAGCCTTCCTGACAACCCCAAAGTATGCCTGAAGATAGGATAAAACCGATCAATGTAGCCGATGAAATGTCGAAGTCCTTTCTGGACTACTCGATGTCGGTGATTATTTCAAGGGCCCTGCCCGATGCCCGTGACGGGCTCAAGCCTTCCCAGCGTCGCCTGCTTTACGCGATGCATCATGACCTGTCCCTTTCCCAGAGTAAGCCGCACCTTAAGTGTGCAAGGATTGTGGGAGAAACCATGGGTAAATATCACCCTCATGGTGACGGCGCCATTTACCCGACGATGGTCAACATGGCGCAACCGTGGACGATGCGTGAGACCCTCATAGACGGGCAGGGGAATTTCGGGTCCGTTGAGGGTGATGCGCCGGCTGCGATGCGTTACACCGAGGCTCGCCTGACCCAGATGGGGACGGCAATGATGAATGACCTTGAAAAAGGGACTGTTGATCACCAGGAAACCTATGATGGCAACTCCACCGAGCCGGAGGTTTTGCCGGCGTCTATTCCGAACCTCCTTGTTAATGGGGGGACGGGTATTGCCGTGGGCATGGCAACGAATGTTCCGGCACACAACATGGGTGAAGTCATTGACGGGGTCTGCGCGAGAATCGACAATCCAAAACTCACGGTAGAGGAAATTAAGGAACACATCAAGGGACCTGATTTTGCCGGCGCCTGTGAAATCAGGGGATATAAGGGAATAGACAGCTATTTCAGGACGGGGCGGGGTAGTGTGAAGATGCGTGGTGTGATGGAGGTTGAGGAAAGCTCCACCGGAGCCTCCCTGATCATGATCCGCCAGGTCCCACACGGAGTGAACCGTGCAACCTTGCAGCAGCGGATCGCTGAACTGGTGAGGGAAAAAGTGATTACTGAAATATCAGCCATGCGGGACCTCTCTGATGAGCAAACATGCATCGAGATCACTCTGAAGAGAGATGCTCGTCCCCAGGTTGTGGTTAACCAGTTGTTTAAGCTTACGGCAATGGAGACCTCCTTTGGAGTAAACATGCTGGCCATTCATGAACGGCGCCCAAAGCAGCTTTCAATCATTGAGGCTATTGACGCGTTTATTGAGCATCGCCGTGAAGTCATTATCCGGCGGACCCGCTTTCTCTTGGGCAAGGCGGAAGATCGTGCCGAGAATCTCGAGGCATTCCTGCTTGCCCTTGGACACCTGGATGACTTTATCCGGATTATTCGGGAATCAAAGAACCGTGATGATGCCAGGCAAAAGATAAAGGCTTACACTTTCAGTGTCGAAGTTGCCGAAAGCCTGGGTGTTCTAATTCGCGATCAACCCAGCCTTCAGGATGACCGCTATGTGTTTACCGACCGGCAGGTCAATGCGATCCTTGAGTTGCGCCTTTATCAGCTCACTGCAATGGAGCAGGATAAGATCAAGGGTGAGTATGATGATGTTATAGCCGAGATTAAAGACCTTCTTGATATCCTGGATAAGGAGTCGCGTGTCTTGGGTATTATAAAAGATGAGCTGAAGGAGATTAAGGAAAAACATGCAACTCCCAGGCGTTGCCCGATACTTCCTGATGAGGGAGAAATAGGCATCGAAGATCTGATTGCCAACGAGCCGATGATTGTGACGCTAAGTCACCGTGGCTACGTTAAGCGTACGGCGACAAACGAATACAGGGTCCAGGGCAGAGGGGGTAAGGGTGTAAGGGGCATGGAAACGAGAAGCGCAAACGAAGATGATGATGACTTCGTTGAGCACCTGTTTACGGCGCAGGCGCATGACTACCTCATGTTCTTTACGAACACTGGCCGGGTCTATGTTGAGCGTGTTTATGAGTTGCCTGAAGCTTCCCGTGCAGCCCGTGGGAGAAGCATCAAGAACGTCCTCAATCTTAAGCCTGAGGAATCTATCGCAGCAGTGCTTCGGCTTGAGTACCGGGTGAATGAATCTGAGGAGGATGTTACTTTTGGCGAGGATGCCGGGTTTGTTCTTTTTGCCACACGTAGTGGCCGGGTCAAGAAGACCGGAGTTCATGACTTCCGCAACTTCCGCAAGGATGGTATTATTGCGATCAAGCTGGATGAAGGCAATGAGCTTATTGATGTCAGGCTTACAAGCGGCAATGACGATGTTGTGCTGGTGACCAGCAAGGGGTTAAGCCTGCGTTTCAATGAGCAGCAGGCAAGACCAATGGGGCGTGCTACAGCCGGAGTTCATGGCATACGCCCCGGGGACGGTGATTTTGTAGTTGGATTGGCCCTTGTGTCAGATGATAAAAAAATGCTGGTTGCCAGTGAGCGGGGAATTGGTAAGCGCACTGCTTTTGAGGATTACAGGGCCCAATCTAGGGGAGGAAAGGGGATCATTACGATGAAATGCACCGAGAAGACGGGCTCTGTAGTTGGAGCCGCTGCGGTAAGTGATGATGATCAACTGATGTTAATGACTAGCGGAGGTCAAAGTATCAGGATTCGCGTTGGCGAAGTCCGGGTAACGGGCAGGAATGCACAAGGCGTGAAGCTTTTGTCCCTAACTGGTGATGAGCGCCTGCAAGATATTGCGCCTGTTGTCGAGGAGGAGGAAGAGGCAAGTATGCCGGATAAAGAGAATGGATCAGATGAGAAGGCGAATGAAGAAGATGCAGTGCCGGAATCTCCTGACAGTGATGATCCGGCGGGCTAGGCACTGCCTTATGACCTGAAATAATTCCTTTGTTTTTCGCTGATTGGCATCTTGAGGTGTTCCATAGCAAAAAGCATGTCTTCCCAAAGTTTGCGCTTATCGGAATTGGAGCCACTCCTAAGTAAAAAAGACGGGTGGTAAGTGACAATGACCGGGCAGTCCTTAAATTTGTGAAGTGTGCCCCTGGCGCTGCTTACGCTGGACTCAATGCCGAGCAAGCCCGCCATTGCCGTGCCGCCAAGAGCAATGATTAATTCGGGCTTCACGACGTTTATTTCATCAGCGAGAAAGGGAATAAAAGTTCTCATTTCACCCGGGCTTGGCTTTCGGTTTGCCGTGCCCTGGCTTTCTCCGTCAACGCGGGGGCGGAATTTCACAATGTTAGTGATATATACTTCATCGCGACGCATGCCCATTGTCTCGATGATCCTGGTCAGAAGTTTTCCTGCCGGGCCAACAAATGGCTCTCCTTGCTTCTCCTCTTCCTGTCCCGGGGCCTCGCCCACAAACATAAGCCGGGATAATGGGGTGCCGGTAGCGAACACCATCCTGTCCCGCAGAGTGGGAACGCCCTCCACTCTTTCCAGCCTTTGTTTGATTTCTTCGAGTGATGCTGGCCCGTTTTCTTCTCCAGCATGAGATGGCGAACGGGTGATGGACTCGAGGTTTTTCAGGTTTAAGAGAGCCTTGTCACTTAGAAGGACATCGCCGGAACCGGCTTTATCAAGGTCATTCAGATAGCTCCTAAGCGCCCTGAGCACATTCGCGGGATTTATTGGCTGGCTCAATTTTCAGGGGTGGATGGTTTTTTCTGAGCGAATTACCCTCTTCTATAGTCATCGAGGAACCTTTCCTCCGCAGCGTCAGGGCTTTCTAGTGAGGGAAGTCCCGATCGGGTTCTCTTGTAATTGCGGAAGCGTCTGTTCATCCATGCGCCGGAACTTGGAAAAATCTTGATGGTGGTAATAAAAAAGAAAATCAGGGCGAGAAAAAACGTGGGCAGGATTCCAAGCAATGATCCGGAGTGGTTCCCGAACAATGTTACGGCTGCGGCTGCGGCTATTGCAGCCAGGACACGGAAGAGCATGCTTCTGGACACAGCTGAATATTCTTCTCTTTCCATTTGGGGCAGCCAGAACTGGCTTTTTTTACCTTAGTCTTCCCGTCGGAATAAGCAAGCATCCGCAATTAAAATATGCTGATTCCTGTTGGGCAGGGCATGGCATTGTCAGGAACTCCGGGAAAATTATTGTCGATAAAGTCATTCCATATTCCCTGTGTTTTTTTGGAGACAAGAAGGTTGCTCTTTTCCATGCAGGGAGAGCAAATCATGAATGCTTCAAGCATTTGGCTGCCTAGGCAAGCTGCGCCAAGTGAAAACTCATTTACAGGAAGGGATTCCCTTTCCAGTAGGCATATTCCGCACTGTTGTGCGCCGAGTCCGGGCGTCATGTTGCTTTTGTAATAATCTTCCAGTGCCTTGCGTGACTCTATTGAGAATTCATCAATCATTCCAATGTGACATGGGGCGCAGAGGGCATATTCGAAGACGACTTCACTGCGCCTGAAGACCTTGGCTATCTGAAAGCCTTCTGTGAAATCCGAAAGCGTTTCCCCGCACCTTGTGCAGGTGAGGAATGGGCGCTCTTCATACTCTGAATAAAACTCTTCAGGAATAGGTTCTGAGGGGAAATGGCTTAAGTCATCCATGTGAATTGCAACTACTTGAAGAATAGCTTCGTGGGGTTAAGTTTCAATATGTCATGCGCTAAAATTCATGCACGGTCCTGCTTGGTGATGATTCACGTCATGCTGTGTATGGTAATGAACACGAACGCCTTGTCTAATTGGCCCCTGTTCCGCGGCAGTGCTGACATGAGCGGCATTGCCAAGGAGAAGCTGCAGGCGCCCCTTCAACTCGACTGGATTGCTGAAGTAGGAAGAAGCGTTATGGCGACACCGGTGATTTCAGGGGGGAGGGTTTTTGTCGGAGCTGAGGATGGCCGTTTTGTCTGCCTTGATCTGAGTGGTGGCAAAGTATTGTGGGACTACAAGGCAGGTGACACGATACAGGGGGCGGCTTGTATCCACCGCGGGTCAGTGGTTTTTGGTTCAGGTGATGGCATTCTTCAGTCATTAAAGACTGTTTCCGGAAAGCTGAACTGGAAGTATGAAACCGATGGAGAGATTTTGGCAGGGGCAAACCTCTACCATAGCAGGAAAGACTCGGCTGATTATGTTCTTATTGGCAGTTACGATAATTTCCTGCATTGCGTCAATCTTGATACCGGCAAACCAAAGTGGAAGTATGAAACGGAAAACTATGTTAACGGTGCTGCCGGGGTCTATAAGGGAAGCATTTATTTTGGCGGTTGTGATGCCAGGATCCATTGCCTGGATGCGGAGACAGGCAAGATAGGTGTTTCCATGGATGCTGAAAATTACATCGCCAATTCTATCGTGGTCTCTGATGGGGTCGCCTATGTCGCGCATCATGGAAACCGTGTCGCGGCATTCAACCTTTCCGAGAAAAAACGTGCCTGGGAATTCGGCGAGCGGGATTTTCCATTCATTGCATCGCCTGCGGTAACGACAGATGCGGTTTATTGTGCAGGTAAGGATAAGCGGCTTTATCGAATCAATAAAAGTAACGGGGCGGGAAAATGGGAGTTCAAGACGGGTTCTGGAATTGAGAGTTCTCCTGTTGTGTCAGGCGATTTGGTTTTCGTGGGTTCCGGTGACGGCAATGTTTATGCCGTTAATGCAAATACCGGGAAGGAGGTTTGGAGTTACGATGTCGGTGATTCCATTCGGTCCTCCCCGGCGATATCAGCGGGAAAACTGGTGATTGGCTGTGATGATGGTAAGGTCTACGCTTTTTCCGGGAAAAAATAATATTCCTTAATTGGTAATGTCAGAGACAATTTCACCAAGCCTGCCAAGTTCGGGAGGAAATGAGCAAACAGAGGTTGGTAATTATTTTATATCCAACTACCCGCCCTACTCATTCTGGTCACCGGAAAAGGTCCAACAGGCACATCAGGTACTGGCTGGAGAGCGCCCGGATGATTATCCGCTTGGAATATATTTCCACATCCCTTTCTGCCGGAAGCGTTGTCATTTCTGTTATTTTCGCGTTTATACAGACAAAAATGCGGCTGAGATTCGCGCATATATTGACGCAGGCATTCGTGAAATTGAGATGTATGGCTCAATGCCATACCTCGCAGGAAGAAGGCCAAAGTTTATTTACTTCGGGGGCGGCACGCCTTCCTACCTTTCCGTCTCTCAACTTGAGGACTTAACCAGCAGGATGAAGGCTGTATTTCCCTGGGATGATGCAGAGGAAGTGGCCTTCGAGTGCGAACCGGGAACGCTGACGGAAAAAAAACTGGACCAGATTCGTTCCCTTGGGGTGACGCGTTTAAGCCTCGGGGTTGAGAATTTTGACGATCATATCCTGGAATTAAATGGACGTGCACATAGGTCCGGTGAAATTGATCGCGCTTACAGTCATGCCCGCTCGATTGGGTTTCCTCAGATTAATATCGACTTAATAGCCGGTATGATTGATGAGACCGATGAGAATTGGGATCGCTGTGTAGAGAAGGCGATCGGCCTTGAGCCGGACTGTGTCACCATTTACCAAATGGAAATTCCTTATAATACCGGGATTTACAAAGAGATGCAAAAAAGCGGGAAGGTGTCAGCTCCCGTCGCCGATTGGCCCACAAAACGTCGTTGGGTGAGCGAGGCATTTGATGCCTTTGTCTCTGCCGGTTACACGGTCACAAGTGCCTACACAGTGGTGAAAGATCCTGATAAGACAAAGTTTGTCTATCGTGACGCGCTGTGGGGAGGTGCCGACATGATTGGTGCGGGCGTTGCTTCTTTTGGTCACCTTGGAGGTGTGCATGTTCAGAATGAACATGACATAGGCGCATACCTGAACCGCGTTACTGACAGTGAGCTGCCCATTTACCGGGCCTATGGAATTGATGATGAGGAGAGCCTGATCCGTGAATTCATTCTTCAGTTAAAGATTGGCCGTGCGGACATGAATTACTTTAATGATAAATTCAATGCTGATGTATCAGCCCTGTTCTCAAGGCCAATTTCTCAGCTTCAGGATGAGGGATTCCTCAAGTTCGACGGTTCAGAAATTGTCATGACCAGGGACGGCTTATTGCAAGTGGACAGGTTGCTTCATGAGTTCTTCCTCAATGACCACCAGAATGCCCGCTATGCATGAGTCCCCGGCAGAGCATCTGTTGTCATTGCTGTTGCCCCTTCATTATTTTTACGCGCAGCAGGATTGTGATTTTCCCCTGGTTGAATTCCTTGATTCCGGGGAGGTCCCTCAACCGCAAAACAGTCTTCTCGTGCATGATCTGGACATGACCTCGACGTTGACCCGTTTCCATGGAGTTGACTTGTCACTCAATGTGCTGAGCTCTGAGCAGAGTGAGGATTACATGATCCGGATGGTTGTGCTTGAAAGGGCAGATAATGGCATGCCGGTTGAGTTCGGCGCGATTGGAATTCACCTGAACAAGCTTGAACGTCCGATGAGGGATGCTGTGATTGCCAAGGAAGCCCCCTTTGGAGGATTGCTCGAGAAGTATGAAGTTGAATTTTGTAGTAGCCCTAAGGGTTATTTTCGTATTAATGCCGATCAACTCATTGGCGATGCGCTACAAGTGGAGTGCCATACGGGTTTGTATGGAAGGTGCAATGAACTGACTGATCCTGAGGGATTTTCCCTGGCTGATATTGTCGAGGTGCTTCCTTTATTAAACACATGAAAGTTTCGGTGAGAACTCTGAAAAAGGTTGTCGTTTAGTGAATCTGTGTCCCAGCTTTATAGCGTATAATACAATTGCCATGATCCCTGTAAGATTCCCTTCAATATGATGAAGAGCCGAGCTGATGTCATCGTCATCGGTGGAGGTCCTGCCGGTGCCACCGCCGCTGCCCTTCTCGCCGAGAAGGGGCATGATGTGGTTGTCCTTGAGAAGACCAAGTTTCCCAGATACCACGTCGGTGAGTCTTTGATGCCTTTTTGCTACCACACCCTGGATCGATTGGGCCTTGTCGATGAAATGGACAACTTGGGATTTACCCAGAAGTTCAGTGTTCAGTTTGTTACCCAGGATGGCAAACAGTCACGTCCCTTTTATTTCTTTCAACATTATGATCATCCTTCATCGACAACCTGGCAGGTGTTGAGAAGCCAGTTCGACAGCCTTATACTTGAGCGGGCACGTGATAACGGCGCAACGGTATATGAGTTGACTTCAGCAAAGTCACTTATCGAGCATGATGGGGCTGCCTGTGGTGTGCGTGCGATGGGGGAGGATGGTTCATTGCATGAGATCGCTGCCCCAATGGTCATCGATGCCTCTGGGCGTGACTCTCTGGTCCAGGCCAAGAAGAAATGGAGGAAGAGAGATCCTGTTCTCAATAAAATTGCGGTTTGGACCTATTTCAAGGGAGCCAAGCGGGATCCCGGGCTTGATGCAGGCTCAACCACCGTTGCCTACATTCCTGATAAGGGCTGGTTTTGGTATATCCCGCTTGCCGGCGACATTGTCAGCTTGGGCGTCGTCGCCGAGAGGGATTACCTCTACCGAAATTCCAGAGATCCGGAAAAGATTATTTCTGAAGAGATTAAAAACAATGTCTGGATTGCCGAGCACCTTAAGCAAGGCAGGCAGTTTGGCCGGTATTGGACAACGGGCGAGTATTCATATCGTTCAGAGTTTTGTGCTTCTGACGGTCTTCTTCTTGCCGGGGATGCCTTTGCCTTCCTGGACCCGGTTTTTTCTTCTGGTGTGTTTCTTGCTCTGAAAAGCGGTGAAATGGCTGCTGATGCCGTTCACAATGCGATCGCCAACAATGATTATCAGGCTTCGCAGTTTAGCGAATATGGAAGCCAATTGTGTGATGGTATCGAGTCGATGCGAGCATTAGTCTACGCATTTTATGATCAGGGTTTCAGTTTTGCCGACCTGATCAAGGAGCATCCTGATGTTCGCGCAGATCTGACTGACTGTTTAATCGGCAATCTATCAACGGATTTTGACAAGTTATTCCAAGCCGTTTCAAATTTTGCCTCCCTGCCGGAGAGGCTTGATCACGGCAAGGTTCTCGCATGATTTATATTTGCCCGAATTGACGGCGTCGTTTTTGTCCTTAACCCTGATGACAGGGCCATTTTAGTTGCTACAATAATAAACGTTCTTTCCGTAACCTTGAGGGAACCTCTATATGGCTTATCAATTTGTACAGCGGCGGAGAGTTGCTTTTTCAGAAACTGACTTGGCGGGGATTGTTCATTTTGCATGTTTCTTTCCCTATATGGAAGACTGTGAGCACGCCTTTTACCGTTCGTTAAGTGAATCCGTCCACAAGATGGATGACGGTGAGGGCGGTTGGGTTGGTTGGCCGAGAATTCATGCTTCGTGTGATTATCGGAGCCCGCTCCGTTTTGAGGATGAGGTGGATATTGAGTTGATCGTGGCCAATGTTGCCGATAAGACGATTGAATACCACTTTCGGTTTCTTCAACTGGACAGTGATGGCAAAGATCCTGTCGTTGCGGCAGTTGGCAAAGTTGTTGTGATTTGCGTTCGCTTTCTTGATGGCGTCATGGGAGCGGTAGATGTGCCTGATGTGGTGCGTAAAAAAATCGAGTCGGCTCCGGCTGATATAGTGGCTGAATTCACTGCCTAGAAATGCATGAAAGATCAGCAGAAAAAGCATACTGAAAACCAAAAAAATATGACCTGGTTGCTGTTCGCATTAATGACCGTTGGAGCATGGGGCATCTATGGAATCCTTCTCCATGAGGGTGCGCTTGGGATGAAGGATCCTGAGTTCGGCCGGTATAAGGCCTTTCTCTGGGTTGGAGTGGCGTATTTTGTAACGGCTGTGCTAGCACCGCTTCTTTTGCTGATATTTTCCGGTGCGGGATGGCAAATGTCTTTCAGGGGATCCGCTTATTCATTTGTGGCTGGCATTGTCGGCGCCATCGGGGCATTCGGGGTTTTGCTTGCCTTTGGTGCCAAGGGTCACCCCGCCGTCGTGATGTCAATTATATTTGCCGGTGCCCCAGTTGTGAATGCCCTTGTTGCCATTGCGATGCATCCGCCGGGCGATGGTTGGGGGTCGGTTTCGCCATTATTTTGGCTTGGTATCGGCATGGCCGTTTTAGGCGGCTTCCTGGTCACATTAAAGAAGCCCGGGCCGGCAAAGAAGCCGGCAGTGGAAGTGACTGCGGCTCAAGCGCTGGGTGCAGGCTCAATGGAAAGCACGGGTGCCGGAGATCGTGACGTTCAAAGTGATTAATCCTGCATAGAATGGACGATGATGCAGCACTTCCCCTGTTAAGGAGTCTTCTCAATGCGGTGGTCGAATCGGGCAATCCATTTTACCTGGAAAAGCTGGAGAAGGTTGGTTTTACAGATTTTAATTCTCTGACAATCCAAGAGTTCAGGGAACAGTGTCCGTTTACCACCAAGGAGGAGATTGCGGCGGACCATCGCGGCAATCCGCCATTTGGTTCCAATCTCGGCAAGCCGATAGAGGCATACAGCCGGGTTAGCAGGACAAGCGGAACGACCGGAGAGAGGATTATGTGGCCAGACACCGATAGTGGTTGGGGGGCGATGGTTGAGGCATGGCAGAAGATCTACACGATGGCCGGTGTCACTGTCGGGCGTGATCGTATTTACTTTGCGTTTTCATTCGGCCCCTTTATTGGATTCTGGACAGCCTTTGAGGCTGCTGCCCAGATGGGTTGCATGGTGTTTCCCGGCGGGGCTGCAGGCTCAAGTGAGCGCGTTGATGACATCATTGCCACAGAATCCACGGTCTTATGCTGCACTCCAACCTACGCACAGAGACTTGGGCAATTAATGCAGGATTCAGGACAGGAACATGGAATCAAAACGGTTATTGTAGCCGGGGAAACCGGAGGTAGCGTTGAAGAGGTTCGCGTCAGGATTTCCCGTTATTGGAATGATGCGGTGGTATTTGATCATCACGGAATGACTGAAGTTGGGCCTGTTTCCGCCCAGCTTCCGGGCACATCTGGTAACTTGTGCCTGCTCCCAGGTTTTCATTATGGTGAGGTTATTGATCCAGAAAGCGGTAAAGAGGTTGCTGAGGGTCAAAGGGGGGAACTTGTGTTAACGACTTTGCGCAGGCAGGACAGTCCTGTATTAAGGTATCGAACGGGTGATCTGGTCCGCAAGAAATACTATGAAATTGAGGGCAGTCAGGTTCTCGGATTTGAGGGTGGTATCCTTGGGAGAATAGATGACATGGTTGTGGTTCGCGGGGTTAACCTTTACCCGGCGGCGGTTGATTCCGTTCTTTGCCGATTTCCAGAAGTGGAGAATTACCAAGTGGTTATTACTTCTGAGCGTTCCATGCATGAAGTTACTGTATTTGTGGAACTTGGACAATGCTCCTCAATTGAGGAAACGATTTCAGCTGTCAGTGAGTCACTTCGAAATACATTTGCCCTTCGCCTGCCGGTTGAGATTGCCTCCCCGGGAAGTCTCCCGGTCAGCGAATTCAAGGCCCAAAGATGGTTGAGACAATGATAGTAGAGTTAAGCAGTGTAAGTAAGAGCTTTCGTGACGGCAATGATGGCGGCAAGAGGCGCGTGCTTGAAAATGTTTCTCTTTCGGTCAAGTCAGGGGAAAGTCTCTCTGTCGTCGGTCATTCGGGTTGCGGAAAGAGCACCTTGTTAAACCTGATGGGTATTCTCGACGTGCCCGATTCAGGTTCTATCTTCATTAATGGGCAGGACACGTCAAAGTTATCGGCCAAAGCCTCGGCTTCAATGCGAGCGTCAGACATTGGTTTTGTTTTCCAGTCACATCATCTTCTCCCACAGGCGACAGTCCTTGAGAATGTGAAGCTGCCTTCGCTGGCGTTACCTGAAAAGGCAGATCCCCAACAGGTAGAGTCCAGGGCGCTTGATCTCTTGTCACAGGTTGGGATTGGTGATCACGCCAACCAATTTCCAGGTCAGCTCTCAGGTGGTGAGCGTCAACGCGCAGCTGTTGTCCGGGCGCTTATTAATAAACCATCCTTGCTACTGGCCGATGAGCCTACCGGTGCCCTTGACGCAGGTAATGCGGATGAACTTGCCGAGCTGTTGCTCGATTTGAATGAAAGAGAGGGGATATCGCTTGTTGTGGTGACACATAATGATGATCTTGCTGCAAAAATGGGCAGGAAACTGACCATCCAGTCGGGAGAGTTGCACGAATTGCGTTAGTAATGATCAGGCTGGCACTAGATGGACTGCGTCATTATTGGAGGCTTTCCTTTTGCCTTTTTCTTGGCGTTTTTACGGCCTCTGCGATATTGACCGGCTCTCTACTTGTTGGTGATTCTGTTAAACAGACGCTTCGCAATAATGCTGGTTTGAGGGTCGGGCCCGTAAACCAGGCGATATTGACCGGTGAGCGCTTCATTACCCAGTCTCTTGTTGAGCGAGTAGCCGTCGCCTTGCCAGGCAAAGTGACCGCTGCAGCATTGGTTACTCCCGGGGTCATCAGTACTCCTGACAAGAGGGTGCGCGTTAATGGGGTGCGGGTATATGGGGTTACTGATGCCTTCTGGAAGCTTGCGGGAATGGATGTTCCCGGAGACGAATATCTGGCATTGGGCGAACCTCTTGCTGATCGCCTTAAGTTGACTCCCGGTGCTCCTGTCATTGCCCGCATGGAGATGCCAGGGCGTGTATCACGGGAAGCTCCACTTTCTGGTGAGACCGAGGAAATTGTTTCCATTAATGGGCCTGTTACGCACATTATTGATGCGCAGAATTTGGGAAAATTCAGCCTGAGTTCCGGGCAAACAGATGCACTCAATGTTTTTGTTCCGCTTCAATTGTTGCAGGATAAGCTTGATAAAGCGGGTCGGGTAAACCTTGTGCTTTCGACTGCTGATGAGAATATTCAGCCTGTTCTCGAAGGGAATTGGTCATTGGCTGACGTTGAGCTTTCCTTGAAGCGACTAACTGATTCACGGTCGGCGCTTTTCAGTGACCGGGTTTTTATCAGTCATGAAGTTCAACGGGCTGTCCTTGCAGGCTGCCCGGGGTCCGAGGGCATTTTGACCTACCTTGTAAACGACTTTTATCACGATGAATTCCGGGTTCCCTATTCAGTAATTGTCGGGATTGGTGCAACCGGGGCCAGCAGATTGGGAGTCGATGTCCCAGGTCCCGGTGAAATCATCGTGAATGACTGGCTTGGGCTGGCGCCCAAGGATGGAGGACTCTCCCTGGTAGCTGAAGATAGTGTCGGTATTTCTTTTTTCGCCGTGGACAACTCACGTGAGTTTCTCGTTGTTGGCGACGGCAAGTCACCTTCCGGAGAGCCTGATCCCGGCGACAGTGTATCTTTTATCGTATCCGGGGTTATCAACCGCGACGCGAAGGTCCTTACGGATGGCTGGGTGCCGGAATTCCCCGGCCTTGAAACGGCTCAGAGTCTTGCAACATGGGAAAGCGGCCTGCCAATCAACACCAGCAAGATCCGTGACTCGGACGAACTTTTCTGGGATAAATACAAGGCGAGCCCGAAGGCATTTGTTTCTTTGTCACAGGCCCAGCAATTGTGGGGTAATCGGTTTGGCAAAGTCACGGGAATTCACCTCGGGCAAAGTGGGATTGATGAGGATGCCCTGGTTTCCGTGTTGCGCAGCAGACTTAAGCTGAGCGAACTTGGAATCAGTGTGCGTGAGGTTTCTACTGAAACACGTGATGCCGTTGAGGGAGCACTTGATTTCGGAATGCTCTTTGCGTCACTGAGCGGCTTCCTTGTTATTTCCGCCATCATGCTGGTTGCATTGCTGTGCGTTTTCGGAATGGAGTCTAGATCCACGCAGATTGGACTTCTTGGCGCCATTGGCTTTACTCCGCGCTTGATACACCGGTTATTCCTTTATGAGGCGACAGTAGTCTGCCTGGCAGGAGCCATTATTGGTGCATTTGGGGGAGTTGGCTATACAAAGCTTGCCCTTATTGGATTGAGTGGCGTTTGGAAGGATGCTGCAGCTGGTGTTGAGTTTGCTTTTTATGCGAGAGCGGCCTCTATTTTTTCAGGTGCTGGCGTCATTTTCATCGTTGCTCTGGCCAGTATCTATATAGCGGGGAGAAAACTTGCATCGAGGCTTCCGCGTTCACTTCTTGCTAATGATTCAGTGGCAATTGGCGAAATGGATTCACCGCGCCGGAAGATCTTCCTTTGCGTGAGTATTTTTTGTTGTGCCTGTTGCGCCGGCGGGTTGGTCTGGTTGGGATTGGGGCTGGAAGGTGAGAAACTTGCCGGCACGTTCTTTGGGGCCGGGTTTCTCATGCTGCTTTCCGGCATTGGTGTTTTTCTTTTGGTCGTCGGTCGGGAAAGGGGGCAGCGCCGTAGAGCGTTCACGCTTGGAGGTCTGGCCTGCAGTAACATTTTGAGGAAAAAGGGACGTTCTCTTTCTGTTGTCGGAATGGTCTCCGGGGGAGTTTTCCTGGTTTCGGCAGTAAATGCCTTCCGCTTGTCTGATGAATCCTCAACGGAGGGCAGGGAGAGTGGAACCGGCGGATTTCATTTCGTGGGCACGACGAGTCTTCCCGTGTATGAGGATTTAAACAACATGAAGGTCCGCGATAAGTTCGGCCTTGAGGATTTCAGTAATCAAGAGCTGGCTTTTGTCCAGATGCGTGTAGGAAAGGGGGGGGAGGAGGCAAGTTGCTTGAACTTGAGTCATACAACCCGTCCCAGAATAGTCGGCGTAGATCCTCGAGAGTTGTCCAGTCGTAAAGCTTTCCGTTTTGCATCTTCTGAGCCTTTCGATCCAGCTGGATCCCCATGGGATTTGCTCGTTTCAAATGACGATACTGCTCCGATACCTGTCATTGGTGATAAGGCATCAGTTATGTGGTCATTGAAAAAAAACCTTGGATCAAGTTTCTTTTATCCCGATGGGCGCGGGGGGGAAGTGGAGTTGAAAATTGTGGGGCTTCTTGAGAATTCCGTAATGCAAGGAAATCTCTTGATCTCAGATGATGCCTTCAAGCGAATTTTTCCAGATTCAGGAGGTTACCAGCTTTTTCTTGTTGATGCAGCGGGCAATACGCCCCCTGACGATATCTCCGCCGAAGTGATGAAATCCCTACAAAGGCAGGGAATGTCCCTGGAATCAACTGCTGGGCGCCTCGCTGCCTATTCCCGGGTTCAAAATACCTATATTACTATTTTTACTGTTCTTGGTGGACTTGGAACACTGCTTGGAACGGTGGGAGTGGGAATACTTATTGCTCGTAACGTGATCGAGCGAAGAGGTGAACTGGCAGTCATGAAGGCTATCGGTTTTCGTAACAAGTCATTGATAAAGATGTTGTTATCGGAGCATTCCACGCTTCTGTTGGGGGGTGTTATTATTGGGTTAATTGCCTCACTGCTTACCATTTCACCCAACCTCCTTGACGGTTCGACTGCGGTCCCTCTTGTGGGTATTCTCTTCATAAGTGCTTTGATAAGTGTTGGAGGCGTGTTTTTTTGCCTACTTGCCTCCAGCCTTGCTCTTCGTGGCTCATTTCGAGAATCTATCACTAAAGAATAAAGACTAATGCCCAGAATTCTAATTTTCCTGCCCGTGCTTGCGCTGAGCTCACTTCATGCGCAAAAAAAACCGAAACTCCAATTGCCATATAGCAATGACTTCCAGAAGGCTGAGGCCGGTGCGTTACCGGAAGGAATCATGGAAATTGATGGCGTATTCAAGGTTCAAAAGGGGAGCGATGATCAGCAATACCTAGTGATGTCGAAGGAGCCGCTTTCCGAGAATGCGGTTTTGCTTGGGCCTTCCTTGAAGTCCGGTGCATCATTATATGCCAAAATTCGAAGTTATAAAAAGCGCCGCAGCTATCCCCGCTTTGGTATCGGACTGCATGGCATATCCGGTTATCGGTTGCGTGTTGTGCCCTCGAAGGGGGTCGTTGAACTGGTCAAGAATGAGGAATCCGTCAAATCGATGCCATATAAGTGGCAATCCGACCAGTGGACCTTCTTGAAGCTTGATATTGTCCCGAAAGGTGAAAGCTGGAGCGTTGAAGGCCGTGTCTGGAATGAGGGTGAGAAACAGCCAATCGGCGCAACGGTTTCCCTAGTTCACAAGGGGTCTCCTGGTCAGGGCAAGGCATCCTTATGGGGGACGGCATACTCAGGTCGTGAGGTTGAATTTGACGATGTGAAAATACGCCCTGTTTCTCCTACGCAATGAGTCAATCCCTTTACATTATGATTGGCGGGTTTCTTGGTGCCGGAAAGACCACATCCATCCTTCAATTTGCCAGGCACCTCGTCAACAAAGGCTTGCGCGTGGGCTTGATCACAAATGACCAGGGAGCGGGGCTCGTGGATACGGCATTGGTGCGCTCTGAGGAATTTCCTTCTGAGGAGATTTCCGGTGGCTGTTTTTGCTGCCGTTTTAATTCGCTTGTTGATGCCGCCAAGGTGCTTACTGAAAAGGACCGGCCGGATGTTTTCCTTGCTGAGCCGGTTGGCAGTTGCACCGATCTGGTTGCCACTGTGGGCTTGCCGCTGCAAAATATCTATGGTGATAGTTATCGTGTTGCGGCAATGAGCGTTGTTGTCGATCCGGTAAGGGCATTGCGAATCCTTGATGTTGATGGCACGGGCAGTAAATTCTCTCCTAATGTTATTTATATATACCTAAAGCAACTTGAGGAAGCTGAAATGATCATCGTTAACAAGGTTGACCTGATTGATAAGCAGGAAATTGACCGGTTAAATGACTTGCTGACCACAAGGTTCCCTGATGCAAGGGTTTTTAATGTCTCTGCCAGGAGCGGTTTGGGTCTTGAGGATTGGTTTGATGCTGTTTATGATAGTGAAATTACCAGCAGCAGGATCATGGATGTTGACTACAGCCTTTATGGAAAGGGGGAAAGTCTCCTCGGGTGGCTTAATTGCTCCCTGTCCTTCAGTGGGGGAAATGAAATTGATGGTAACCGACTTCTGGGACAACTGGCAGGTTCACTTGGCCAGAGTGTTTACCGGTCGGGTGCTGAGGTAGCCCATATGAAAATGACCATCACTCCACCTGGTGACCCCTACGAAATGGCTGCCTTAAGTCTGGTCAGGGGCGGAGAGGAGCCTGAATTCTCTCACCGCCTGAGCGAGCCTCTTGAAAGTGGTGAAATTCTTCTCAACATGAGGGCTGAGTCAGATCCCGATCTTCTCCGTAGCGCTTCGGAGAATGCAATAAGAAACGTGCTCGGAGTTGAATTCGCTCTTGATTACAAGATTGAGCAGATGGAACATTTTCGCCCGGGTCAACCGGTGCCAACATTTCGTGTAACCGAGGAACAACCGGAGGTGTGCCCATGATTATTCCGCAATTTCTTTACAGGACGATCAAGAGTGCTGATCCCGGTTGCCTGAAAAAGGCGATCTTTAACCTGGGTTTTGGAACCGCCAGAAGCGTTATTAAGTTCAAGAAGCGCATGAAGCGTGGTGAGTTTTTTCCGCCGTTCCTCTATATATCCATCCTTAACAGCTGTAATCTTAGGTGCCAGGGATGCTGGGTTGACGTTGATAAGCCAAGGGAAGCAATTTCACTCGATGGGCTTAACAGGATTATCAATGATGCTCGCGAGAACGGTAATCGTTTTTTCGGCCTGCTTGGCGGTGAGCCGTTCATGCATCCTGAGCTCATTGATCTCATTGCGCAGCATCCCGACTGTTATTTCCAAGTCTTCACCAACGGTCAAATGATTACTGACAAGAAGGCAAAGCAATTGCGCAAGCTGGGTAACGCCACGCCGCTTATCAGTATAGAAGGCACTGAGATAGTCAGCAATGAACGTCGTGGTGGAAAGGACGTTTTGAACCGGACTCTGC